>JAOPXG010000051.1 GCA_025965275.1 Nocardioides sp.
CCCGGCCGACCTGGCCGCCGACCGCCGGATGAAGACCACCCGCGTCGGCGGCGGCCACCCGGGCTACCTGGTCCGCCAGGACCCGCCCAAGAACGAGCTCGGCGTCACCGACCTCGAGGCGCCGCGCGCGACGTACCAGCAGGACCTCTGGCACTACACGATCGCCCGGATGGTCGACGCCTGCGCGATGCACGGCATCTACCCCTACTACGGACCCTTCGGCGACATCGCCGACGTGGTCGCGTGCGAGGACCAGTTCCGCAACGCGTTCCTGCTCGGCTGCGTCGGCACCTGGAGCCTGCACCCCAAGCAGATCGCCATCGCCAACAAGGTGTTCAGCCCCAGCGTGGAGGACGTCGCGCACGCGCGCCGCGTCGCCGCCGCGATGGGCGACGGCACCGGCGCCGTGATGCTCGACGGCAAGATGGAGGACGACGCCTCGCTCAAGCAGTGCCTGGTGATGGTCGAGCTGGCCGAGCAGCTGGCCGCCATCGACCCCGAGCTCAAGAAGGCCTACGACGCGATCGAGGAGACAGCATGAGCGAGTTCATCCCGCTGCGCAGCGTCCTCTACATGCCGAGCTCCAACGCCAAGGCGCTGGAGAAGGCCAAGACGCTGCCCATCGACGCCGTCATCTTCGACCTCGAGGACGCCGTCGCGCCCGACGCCAAGCCGGCCGCGCGCGAGGCCGCCGCCGCTGCCGTCGGCAGCGGTGAGTACGGCCGGCGCACCCTCACCATCCGGGTCAACGGCATCGGCACCGCGTGGCACGACGCCGACCTCGCCGCGGCGGCCGCCGCCGGGCCGGACGCCGTCGTCGTCCCCAAGGTCAACAGCGCGGCCGAGGTGCACCAGCTCGTCGCCGCCCTCGAGAAGGCCGGCGCCCCCGACCACACCACGCTCTGGGCGATGATCGAGACGCCGATCGCCATCCTCGACGCGCTGAGCATCGCCCGCGCCGACGAGCGGCTGAGCACGCTGGTGATGGGCACCAACGACCTGGTCAAGGAGCTGTACGCCGAGCACGTGCCCGGCCGCGCCCCCATCCTGCCGTCACTGCACACCGCGCTGCTGGCCGCCCGCGCCGCCGGCATCGTGATCCTCGACGGCGTCTACAACGACGTGAAGGACACCGACGGCTTCCTGGCCGAGTGCCGCCAGGGCCGCGAGATGGGCTTCGACGGCAAGACCCTCATCCACCCCGGCCAGGTCGAGGGCGCCAACGCGGCGTTCGCGCCGTCCGAGCAGGCGGTCGAGGACGCCCGCGGTCTGATCCAGGCATGGGAGGACGGCAAGGGCTCCGGCGTCGTGACCTACCAGGGTCGGATGGTCGAGAACCTCCACGTCGAGTCGGCCCGCCGCACCCTCGAGATGCACGAGTCGATCCAGGCATTGGTCTAGCCCACACCCTTTCGGGTGGTTTCCCCGTCGCCGCCCGGTGGGTAACCCATCCGAGGCCCCGACCGGGGCCAAGCGGGGGCAACGGAGAGGAAAAAGCAGACATGGTCGTTCTCGGATTGATCCTGCTCATCATCGGGCTGGTGGCTCACATCCCGATCCTGACCACGATCGGCGCCATCTTGCTGGTCGTCGGTCTGATCCTGAACTTCGTGCCCATCGGCGGCAACAGCCGACGGGTGTATTGACGGACGGTCGGACCCCACGCATCACGACCCCGGAGCACTCGCTCCGGGGTCGTCGTGCGTGTACGTGGCTCCGCGCAGGAAGGCGAGCACCTTCTCGGCCGGCATCTCGCACGGCCGGAACGCCTCCCCCGCATCCGTCAGGTAGAGGTTCGCGCTGATGACGTCCGGCCCGCCGAACTCCTCGGCGTAGACGGATACGCTGCGACCGCCCGCGTGCGGCGTCTTCGTCACGCCGTACCGCCGACCCGCGTAGACGGCGACCGACCAGCCGTCGGGCACCCCGTCGAGCAGGTCGGCGACGCTCATGCCGGGACGACGACGACCGGCACCGGTGAGTGCCGTACGACGCGGGTCGCGTTGGAGCCGAGGAACACCCGCGACAGCACGCCGCCGGCCGACGAGCCCACCACGAGGACGTCGCCATGCCGCCACTCGACACCCGCCAGCGCCTCCCGCCAGGTGCGTCCGGTGCTGACGATCGCCTCGGCCGCGACGGCGCCGACCTCGTCCATCGCGGCGGCCTGGGCCCGTTTCGCTTGCTCCACGAACGCCTCGAGCACCTCCGTCTCCCCACCACTGACCTCGGCGGGGTACATCGTGCGGCCGAGCACCCCGAACGTCACCACCCGCAGCTCGGTGCCGGCCGCCGCGCACATCTCGGCGGCGAGCCGCAGCACCTTGCGCGACGTCTGGTCGGCACGGAACGCGCACGTCGCCCTGGTGAGGCGCGGTGCGGCATGCGTGCTGTAGCCCCGGGTCGCCACGGCGACCGGGATGTGGGCGGAGTGGAGCAGACGGTCGCTCGTCGAGCTCAGCACCACCGTGCCCCAGGCGCCGTTGGAGCCGGAGCCGACGACGACCATGCCGGCGTCGGCCTGGTGCGCCTGCTCGAGCAGGGTCGCCGGGACCGAGCGGCCCGGCACGCTGATCGCTCGCGCCGTCAGGTCGGACGCGACCTCGGAGAGCACCGTCTCGGCCTCCGCCACGGCGGCCGCGCCCTCCTCCCGCGTGTAGGCGGCGTACTCCCGATCGGTGTTGCCGGCGACCAGGGTCGGCCAGCGGTCGGGCACCACGGTGACGACCAGGAGGTCGGTGTCGAGGGCACGGGCCGTCATCGCCGCGAGCGAGATCGCCGAGCGGTCGTGGCGACGGGGCGGGTGGCCCACGACCAGCGTCATGTCAGTGCCCCGTCCCGCCCGGGACCTCGGTGTCGGCGACGACCCCGCGGTTGAGCGCGGCGTGCCGTCGGCCCCAGAGGAGGTAGAAGGCCAGGACCACGAAGAGCCAGGCACCGAAGATCAGCCAGGTCACCGCCGCCAGGCCGGACAGGATGTAGATGCAGACCCCGACCGTCAGGACCGGGACGAGCGGGAAGAGCGGCACCCGGAACGGACGTTCGAGGTCGGGCTGGGTGCGCCGCAGCACGATCACCCCGACCGCGACGACGATGAACGCCATCAGGGTGCCGATCGAGACCGTGTCCCACAGGTAGTCGGCGGGGACGAAGCCGCCGATCAGCGCGACCACGATCGCGACGACCACGGTGTTGAACGTCGGGGTGAGGGTCCGCGGGTTCACCGTGGAGAACCTCTCCGGGAGCATGCCGTCGCGACCGATGGCGAAGAGGATCCGGGTCTGCCCGTAGAGCGTCACCAGCGTCACCGAGAAGATCGAGATGACCGCACCCGCAGCGAGGACCGTGCCCCAGGCCTGGTTGCCGGTGACGTTCTCGAGGATCACCGCGAGGCCCGCGTCCTGCTGCTCGGGGTCCTCGAACTCCGATGCGGGCTGGGCCGACAGGCCGGCGATCGCGACCAGGACGTAGACAGTCAAGACGATTGCGAGGGCACCCATGATCGCGCGGGGCAGGGCCTTCTGGGGGTCGCGAACCTCCTCCCCCGCGGTCGACACGGCGTCGAGCCCGATGAACGAGAAGAAGATCGTGCCGGCGGCAGCCGAGATGCCGGCGGCACCCTTGTCCCAGAACCCGTGGAAGTGGTCGCCGTTCCAGGCCGTCAGGCCGATGACCACGAACATCAGCAGCACCCCGAGCTTGATCAGCACCATGATCGTGTTGACCTTCGCCGACTCGCTGGCGCCCCGGATCAGCAGGACCATGCACATCATCACCAGCACGACGGCCGGCAGGTTGATCAGCCCGGTGGTGTTGTCCTCGTAGGGGATCGGCGAGTACGACAGCGCATCGGGCAGCGAGAAGCCGAAGAGGTTGTCGAGGAGCTCGTTGAAGTAGCCGCTCCACCCGACCGCGACGGCCGCGCTCGACACGCCGTACTCGAGGAGCACGCAGGCCGCGATCACCATCGCGACCAGCTCGCCGAGCGCGTGGTAGGCGTAGGAGTACGTCGAGCCGCTCACCGGGATGGCGCTCGCGACCTCGGCGTAGCAGAGCGCCGAGAGCCCGGCGCCGAGGCCCGCCACCAGGAACGCGATGATCACCGCCGGCCCGCTGTCGGGCACGGCCTTCTGGAGCACGAAGAAGATGCCGGTGCCGACGGTCGCGCCGACGCCGAACATCATCAGCTGGAAGGTCCCGAAGCTGCGTTTGAGATCGGGCCCGCCGTGCGGTCCGCGCTGCAGCCTGATCGGCTTGCGCCGGACGAGCTGCTGGCCGAGGGTCGGTCTGGGTGCGGCGCCGATGCTCACGGCGGGCTCCTTCCCGGGCGGAAACCCGGTTGAATCCTCAGTCCTCGCCCCGGCGGAACGCTTCGTCCAGCCACAGCTTCACGCTGCCGAGCACACCCGCGACGTCGTGCACCATCGTGCCGACCGCGTCCTGGCTCTGCTTGAAGGTCTCGGAGTAGCTGCGCGCGGCGGCCTTGGCGGCCTCCGACACCGTGGCCTGGTCGTCGTCCTGGCGGCGGGGGTAGTCGCCCCCGAGGATCCGGGTGTAGTCGCCCGAGTCGACCCAGCGGCGCAGCTCGGTGGCGCGGACGACGAGGAACGGGTGCGAGCGGTTCTCGACCAACAGCATCTTGAGCACCGAGTCGCGCAGGTCGGCGTCGTCGTACTCCTGGCCCTGCGCGAAGAACGAGGTCGCGTCGAGGTCGTCGAGGTGGCCGCCGCTGGCGAGCTTCATGTGCACCCGGAACGCCGTCGCCGGGTCCTGGGTCGCGAGCAGCCCCGCCCGGTCGGCCGAGAGCTCCGACTTGCGCGACCACTCGTAGAGGGCCGCCATGATCGCGCGGAAGCCGAGCCCGCCGATCGGCACCGAGCTCAGCACACCGCTGAGCTGGATCAGCCGCTGGAGCAGGGTCTGGTAGACCGCGTGCCCGCTCATCGCGTGGCCGAGCTCGTGGGCCACGACGAAGCGCAGCTCCTCCTCGTCGAGCAGGTCGACGAGGCCGGAGTTGAGGACGATGAAGGGCTTGTTCATGCCGATCGTCATCGCGCCGGGCACCGGGTTGGCGACGACGTACAGCTCGGGCAGCTCGGGGGCGTCGAGGGTGCGGCCGACCTCGCCGAGCAGGCGGTGCAGGCGCGGGAACTGCCGCTCGTCGGCGCGGATCGCCGAGCCCAGGAACACCAGGCGTACGGCGCGCTCGTTGAACAGCCCCGACATCGCCTTGAGCAGGGTGTCGAAGCCCTTGAGCTTGCGCAGCGCGACGAGGGCGCCCCGGTCGGCGGGGTGCTCCCACGCACGGGAGCTGATGTCGGTCAGGGTCGCCCGGGAGCGGGCCGGCTGCTGGGTCACACGACCACTCTGACACGACCCCGGGCGCCGCAGGGGCCGTCCTTCTCTGCCACTTCCTGCACTTCTCAGGCGTTGCTTCGGCCGAGAGGTGCAGGTTTCACCGGTGCGCCGGCGAAACCTGCAGACCGCTCACCCCTCGGACATGGGGACCCGGACGCCGCGCTCCTGGGCGACCTCGACCGCCCTCTCGTAGCCGGCGTCGACGTGGCGGATCACGCCCATGCCCGGGTCGTTGGTGAGGACTCGCTCGATCTTCTCGGCGGCCAGCGCGGTGCCGTCGGCGACGCAGACCTGGCCTGCGTGGATGGAGCGGCCCATGCCGACGCCGCCACCGTGGTGGATCGACACCCAGGTCGCGCCCGAGGCCGTGTTGACCAGCGCGTTGAGCAGCGCCCAGTCGGCGATCGCGTCGGAGCCGTCGAGCATCGCCTCGGTCTCGCGGTACGGCGAGGCGACGGAGCCGCAGTCGAGGTGGTCACGGCCGATCACGATGGGGGCCTTGAGCTCGCCGGAGGCGACCATCTCGTTGAACCTCAGGCCCGCGAGGTGGCGCTCGCCGTACCCCAGCCAGCAGATCCGCGCGGGCAGGCCCTGGAAGGCGACCCGCTCCCCGGCCATGGTCATCCACCTGTGCAGGCGCTCGTTGTCGGGGAACAGCTCGAGGATCGCCTTGTCGGTCGCGGCGATGTCGGCCGGGTCGCCGGACAGCGCGGCCCAACGGAAGGGGCCCTTGCCCTCGCAGAAGAGTGGCCGGATGTACGCCGGCACGAAGCCCGGGAACTCGAAGGCCCGGTCGTAGCCGCCCTTGCGGGCCTCGTCGCGGATCGAGTTGCCGTAGTCGAAGACCTCGGCTCCCTTGTCCTGGAACTCCACCATCGCCCGGACGTGCGCGGCCATCGAGGCCTGCGCCTCCTTGGTGAAGCCGGCCGGGTCGGAGGTGCGACGTGCCTCCCACTCCTCGAACGGCACGCCCACCGGGAGGTAGAAGAGCGGGTCGTGCGCCGACGTCTGGTCGGTGACGATGTCGATCGGGGCGTCCGACTCGAGCAGCTGCGGCAGCATCTCGGCGGCGTTGCCGAGCACGCCGATCGAGAGCGGACGTCGCTCGTCGCGCGCGACGATCGCCAACTCGACGGCCTCGGCGAGCGAGGATGCCTGGACGTCGAGGTAACGGTGGTCGATCCGGCGCTGGACGCGGGACTGGTCGCACTCGATGCAGATGACGACACCGTCGTTCATGGTGACGGCGAGCGGCTGCGCGCCGCCCATGCCACCGAGGCCGGCGGTGACCGTGATGGTCCCGGCCAGCGTGCCCTTGAACCGCTTGTCGGCAACGGCGGCGAACGTCTCGAACGTGCCCTGGAGGATGCCCTGCGTGCCGATGTAGATCCACGAGCCGGCGGTCATCTGGCCGTACATCGTCAGGCCCAGGTCCTCGAGCCGGCGGAACTCCTCCCAGTTGGCCCAGTCGCCCACCAGGTTGGAGTTCGCGATCAGCACCCGCGGCGCCCACGGGTGGGTGCGCATGACGCCGACCGGCTTGCCGGACTGCACGAGCATCGTCTCGTCGTCCTCCAGCGTGGTCAGCGTGCGCACGAGGGCGTCGTACGACTCCCAGTTGCGCGCGGCCTTGCCGGTGCCGCCGTAGACGACGAGGTCCTCGGGACGCTCGGCGTTCTCGGGGTCGAGGTTGTTCATCAGCATCCGCAGCGGGGCCTCGGTCTGCCACGACTTCGCGGTCAGCTCGGTGCCGTGCGCGGCGTGGATGGGCGGTCTCGATACGCCGCTTCGTTCCTCAGCGGCTACTCGACCACCGAGAGATTCCTGGTTCATCGCAGTTCTCCGATCACATCTTCGACGGACTTCAGAACGGCGCCCGACGCGACCAGCGCGACGGTGGCCTCGATCTCGGGCGAGAGATAGCGGTCCGGGCCGGGGCCCTCGATGCCGGACGAGCGCAGCAGGTCCACGACCGCACCGGTGGCCGGCGCCGGCTCGAGGGGGCGGCGGAGGTCGAGCGCCCGGGCCGCGGTGAGCACCTCGATCGCGACGACGCGGGTCAGGCCGTCGACCGAGCGACGCAGCTTGCGAGCAGCCGACCAGCCCATGGAGACGTGGTCCTCCTGCATCGCGCTCGACGGGATCGAGTCGACCGACGCAGGGACGGCGAGGCGCTTCATCTCCGAGACGATCGCGGCCTGCGTGTACTGCGCGATCATGTGGCCACTGTCCACGCCCGGGTCGTCGGCGAGGAACGGCGGGAGCCCGTGGTTGCGGGCCTTGTCGAGGAAACGGTCCGTGCGCCGCTCGCTGATCGACGCGACGTCGGCGGCGACGATCGCCAGGAAGTCGAGCACGTAGGCGACCGGCGCCCCGTGGAAGTTGCCGTTCGACTCGACCCGGCCCTCCTCGGCGAGCACGACCGGGTTGTCGACGGCCGACGCCAGCTCCCGGCCGGCGACCGTCGCGGCGTGCTCGACGGTGTCGCGCGCGGCGCCGTGGACCTGCGGCGAGCAGCGCAGCGAGTAGGCGTCCTGGACCCGGTTGCAGTCGGGCCCGCGGTGCGAGGCGACGACGCCCGAGTCCGCCAGCACGGCGGTCAGGTTGGCGGCGGAGAGGGCCTGGCCGGGGTGCGGCCGGATCGCCTGCAGCTCAGGGGCGAAGACGCGGTCGGTGGCGAGCTGCCCCTCGACGGACATGGCGGCGGCGATGTCCGCGGTCTTCAGCAGCATCCGCAGGTCGGTGATCGCCATGACCAGCATGCCCAGCATGCCGTCGGTGCCGTTGATCAGCGCGAGGCCCTCCTTGGCGGCGAGCTCGACCGGCTCCAGCCCCGCGGCCGCGAGGGCCTGGGCGGCCGGCATCAGCGTGCCGGCGGCATCGCGGACCTCGCCCTCGCCCATCAGCGCGAGCGCGCAGTGCGCGAGCGGGGCCAGGTCACCGGAGCAGCCCAGCGAGCCGTACTCGCGCACGACCGGCGTGATGCCGTGCTCCAGCAGGGCCGCGAGCAGGGTCGCGGTCTCGGCGCGGATCCCGGTGTGGCCGGTCGCGAGGGTCGACAGGCGCAGCAGCATCAGCCCCCGGACCACCTCGCGCTCGACCTCGGCCCCGGAGCCCGCGGCGTGCGAACGCACCAGCGAGCGCTGGAGCTGGGCCCGCATCTCGGTCGGGATGTGCCGGGTCGCGAGCGCGCCGAACCCGGTCGAGATCCCGTACGACGCAGTGGTCGCCGCAGCGAGCTCGTCGACGACGTCGCGGGCCCGGGCGATCGCGGCGAGCGCGTCGTCCGTCAGGGCGACCGGCGCCCCGTCCCTGGCCACCGCCACGAGCTCCTCGAAGGACACCGCACCGACTCCGACTCCGACCACCTGGCTCATGTCCCGATCCTTGTCGGGGCGGCGGCGGCGGGCCATACCTCCGGCTCCGGATCTGTCTGGCATCCGAGACTGTGACCACCGCCACTTCGTAACGTTCCGGTTACGCCAGGTTTACGGAGGATGGTCGACGGAAAACATCGCTCCACATCTGACCGTCTCGCGGAGGGCGTTGACGGCAGTGCTCTACACAGAATCGGGATGTGGACCATGCGACAGATCACCACCCAAGCTCTCGTCCTCGGCGCGGTGGGCGCCCTGGCCGGGAGCCTTCTCACCGCCGGTGCCGCGACGGCGTCGGGCGCGACCTCGGACGCTCGCGCCAGGTCGCCGCACGACGTCGACTTCGCGCTCAAGGCCTCCGGCTTCGGGACCAAGGTGGAGGGGCGCCAGCTCCCGGCGGGATCGGCTCCGACGGCGTTCACGGCCGTCGGCTGCGCCACCCGCGCGGGCATCGACAAGGAGAACCACGAGGCCGCGTTGCAGGTCCCCGGCCTCGGCACGGTCTCCGCCGTCAAGACCCGGCTCTGGACCCGTGAGGTCGACGGCGTGGTCTCGTCGTACGCCCGGAACACGATCGGCAAGGTCGTCGTCGCGCAGAGCAGCCTGGGGCGTGTCGAGCTCTCGGCCGTGACCGCCTACGCGCGCTCCTTCCATGACGAGAAGGGCTTCCACGCCGAGACGAAGACCGATCTCGGCGGCCTCCGGTTCGTGCCCACCGGCGGCGCGCCGCAGCAGCTCGCCCTGCCGGCTCCCGGCCGGCCCATCGAGATCCCGGGGCTGGTCAAGATCACCGTCGGGGTCAACAAGAAGCACGCCGACAGCGACGGCGCCCTGGCCAAGGCCAACGCGCTGGTCGTCAACAAGCTGGCCACCGGGACCAAGGTCACCGTCGGCCAGGCGAAGGCGCAGGTGCTCGAGGGCGTCAAGCACGGCACGTTCCACGGCTTCTCGGCCGGCACCGAGGCCCGCGGCCTCGACGACAACCTCACTAGCGGCCGCACCCCGCTCGCGCTGATGCCCTGCCAGGGCACGGACGGCGAGGTCACCGGCAAGAAGCTGGCGAGCGTCGACCTCGGCGGCATCCTCGACGTCTCCGCCGTCTCGGCCACCCACATGGCCGTGCAGCGTCCCGGCAAGAGCACCGGCTGGGAGCGGGGCTCCGTCGCCGGTATCGACATCGGTGACGGCCGGCTCGTCGTGGACGCCATCGTCGGCAAGGTGAGCGTCACCCGCGACGGAGGCAAGGTCACCACGAGCTTCCAAGGCTCGACCGTCGGACGCGTCACGGCCAACGGCGACCCCATGGAGTTCCCCGACACCGGGGTCATCGAGGTGCCCGGCGTCGCCAGGATCGAGCGGTTCGTCAAGGACACCTTCAAGAACGGCGCCTCGATCGTCGCGCTCCGCGTCACGCTCCTCGACGGGTCCGGTGCGGTGGTCGACCTGGGTCAGGCCCGGCTGGCGATCCGCGCGCACTGACCGATCCCTGCTCGGC
The DNA here is from genome assembly GCA_025965275.1 of Nocardioides sp. Classification (GTDB taxonomy): domain Bacteria; phylum Actinomycetota; class Actinomycetes; order Propionibacteriales; family Nocardioidaceae; genus Nocardioides. The sequence goes on from JAOPXG010000051.1 coordinate 10,231, forward strand.
GGGCCGCGCGGTGTCGTACCGCGCGGCCCGCCTCGGTCTGGCATCCGAGACTTGTCCCACAGCGACATAACGCGACCGCCGCGATCCCCGTTTACCGGGAAGGAACGAAGGAAAGAACGCTCCTACCAAGGATCGTTTTGCAGGGGAGGACGATCTCCAGTTCGGACAGATCGGGATGTGCACTATGCGACGCCTCACTTCGACCACCCTGGCCCTCGTGGCCGTGGGCACGCTCTCCGGCACGTTGCTGGCCGCGGGTCCCTCGACCGGCGCGGACGCCGACCGGAGCGCCGACCAGCGCGCCGCTGCCAAGCCTCACTACGTGGACTTCGCCCTCAAGGCGTCGGGCTACGGCTCGGCCGCCACCGGCGGCCAGGTCCCGGCGGACTCCGGCCAGACGGCGTTCATGGCCGTCGGCTGCGCCACCAAGGTGGGCATCGACAAGGAGAACCACGAGGCCGAGTCGACGGCCCCCGGCCTGGGCAAGGCCACGGACGTCAAGACCGAGCTGTGGACCCGCGAGGTCAAGGGCGTCGTGTCGACGTACGCGCAGAACACCACCAACAAGCTGGTGATCGCCCAGAGCGGCCTCGGCAGCATCCAGATCAAGGCCATCACCGCCTGGGCCCACTCCTTCCACGACGCGAAGGGCTTCCACGCCGAGACGAAGACCGACGTCGGCAGCATCCAGTTCGTCCCGCCGGGCGGCGGCGCGCCGCAGCAGATGGACATCCCGACCCCGGGCAACCCCGTCGAGATCCCCGGCCTCGCGACGATCACCGTCGGCCGGTCCAAGAAGCACGTCGACGCCGACGGCGCCCAGGCCCAGGCCAACGCGCTGATCGTCACCAAGACCGCGTCCGGCACCAAGTCGAAGGTCGGCCAGGCGAAGGCCCAGGTCCTCAACGGCGTCACGCACGGCACCTTCCACGGCTACTCGGCCGGCAGCTCCTCGCTCAGCGCCGACGGCAACGTCAGCAACGGGCGCACCCCGCTCTCGCTGATGCCGTGCCAGAGCACCGACGGCAAGGTGACGACCAAGAAGATCCAGCACAGCGACCTCGGCGGGGGCGTGCTCGCCACGGGCCTGCAGTCCCAGCAGTTCGCCGAGGACCGCGCCAACAAGAGCGTGGCCTGGGAGCGCGGCTCGGTCTCCCACCTGACCTTCGGCGGCGACCAGCTCGACGTCAACGGGATCATCGGCAAGGTCACCGCCGTCCGCCAGGGCGGCAAGGTCACCACGAGCATCAAGGGTTCGACGGTCGGCACGATCGCCGCGAACGGCGAGAAGCAGCAGTTCCCCGACACCGACATGCTCAACATCCCCGGCGTGGCCAAGCTGGAGCGGTTCGTCACCGAGAAGACTCGCAACGGCATCTCGGTGATCGCCCTGCGGATCACGCTGCTCGACGGCAGCGGCTCGGTGATCGACCTGGGCCAGGCCAAGATCGCGATCCGCGCACACTGACACCTCCGCAGGACCGGCCTGACGGGTTTGTCACAGGCCACCCTGCAAGACACGGCGTCGTACGTCGTGCCGCTCGGCGTTGACTGGGGTCCGTGACCCTGACCGCCGAGCAGCACGACGTCGGCGCCGTGCGTCGTTGGTCGATGCTCGGCGCCAGCACGCTGGCGCAGGCGGCGGCCGCGGTGATGATGCACGGGCCGGCGTTCCTGATCCCGGCCCTGCACGACCGCGAGGGGATGAACCTCGCCCAGGCCGGCCTGGTGGCCGCCTGCCCCACGGTCGGCGTGATGCTCACGCTCGTGGCCTGGGGCGCCGTCACCGACCGCAAGGGCGAGCGGTTCGTGCTGCTCACCGGGCTCAGCACCACGGTCGTCTTCGGCCTCGCCGCAGCACTGAGCGGCGGCATCGTCCTGCTGGCGATCACGCTCTTCTTCGCCGGCGCCGCGGCGGCGAGCACCAACGCCGCGAGCGGCCGGGTCGTCGTGGGCTGGTTCCCGCCCGAGCGACGCGGCCTCGCGATGGGCATCCGCCAGATGGCGCAACCCGTCGGCGTCGGTGTCGCGGCGATCTCGATCGCCGTCGTGGCCGACAGGTCCGGGGTGCACGCGGCGATCTGGGTGCCGACGATCGCCTGCGCCCTGGCCGGGATCGTCGTAGCCGTGATCGTCATCGACCCGCCGCGGCCGGAGGCTCGGGCCGGCGTCGTCGCCGCCAACCCCTATCGCGCCGACTCCTTCCTCGCCCGCATCCACGGGGTCTCGGTGCTGCTGGTCGTGCCGCAGTTCCTGGTGTGGAGCTTCGCGCTCGTCTGGCTGGTCCAGGACCGCGGCTGGGAGCCCGCCGCAGCCGGTGGCGTCGTCGCCATCGCCCAGGTGGCGGGCGCCCTGGGGCGGATCGCCGTCGGCCACCTCTCCGACGTCGTCGGCTCGCGGATGCGCCCCCTGCGGTGGGTCGCGCTCGCCGCCGCGGCCACGATGGCGCTGCTGGGCCTGACCGCGGCCCTCGACCTCGGGGTGGCCGTCCTGCTCGTCGTGGTGGCCACCCTGGTGACGGTCGCCGACAACGGCCTCGCGTTCACCGCCGTGGCCGAGCGGGCCGGCCCGTTCTGGTCCGGCCGGGCGCTCGGCGTGCAGAACACCGCCCAGTTCCTGACCGCCTCCGCCGTACCCCCGCTGGCGGGCCTGGCGGTGGCCCATGCCGGGTACGCCGCGGCCTTCGCGATCGGCGCGCTCTTCCCGGTCCTGGCGGCACCGCTGGTCCCCGTGCGCGAGGAGCGCGAGCTCACCTAGAGGGTTCGACCTCCTGTTTCCGGGTACGGACTCTCGAAGACACCCCAGGGAGGGACCCATGAACGCCACCATCATCGTCCTCGTCATCGTCCTCGTCATCGCCTTCATTGCCATCGTGGCCGCCGTCGCGATCGCGGCGAGCAAGCGACGCGCCGAGCAGCGCCGCCAGCAGGCCGGCGAGCTGCGCACGCTCGCCGACGCCCAGGCCGGCCACGTCGACGTGTCGGCCCAGGAGGCCGCGGCCGCGGAGGCGCGCGCCGAGGTCGCCCGCGTGGAGGCGGAGCGCGCCGAGCAGCAGGCGGCGGAGGCCCGCCAGGGCCTGCACGTGGACGAGGCCCGTCGCGAGGACGCGCTGCGCGAGGCCGACGTGGTCGACCCCGACGTCGACCACCGCTCCGACGACTACCGCCCCGGAGCCGCAGGCAGCAGGGACGCCTGACCTCGTCGTCCGCTCAGTAGGCTCCGGGCATGAGCCAGGTGCCCGCCGCCACCCGTGCGCTGCGGGTGTTGCGGTTCCTGGCCGGCCAGCCCGACCCGGTGCCGCTCGACCGGATCATGCGCGCGTGCGACCTGCCGCGCAGCACGACGTACCACCTCCTCAACGCGATGATCGAAGAGGGCTTCGTGGTGCACCTTGCCGACGACCACCGCTACGGGCTGGGCCTCGCGGCCTTCGAGCTCGGCAGCGGCTACGCCCGCCAGGAGCCGCTCCAGCGGATCGCGCGACGCCCGCTCGCAGACCTCGTCGACCGCGTCGGGCAGTCCGCACACCTCGCAATCCTGCACGGCCGTGAGGTGCTCTACGTGATCGAGGAGCGCGCGCCGCGGCGGCCACCGCTGGTCACCGACGTCGGGGTCCGGCTGCCGGCGCACCTCACCGCCAGCGGCCGGGCCGTGCTCGCGCTGCTGCCACCCAACCACGTGCGCGCCCTCTATCCCGGTCCGCGCGAGTTCGTCGACCGGCACGGCGTCGGGCCGCGGTCGCTGAGCGCGCTGCGCACCGTCCTCTCCGACACCCGACAACGTGGGTACGCCGTCGAGGACGGCGAGATCACGCCGGGCCTGGCGAGCATCGCCGTCGCCGTGGTCGACCACAACCAGCACCCGGTCGCCGCGGTGGCCGTCACCTACTCCGACACCGACCCCACCGCGGGCCTGAGCGAGGCCGTGACCGCCACCGCCGCCGCGCTCACCCGCCGGATCGGTGGCGGGACCTAGGACAGCGGACCATCCAGATCGCGGTAACCGGGTGACGGTGGTCGCCGCGATCCGTCACGATGGTCCCGTGACACCTCTCGTGACGCAGCTCGGCATCCTGCCGCCTCCGGTCGTCTGACCGGAGCCGCCTCGGCGTGCTCCCACGCCCATCCGTCGCCACCGATGCCAGGAGCACGTCATGTCACACCCCTCGAAGGCCGACGTCGGCCTGCTGCAGATCTCGCTCGCCGGCGTCCTGTGGGGCACCGGCGGCCTCGCGGTGCAGGTGATCCGCGACGTCACCCCGATGTCCGTCCTCACCATCAGCGCCTACCGGATGCTGATCGCCGCGGTCGTGCTGGCCGCGATCCTGATGGCGCTGCGCCAACTCGGCGGAGTCGTCGACCTGCTGCGTCGGCGGCCCCTCCACGTGGTCGCCGTCGGCGTCAGCACCGCGGCCTACCAGGCGCTCTACTTCGCCTCGGTCGTGATGGTCGGGGTGACGGTCGCGACGGTGGTCAGCCTGGGCCTGGCGCCCGTGCTGGTGACCATCGCGGAGAGCGTGCACCGCCGCGTGCTGCCGCGCCCGGGCGAGCTGGCCGTGCTGGGCGCCGCGCTGGCGGGCCTGCTGCTGGTCAGCGCGTCGGCGGGCACGGCGGACGGAGGGCCGCACCCGGTCCTCGGCGTGCTCGCGGCGCTCGGCTCTGGTGCGGCGTACGCGATGACGACCCTGCTCGGGCGATCGCTCGCCCAGTCGACCGGGCCCCTGACCCTGACGACCGCGACCACCACGGTCGGCGCCATCGTCCTAGTGCCGCTGGCACTGGTCGCCGGCCCGGCAGGCAGCTCGCTCGGTGACCCGCTCGTGCTCGGCACGCTCGTCTACCTCGGCGTGCTGACGATGGCGCTCGCCTACGGCCTGCTGTACGCCGGCCTGCGCACCACGCCCGGCAGCTCGGCGGTGATCGCCACCCTGCTGGAGCCGGTGACGGCTGCGGTCCTGGCCGCGGTGTTCCTCGGTGAGCGGCTCGGCGTCGCCGGTGTGGTCGGCACCTGCCTGATCCTGGCCGCGGTCGCCGGGCTGGGTCGCCGCGAGCCCGCCGTACCTCCGGCCTAGGCCGGGCCTCGCCGGGCGGTTGGGCGGGGCGGGGCGCGGGAACACCATGACCCGGGTCCGCCCCGCTCGTTGGACGCCCAAGAGGACGCGAAGGAGTCACCGCGGTGAGAGACAAGAGTTCGGTCCGGCGCCTGGCCTGGGCCCTGGTCGTGGGTGTCACGGTCCTGGCGACGGCCATCTCCCTGGGCGGCGCGGCCGGCCTGCGGCAGGGCAGCCTCAACGCCCGCTACGCCTTCGCCCAGGGCGCCCTCGGCAACCTCAGCCACGACAAGAACGCCATCTCCCGGGCCGGCGACCTCGGCAAGGGCACCCAGGACCCGACCACCGCGACCGAGAAGGCCGCGAGCGCGGCGTACGTCGCCAGCGAGCGGGCCCTGCCCGACCCGAAGCTCACCACCGCCCCGCTCACCGGGCCGCGGCTGCTGCACCCGCAGAACCGCTACGCGCTCGCCAACGGCTGCTACACGCTCACCTCCGGCGGCGAGGCCTTCTACTTCAAGCCGACCGACCTCGGCAGCTACCTGATCTACGACACCGACCGGGCGTTCGTGACCGCCGGCGGCGAGCGCGCCGACGCCCCGAGCGCCGACACGGTGTGGAGGATCGCGCCCCTCGGCAGCGGCCGCTACGCGTTCCACAACGCGACCGGCGGGCTCTCCTTCGACGGCGCGACCAGCTTCCGCCCGACCCGCACCGCCGGCTGCGCGGCCTACCCGGAGTCCCAGATCGACATCTCCGGCGACCCGCACGCCGGCATCACGCCCTACCAGGAGGTGCGCGGCTACGTCGACGCCCACACCCACGGCATGGCGTTCGAGTTCCTGGGCGGCGACGCCCACTGCGGCAAGCCGTGGGACCAGTACGGCGCGCCGTACGCCCTCGTCGACTGCCCCGACCACTCCACGACCGGCGGGTACGGCGGCGTCCTCGAGTCGGTGCTGTCCGGCGAGCCGCACCACGACCCGATCGGCTGGCCCACGTTCAAGGACTGGCCGGCCCCCAACTCGCTGACGCACGAGGGCACCTACTACCGGTGGCTCGAGCGGTCCTGGCGCGGCGGGCAGCGGATCTTCGTGAACCTGCTGGTCGAGAACAACCAGCTCTGCCAGCTCTACCCGATCAAGCACAACTCCTGTGACGACATGGACTCGATCCGCCTGCAGGCGAAGGACATGTACCAGATGCAGGACTACATCGACGCCCAGTTCGGCGGACCCGGCAAGGGCTTCTACCGGATCGTGAAGAACCCGTTCCAGGCCCGCACGGTGATCAACAGCGGCAAGATGGCCGTGATCATGGGCATCGAGACCAGCGTGCCCTTCGGTTGCACGTTCAAGGCGCTGCCCACCGGCGACCAGCCCGCGGCGGCCTGCACGCCCGAGAACCTCGACAAGCAGCTCGACGCCGTCAAGGCGATGGGCGTGCGCCAGATGGAGCTCGTCAACAAGTTCGACAACGCGCTCTCCGGCATCGCCGGCGACAACGGCGAGGTGGGTGCCGCGGTCAACTCGGCGAACTTCCTCGAGACCGGCACCTACTGGGACATGCAGCACTGCGAGCCGGCCAACCCCGATGCGCACGACCACAATCAGATCGCCGCACCGGACATCTCGGCCGGCCAGCAAGACGCGCTCTTCGGGGCGATCGCCGAGCTCGCCCACCTGCCCGCCGCGCCGGTCTACCCGCCGCCCGACCACTGCAACAGCCGTGGCCTGACGACGCTCGGGGAGTACACGATCAAGGGTCTCGCCAAGCGGCACATGATCTTCGACCCCGACCACATGAGCGTGAAGGCCCGCCAGTCGTCGCTCGACCAGATCGACGAGATGAACTACCCGGGCATCGTGTCCTCGCACTCGTGGTCGACGGCCGACGCCTACCCGCGGATCTACCAGGAGGGCGGCTTCATCACGCCGTACGCCGGCGACTCGACCGGCTTCGTCGAGAAGTGGAAGGCGCACGTCGGCTGGGCCGACAAGCACTACTACTGGGGCATCGGGTACGGCGCGGACATGAACGGGCTCGGCGCCCAGGGCGACCCCCGCGGCGCCGACGTCTCCAACCCGGTCACCTACCCCTTCACGGGCCTCGGCGGCGTGACCATCGGCCAGCAGCACGCCGGCGAGCGGGTCTACGACATCAACAACGACGGCGTCGCGCAGTACGGCCTCTACCCGGACTGGATCGAGGACCTCACCAAGGTCGCCGACGCCGAGCACCGGGGCGACGGCGCGGAGATCCAGGACGACATGGCGCGCGGCGCCGAGGCCTACCTGCAGATGTGGGAGCGGGCCCAGGGCATCGCCCCGGACTCGTGCCGCAACCCCGACCTCCGCAAGGGGGTCGGCAAGGTCGACGGGCTGATCCACCGCGGGATGGGCACGAAGGCCGTGATGAAGGCCGTCGGCCAGCCCTACGAGCGGCTCGGGACGACGTACAGGTTCTGCGCGAGGACGGCCTCCGACCCGAAGGTGATGATGACCGTGATCTTCTCGCAGAGCGGCCGGGTCGTCGGCCTGCGCGGCTGAAGTTACCCCTCGGTAGGATCCTTCTCACGCCGTGGCGGCACTGACGTGCCCCGCGCCTGCGCATAGGCTCGCGGACGCGCAGGCCACCGGCGCCCGTACGCGCACCAGATCACGAGGAGCCTCACTCCATGCAGATTGTCGCCATCGTCGTCTCGTTGGCCATCGCGGTCGTTGGCATCGTGTTGTTCGTGCGGGCGATCCGCTCGATCATCGGGGTGATGAAGGTCGGGCAGCCGGCCTCGCGCAGCGATGA
>JAOPXG010000109.1 GCA_025965275.1 Nocardioides sp.
GGCGCATCGACATCAGCCAGCCGTTCGTCGACGCCATGCTCCCGGAAGGGCACCGGCTGCACGTCGTCCTCGAGGGGATCAGCCGGGGCTTCTCCGCCGTGAACATCCGGAAGTTCGTCCTCCGGGCGGCACGGCTGCGCGACCTGGTCGAGCTCGGCAGCCTGACCCCGCCGGCGGCCGCGTTCCTCGAGGCCTCGGTCCGCGCGGGGCTCAACATCCTGGTGGCCGGCGGCACGCAGGCCGGCAAGACCACCATGCTCAACTGCCTCGCCGCCGCCATTCCCGGTGGCGACCGGGTGGTCTCCGCGGAGGAGGTCTTCGAGCTGCGGTTCCCGCACCCCGACTGGGTGCCGCTGCAGACCCGTCAGTCCGGGCTCGAGGGCACCGGCGAGATCCGGCTGCGTGACCTGGTCAAGGAGAGCCTTCGCATGCGCCCGAGCCGGATCATCGTCGGTGAGGTCCGCGCCGAGGAGTGCCTCGACCTGCTGCTCGCGCTCAACGCCGGCCTGCCCGGCATGTGCACCATCCACGCCAACAGCGCGCGGGAGGCGCTGGTGAAGATGTGCACGCTGCCGCTGCTGGCCGGCGAGAACATCTCCGCGCGCTTCGTCGTGCCGACCGTCGCCGCCTCGGTCGACCTGGTCGTCCACCTCGGCATCGACGAGACCGGTGTACGCCGGGTCAACGAGATCGTCGGGGTCGCGGGCCGGGTCGAGAACGACATCATCGAGACCGAGCCGGTCTTCGAGCGACGCGGCGGCGAGCTACGCCGTACCGGCGGGATGCCGCCGCACCCCGAGCGCTACGAGCGCGTCGGGATCGACGTCCACCGGGTCATCGCCGGAGCGTCGTGATGGGTGCGCTCGTCGGGCTCGGGGTCGGCATCGGACTGATGCTGGTCTGGAGCGCGTTCGCGTTGCCGCGGCGCTCCCGCGACGAGGTGCGTACGACGGGCCGGGCCGCCGACCTGCTCGCCCGCGCGGGCCTCGGCCAGGTGTCGGTCACCGGCTTCGCCGTCCTCTGCCTGGTGTGCGGGCTCGTCAGCACGCTGGTGCTACAGGTTGTCTCGGGCACGCCGCCGGTGGCGGTCGCCTTCGGACTGATGGGCGCGTACCTGCCGGTCGCCGTCGTGTCGGGCCGCGCGCGACGCCGTCAGCGCGAGCTGGCCGAGGTCTGGCCGGAGGCGGTCGACAACCTGACGTCGGCGGTCCGCGCCGGGATGTCACTGCCCGACGCCCTTGCTGCGCTCGGCTCCCGCGGGCCGGAACCGCTGCGCGAGGCGTTCGACCGGTTCGCCCTCGACTACCAGGTCACCGGCCGCTTCGGGGAGAGCCTCGACCGGCTCAAGGACCGGCTCGCGGACCCGGTCGGCGACCGCGTCATCGAGGGACTCCGGATCGCCCGCGAGGTCGGCGGAGGCGAGCTCGGTCGGCTGCTGCGCAACCTCTCGACGTACCTGCGCGACGACGCCCGCACCCGCTCCGAGATGGAGGCGCGGCAGTCGTGGACCGTCAACGGTGCCCGGCTCGCCGTGGCGTCGCCCTGGCTGGTGCTGCTGTTCATGTCCTTCCAGTCCGACGTCATCCGGCGCTACGCATCGCCGGGCGGGGTCCTCGTGCTCGCCCTCGGCGCCGTCGCGTGCGTCGTCGCCTACCGGCTGATGATGCGGATCGGACGCCTCCCCACCGAGCGGCGGATCCTGTCGTGACGCCGGTGACGTGGGGCGCGGCACTCGGGGCGGTCCTCGCCGCAGGGTTGCTGCTCGTCGCCGCGCGGATCCGGGTCATCCGCCGGCCCCAGCTCGCGTTGCGGGTGCTGCCCTACGTCCGCGACCTGCCGCAGGTCGGCAGCACGCCGACGCTGCGCGTCGCCTCGTCGTCGCCGACCTCGGCCGCGGCCGGTGTCTTCGGCCCGCTGATCCGGTCGGCCGCCGACACCGTGGAGCGGGTGCTCGGCGGTGCGACCTCGGTCCGCCGCCGGCTCGAGCGGGCGAACATCGACAAGACCGTCCACGAGTTCCGCGTCGAGCAGGTGCTCTGGGGACTCGTCGGCTTCGCGGTCGCCGCGGCGTACGGCGTGCTGCGGATGCTCACCGCCCCCGGCTCCGCGCTGAGCTCGCTGCTCGTCTGCACGATCGCCGTCGTGGTCGGCGTGCTCGCCCGCGACACCTGGCTCACCAGCCAGGTCCGCTCCCGCGAGCGTCGGATCCTCGCGGAGTTCCCGACCGTGGCCGAGCTGCTGGCGCTGGCGGTCGCTGCGGGCGAGAGCCCGGTCGCCGCCCTCGACCGCGTCGTACGGCGCAGCGGCGGCGAGCTGTCCGCCGAGCTGGGCCGGGTACTCGCCGACATCCGCACCGGTGAACCCGTCGGCGCCGCCTTCGACCGCCTGGCCTCGGCGACCGGCCTGCCGCTGGTCGCCCGCTTCGCCCAGGGCATCGCGGTCGCGGTGGAGCGGGGCACCCCGCTGTCCGACGTGCTGCACGCCCAGGCCGCCGACGTCCGCGAGGCCGGACGCCGCGAGCTGATCGAGACCGCCGCCCGCAAGGAGGTCTTCATGATGGTGCCGGTCGTGTTCCTCGTCCTGCCCATCACCGTCCTGTTCGCCTTCTGGCCCGGTGTGATCGGCCTCCACCTGACGACGACGTAACCCCTCGGAAGAACGGAAGACACCATGGAACACATCTCGCTCGCGATGACGAGGATCTGCCTCGTGCTGCTCGCACCGCGGCGGCGTGACGAGCGCGGCGACGTGCCCGGCTGGGTCATGATCACGGTCATGACGGCTGGCCTGGTCGCCGCGATCACCGCGGTCGCCGCCCCGCAGCTGCAGTCGATGCTGACCTCCGCCCTCAACCAGGTGAAGTAGCGCCCATGCGCGTCCTCCGGCGGCGGGGCGAGCGCGGGTCCGCGGTGGTGGACTTCGTGCTGGTCCTGCTCGTCCTGGTGCCGTTCTTCCTCGGCATCCTCCAGGTCGCGCTGGTGCTGCTCGTGCGCAACACGTTGGCGTCGGCGGCCTCGGAGGGCGCGCGGTACGGCGCCACCCTCGACCGCAGCCCTGCCGACGGTGCGGCCCGCACCCGCAGCCAGATCGACGGAGCCGTCTCCGGGCGCTTCGCGCAGGACGTCGACGCGCACTCCGCGGTCGTCGACGGGGCACCGGGCGTCGAGGTGGTCGTCCGCGCGTCGGTGCCGGCGCTCGGCATCGGCGGCCCGGCCATCGAGCTGACCGTCACCGGTCACGCCGTCGAGGAGCAGCGGCCGTGAGCCGGCGCCGCGACGAGGAGGGCAGTGCGCTGGTCGAGCTGACCTGGCTCGGGATCCTGCTGCTGATCCCGATGCTGTGGATCATCCTCTCGGTCTTCGAGGTGCAGCGCGGCGCCTTCGCCGTCAGCGGAGCCGCCCGCGCGGCCGGTCGCGCCTACGCGCTGGCGCCCACCGACGCCGAGGGCAGGCAGCGCGCCGAGGCGGCAGCCGCGCAGGCACTCGCCGACCAGGGTGTCCACGGTGTGCCGCTCCACGTGCGGATCACCTGTACGCCGTACCCCCACGACTGCCACAGCGGCACGTCGGTGATCACCGTCGTCGTCACCTCGAGCGTCGACCTGCCGCTCCTCCCCACGTTCCTGGGCGGCAACGCCCCGAGCTTCGCGCTCGACGCCACCCACTCCGTGCCGATCGGCCAGTTCCAGGAGATCGACCGTGCCACCCCGTGACGGCCGCCGTAATCGTGACGAGGCCGGCCAGGCGACGGTCTTGATCGTCGGCTTCGCGTTCGTGCTCGCGATGGCGGTCGCGATGGTCGTCGACGTCTCCGCGGCGTACCTCCAGCGTCAAGGACTCGACACCGTCGCCGACGGCGCCGCCCTGCGCGGAGCCGACCTCGGCGCCACCGGGCGCGAGATCTACACCGGCGGCGTCCCTCGGGACCGGCTCGACCTCACCGCCGACGCCGTGCGCGCGTCGGTACGCGACTACCTCGCAGCGACGGGCGCCTACGCGGACTACCCCGGCCTCTCCTTCACCGTCGACATCGACCAGCGCACGTCGAGCGTCAGCGTCCACCTCACCGCCCCGCTCGACCTGCCCCTGACCGTCCCCGGCTCGCCCGAGGTCGCCTCGATCGGCGCCACCGGCAGCGCCGTCGTCGTCGCCCAACGGTAGGAGTGATCGTTCGTGCCTGCGGGTGTCCCGTGCGCGATGGCGCCCCGGGCTTCAGCTATCTGGAGATCGGGATCTTCCAGTCCAAGACCTTCATCGGCCGGATGCAGGCCGCCCGCATCCAGGTCGTCCCGCTCGACCAACCGCGTTCGCTGAAGCTGTTCGCCCAGACCACCAGGCCCTCCCAGCCTGGCTGCCCGCGGGCGTCGGGCGAGCTCCGCCACTCGAGCAGGATGCCGACGCTGGGAGGCCGGCCGCCGTTGTGGTTCCACATGCCGGTGGAGTCGATCCAGACCGGCCGCGGGAGCGAGGTGGCTCGCTCCCGGTCGACCGCTGCACCCACCGGAGCAGCGTAGAACAGGTGTTCGAATAACTGGTAGTGCGGGTCAGTGGCCGGCCGGGGAGATGTAACCGCTCGGGCGGTAGGTGCCGCCGCCGAGGTTGGGGGAGAGGCCGGCTGCGTAGGAGTAGCCGCCGCCGGGGGCGGTGACGACCGCAGAGGCGTAGGTGCTGGGGCCGCCGAGCAGCGCCACCTGCTCGCCGGTGGTGGCGTCGAGGAGGCGCTGCGGGCCGCCGTCGACGAAGAGCAGGTCGCCGGCGACGTGGAGACGGATCAGCACCCGGTTGCCGCCGAAGCCGACGGGAGTGAAGGTGCCGTCCTGGTGGGAGGCGGCGGACAGCTTCGTCAGCCCCGGCCGGTCGGAGTCGGCGAGCTCGAGGACCTGCTTGAAGAGGCCGGAGGCGAAGAGCGAGCCGTCCTGGGCCACGACGTCGTAGACCGGTCCGTTGATGTGCGGGTCGAACCCGGGACGCCGCGCGCCGTTGGCCGGGTTGAGCCGGATGATCGCCGTGTTGCGCGGGAAGCCGGCCCGGGTGCTGCGCTTGAAGCTGCCGGCCGCGACCAGGTCGCCGTCGACCGTGGTGAGGGTGGTGACGTAGCCGCGCAGCGGCAGCAGGAAGGTGTCCACCCGGTGGCCCGCCGCGTTGTAGACGTCGACCCGGTTGCGGGGGAACTTCACCTCGTTCTCGAGCCGGCGGGCGACGTAGAGCCGGTCGCCGATGGTCGTGGCGCCGGTCAGGTTCCGGACCGACCGGGTCAGGGCGGGGAGCACGGCGCCGGTGTCGGGGTCGAAGGCCCGGATCCGCGACGTGTACGGGTAGTAGAGGTGCGGGCTGCCGTCCCGCTTGTCGAAGCCCTGGAAGTGGTTGGGGGTCAGGTAGAGCGCCGACGGGCTGAGGATCGGCTCGCCGTACGCGTAGCGCTTCACCTGGAAGGCGGGATCCGGCTCGAGGGTGTCGGCGTCGAGGACGGCGACGCTGTTGGAGCGGATCCAGTCGGTCATGTAGAACGTGCCGCCGACGTAGACGTCATCGCCGGACAGCTCGACCGCGTTGACCTGCTGGTTGTACGCCGGGAGGTCGGTCTCGATGCGATCGCCGGTCGCCGCGTCGAAGACCGCCAGGTTGCGGGCCGGCTCGCCGCCGGCCGACGTGAAGCTGCCGCCCGCCCACAGCCGGTCGCCGTCCAGCGCGAGGTCGTAGACACCGCCGGGGGCGCCGAACGTCGAGTCCTGGCCGCCCAGCAGCGGGGCGAAGCCCGGCGCCAGCGCGCCGGTGTCGGGGTCGAGGGCCATGAGGCGCGCGGCGCGGTCGGAGCCCGCGTAGAGGACCGAGTCGGTCCAGAGCAGCGCGTGGAAGGAGCGGTAGTCCTGCGGGCTGCTCGGCGGGTCGAAGGTCGGGTCGACCGCACCGGTCGTCGGGTCGAGCGCGACCAGGCGGTCGGTGCCGACGTAGAGGTGGCCGCCGCCGAGCGTGAGGGCGTGCACGCCGCCGGGGTCGTGCGCGGGTGAGGTGAACGTCGGGATCGCGGCGCCGGTGACGGGGTCGAGGGCCACCACGCGGTCGCTGCCGACGTAGAGGGCGGTCGGCGAGACCGCGATCTCGGTCACCCGCTCGGCCTGCGGGGCGTTCAGTGACAGCAGCGACCCGTCGACGGTGGAGATCGCCGCGAGGTGCTTGCGGGCCTGGTCACCGACCTTGCCGAAGTCTCCGCCGACGTAGAGCGTCGTGCCCTGCAGGGCGAGGGCGCTGACGAGGCCGTTGGTCACCGGCAGGAAGGCCGGGTCGAGGGTGTGGTCGGCGAGCACGTGCGCGAGCCCGCCGGTCGCCTGGCCGTCGATCGAGGTGAAGTCGCCGCCGACGTACCAGCCGCCGGCGCCGTCGCTCACCGAGACCGAGACCTGGCCGTCGCCGAGCACAGGGCCGGCCACGGCCGCGCCGGTGGTGCCGTCGACGACGCCGCCGGCGCCGGAGTAGCGCCCGATGGTCTGGAAGCCGCCGACGGCGTAGAGCCGGTCGCCGTCGCGGACCAGGTCGTAGATCTGTCCGTCGCTGATCACGGAGCCGGCCACGAGGTCGCCGGGGTGGTCGGCCGGGAGGGGGGCGCGCAAGGAGATGGCCGGTGCGGGGGAGGCGGTGACGGGCTCGGACTGCTGTGCGGAGGCGCTCGTCACACCGAGGCCGAGTGCCAGGACGACGGGAACGGCGACGACGAAGTGGCGGGGGACCATGGCCGGGACAGTAGTGGCGCTTGGGACTACGGCCGGTGGTTACGGTGAGAGAAGGCCTGACGGTCTAGCCCATGGAATCGATCCGGAACCGGAGGACACCATGCCCTCAGTACGACGGACCACCCCGGCCCTGCTCGCGGTCGCCGCCACCGCCGGAGCGCTGTGGCTCGTGCCCGCCCAGGCGGCCACCCCCGAGGCGAGGTACCAGAGCCAGGCGTACGCCGCGACCAACCACCAGCGGGTCCGCCACGACCGCGCGGAGCTGCGCAAGCAGGACTGCGTGCAGCGCTTCGCGGTCAAGCAGGCCCGCAAGCAGGCGCGGCAGGACCGGATGTTCCACCAGGACCTCGGACCGGTGCTGCGCACCTGCGGGCTCTCCGCCGCCGGTGAGAACGTCGCCTCCGGCTACTCCACCGGCAGGTCGGTCGTGAACGACGGCTGGATGCACTCGGAGGGACACCGGGCCAACATCCTCAACCCGCGCTTCCGGCTGATGGGGATCGGCGCCCGCAGGAGCGACTCCGGCCACTGGTACGTCGCGCAGGTCTTCGGCCGCGCGGCCGGCTGAGCGCCGTGACACAGGAAAGAAAATTTTCCTCGAAACGGGTCCCATCTAGACCTCTGGACTAGACAGAATGGCCGGGCGGAGGTCCCACGCACGTCCCGGGGTCGAGCCGCGTCGCGGGGGGAAGTCGTGGCAAGGAGTTCGCATGGCAGTCCAGTACGTGGCCACCGGCTGGTCGATGCCCGACCCCGTGGCGCGCCCGTGCGCAGCCGCTGACGACACGCGGTCCGATCTGCGTTAGGTTCCGGGCGTGGCTGGGGGAGATGCTCGGGAGTCAGGCCTTCCGACGATCGTGGTCGTCGACGACGCGGCCGAGGTGCGCACGCTGGTGCGTACCCGCCTCCGGCTCTCGCGCAAGCTCGACGTCGTCGGTGAGGGCGCGGACGGCGCCGAGGCGATCGACGCCGTACGACGGCACCGGCCCACGATGCTCCTCCTCGACGTCTCGATGCCCGGCATGGACGGGCTCGAGGCGCTGCCCCGCGTCCTCGAGACGGCGCCCGGGACCTGCGTGGTGATGTACAGCGGCTTCCAGGAGCAGGGCCTCGCCGACCGGGCCCGCGAGCTCGGCGCCGCGGCGTTCTTCGAGAAGTCCACCGCGCTCGACACGCTCGCCGACGACCTGCTCGCGGTGCTCGCCGGGCGGGCGGAGGTCGTCGCCGAGCCCGCGCCGCCGCCGGCGGGGTCGGACGACGAGGTCGACCGGACCATCCTGCGCGAGCACCTCGAGCGCTTCGGCGAGGTCTTCGAGGACGCGGCGATCGGCATGGCGACGGTGACGCTCGCCGGCCGGATCGTGCGTGCCAACGGCGCGCTCGCCGACCTGCTGGAGTGCCCGGTCGACCGCCTGGTGAGTGCGGCGTACGCCGACTTCACCGCAGGCCGCGGCGACCTGGTCACCCAGGCCCTCGGCGACATCCTGGACGCCGGCACCCGGGTCGTGCAGTTCGAGCACGACGTGAGCGAGGCCGGCTCCGCGCGCCGGGTGCTGGCGACGCTCGCCCCCGTCCTCGACAGCCGCGAACGCCCGCTCTACCTCTTCCTCCAGGTGCAGGACGTCAGCGGCCAGCGCGGTGCCGAGGAGATGCTGCGGCGCAGCGAGGTCCGCTTCCGGCTGCTGGTCGAGAACGTCGAGGACTACGCGATCTTCATGCTCTCGCCGCTCGGCACGATCGAGAGCTGGAACGCCGGCGCCCAGCGGATCAAGGGCTACACCGCCGACGACATCATCGGGCGCCATTTCCGGACCTTCTACCCCCGCGAGGTGCAGGAGTCGGGACACCCCGAGCGCGAGCTCGAGCTGGCGCTCCGCGACGGGCACTACGAGGAGGAGGGGTGGCGGGTCCGCAAGGACGGCTCGCGATTCTGGGCCAACGTGCTCATCTCCGCGGTGCACGACCAGGACGGGCAGCACCTCGGCTTCGCGAAGATCACCCGCGACATCACGGCCCGGCGTGAGCAGGAGGAGGCGCTGCAGCAGAGCGAGGAGCGGTTCCGGCTCCTGGTCGAGACCGTCGGCGACTACGCGATCTTCATGCTCGACCCCGACGGCCGGATCACCAGCTGGAACGCCGGCGCCCAGCGCAGCAACGGCTACACCGCCGACGAGATCATCGGCCAGCACTTCCGCGTCTTCTACCCGCCCGAGCTCCAGGCCGCCCGCCACCCCGAGCACGAGATCGAGATCGCCCTGCGCGAGGGCAGGTACGAGGAGGAGGGGTGGCGGGTCCGCAAGGACGGGACGCAGTTCTGGGCCAACGTGGTCATCACCGCGGTCCACGACGCCCGGGGTCGCCATGTCGGCTTCGCCAAGGTCACCCGCGACACCTCCGAGCGCCGCGCGATGCTCGAGGAGCGTGAGCGGGCGGCGACCGCGCTCGCCGAGGCCAACGCCCAGCTCGCCCAGGCTGCGGAGGACCAGGCCCACTTCCTCGCGGTCACCGCCCACGAGCTGCGCACCCCGGTCGGCGTCCTCGGGGGTACGGCGGACACGCTCGTCGCCCACTGGGCCGATCTCGAGGACGACGAGCGGCGCGACCTGCTCGAGGGGATGAGTGCCAGCGCGGTCCGGCTGCGCCGGCTCCTGGCCGACCTGCTCACGGCGTCCCGCCTGCAGGCCAGCGCCCTCGAACTCGAGCTCGGCCCGGTCGACGTCGCCACCCTGGTCGCGACGGCGGTCGCGACGGCGCGACGTACCCGTCCCGACGCGGAGATCGTCGCCGACGCCGAGCCCGGACTGGTCGTCGAGGGCGACGTCGACCGGCTCGCCCAGGCGGTCGACAACCTGATCGCCAACGCGCTGCGCCACGGCGTGCCGCCGGTCCGCGTGTGGGCGCGCGCGGTCGGGTCCGTCGTCGAGATCGGCGTCGAGGACTCAGGCCCGGGTGTGCCCGAGGAGATGCGGGCCCGTCTCTTCGACCGGTTCGCGACCGGCCGCGGGCCGGGTGGCACCGGTCTCGGGCTCTACATCGTGCGCCAGCTCGCGCGCTCGCACGACGGCGGTGCGACCTACCGGTCGCCGTCGGCCGAGGGCGACAACGGGGCCTTCGTGATCAGCCTGCCGCTCGCCTCGACCGATCCGACTGTCTGAACCTGTCGCGACGCGCGGTCCCCGGCATGTCCCTGCGGCCTCGGACCGCCTAGGCTCACCCCGTGCCGATCCGCGTACTCCTGGTGGACGACGTCGTCGAGGTACGCCGGTTGGTCCGCACGTCGTTGCGCTTTCGGGGCGGTTTCGAGGTCGTGGGAGAGGCTGCGGACGGTGCAGAAGCCGTCCGTCTCGCCGAGCAACTGCGTCCCGACGTCGTCGTACTCGACCTCGGCCTGCCCGACATCGCGGGGCAGGAGGTCCTCAGCCACGTGCGCGAGCGGTCCCCGGCGTCCAAGGTCGTGGTGTTCTCGGGCCTCGAGACCGTCGACCGGGCCTGGCTCGCCGACAACGCCGCGGGCTTCGTCCTCAAGGACGCCGACCTGGGCTACCTCGTCGACCTGCTCGAGTCCGTCGGTCGGACCGTCGACAACGAGGCCGTCATCGACCTGCCCCACGACCTGAGCAGCGTGAGTGACGCCCGGCGCTTCGTGAAGCAGAAGCTGGCCGACTGGGGCATCGTCGAGCCGGTCGACGACGCGCTGCTCGTCGTCAGCGAGCTGGCGGCCAACGCCCTCACCCACGCGCACTCGTCGTACCGCGTCCGCATCGCCACCACCGACGCCGCGCTGCGGATCGAGGTCGACGACGACGGCACCGGCACGCCGGAGCCGCAGCCGCTGACCGAGACCGAGGAGCACGGCCGCGGCCTCCACTTGGTCGGCGCGCTCGCCGTGTCGTGGGGGATGGAGGCGGCCGACACCGGCGGCAAGCGCGTCTGGGCGGAGCTCCCGCTCCCCGCCGCGGCTGCCGAGTAGGCCGCCTCGGGCGTCGACCCGTAACCTTGAGCCTTGTGGCAGGCCCAGACATCGATGCACAGATCAAGCAGCTCCAGGCGACGATGCACACCATCGAGCAGGTGCTCGACGTCGACGCGATGCGCCGGGAGATCGCCGACCTCAGTGAGCAGGTCGCCGCGCCGGACCTGTGGGACAACGTGGAGAGCGCGACCCGGGTGACCGGGCGGCTGTCCGCGCTCCAGGGTGAGCTCGACCGCGTCTCGGCGCTCGGGGGTCGCATCGACGACCTGGCGATCATGGTCGAGATGGCGCAGGAGGAGGGCGATGCCGACGCGATGGCCGACGCCGACGCCGAGCTGAAGCGGCTCCACAAGTCCGTCGAGGCGCTCGAGGTCCGCACCCTCCTCAACGGCGAGTACGACGCCCGCGAGGCGCTGGTCTCGATCCGCGCCGGCGCCGGCGGCGTCGACGCGGCCGACTTCGCGGAGACCCTGATGCGGATGTACACGCGCTGGGCCGAGCAGCACAACTACCCCGTCGAGGTCTACGAGACGTCGTACGCCGAGGAGGCCGGCCTCAAGTCGGCCACCTTCGCCATCCACGCGCCGTACGCCTACGGCACCCTGTCCGTCGAGGCCGGCACCCACCGGCTCGTGCGGATCAGCCCCTTCGACAACCAGGGCCGCCGCCAGACCAGCTTCGCCGCGGTCGAGGTCGTGCCGGTGCTCGAGCAGACCGACGAGATCGACGTCCCCGACGAGGACGTCCGCGTTGACGTCTACCGCTCGGGCGGCCCGGGCGGTCAGTCGGTCAACACCACCGACTCCGCCGTCCGCCTCACGCACATCCCGACCGGCACGGTCGTCAGCTGCCAGAACGAGAAGTCGCAGCTGCAGAACAAGGCCAGCGCGATGGTCGTCCTCAAGGCCAAGCTGCTCGCCCTGAAGAAGGCCGAGGAGAAGGCGCACCTCGACGAGATGCGCGGCGACGTCCAGGCGTCGTGGGGCGACCAGATGCGCAACTACGTGCTGAACCCCTACCAGATCGTCAAGGACCTGCGGACCGGCTACGAACAGGGCAACCCGTCCGCGGTCTTCGACGGCGACCTCGACGGGTTCCTCGAGGCCGGCATCCGCTGGCGCCGGGGTGCCGAGAAGGCCGCCGAGAACTGAGCTGCCCTGGTCCGAGCTCGCGAGGACCAGGACGCAGCAGCCAGGTCGAGTAGTCGCGCGAGCGACGAAGGAGGTCGCGACCGGCGTATCGAGACCGCGACCCAGGGTCTCGATGCGCTCGCTGGCGCTCGCTACTCGACCACCGAGACGGCGACCCGGTGGGCGGGTCTGCTCTAGTTTGGTGGCATGAAGCGCGACCACTGGAAGGCCCGGAACGACGCCCTCGACCCGGAGACCGACTTCGTCGAGATCTACCGCAACGTCGTGATGCACGAGTTCCCGTGGGACATGAACCAGGCGCTCAGCTTCGCGCTCTTCCGCACCTACGCCGTGCCCGGCATCGGCCGGCTGCTCGACGCGACCGGCGCGTTCACCGGCAACGTCCAGAAGCGGTACGACGACACCGCGCTGCTGCTCGAGCCCCCGACCCGGCTCGGCTTCGACCACCCCGAGTCGAAGGCCGCGATCCGCCGGATCAACGCGATGCACCGCGCCTACGACATCCCCGACCACGAGTTCCGCTACGTGCTGAGCACCTTCGTGGTCGTGCCCAAGCGCTGGCTCGACGACTACGGCAAGCGCCCGATGACGGCCCACGAGGTCGAGGCGTCGGTCCACTACTACCGGGCGCTCGGTCGGCACATGAACATCAAGGACGTCCCGGAGACCTACGCGGGCTTCGAGGACCTGATGGCCTCCTACGAGGCCGAGCACTTCGCGTACGACGAAGGCGCGCGGCGCGTCGCCGACTCGACCCTGGCGCTGATGAAGACCTTCTACGCCAGGCCGGTCCGCCGCCCGGCCGGCCTCTTCGCGCAGGCCCTCATGGACCAGCCGCTGCGCGACGCGTTCCGGTACGACGCCCCGCCCGCGGCCGTGCAGCGCGCGAGCCGGGCCGCGCTCAAGGCCCGCGGCGTGGCCCTGCGCGCCTTCCCGGCACGCCGCAAGCCCAAGCAGATCGAGGACATCTCCTGGATCCGCAGCTACCCCGACGGCTACGACGTGGAGCAGCTCGGCACCTTTCCGGTGCCGGGCGTGAAGGGCTGCCCGGTCACGCACGCGGCGCGGGACACGGAACCCACGTAGCAATCAGGCCGCGGCGGCCTGAGCCACCGTCACGCACCACCGGCCGGCCCGGTCGAGCAGGGCCGCGCGGTCGCTCCCGGTCGCCTCGACCGAGCACGACAGCCAGGCGTCGCCGAAGAGCCCGTGGAACGACGTCTCCGAGCCGCAGCGCACCGCCACCGACGGGTCGCCGTACGCCGGGGCGCCCCGCACGGGTCGGCAGTCCTTGCCGGTGGCGGACTTCCGGAGGGTGACGGCCTGCTCGGCGGTGACCGGGGGAGCGAAGACCCAGGCCCGGGCGACCGTACCGTCCGCGGCCTTCCAGATGCAGCCGTACTCGTGGGCGACGTCGTGCACGCCGGCCGCGACCTGCGCCCGGTCGCCGTTCGCGTAGGTCTTCGACGACTCCGCGGTGCCTCCGAGCGCCTCCTCGACGGCGTTCGGCGCCACCCGGGAGCAGAAGTCGGCCCGGGTGATCGTGATGCCGTCGGTGGAGAAGTCCGTCAAGGGGGTGCTGACGGCCGACGGCGTCGGCACCTCCGGCTGCTCCGTGTCGTCGCACCCGGTGAGCGCGGCCGCGGCGACCAGGGTCGCGAGCACGGCGGCCAGGGCACGCAGGAGCATGTGGCCAAACATACGGTGCCGGAGCTGGGGCGCCGCTGGGGCCACCGTCTACCCTCGATCGGGTGATCCGCTTCGAAAAGGTTGTCAAGACCTACCCCGGCCAGTCGAGGGCCGCCCTCGACCAGGTGTCGGTCGACATCGAGAAGGGCGAGTTCGTCTTCCTCGTCGGCACCTCGGGCTCCGGCAAGTCGACGTTCCTGCGCCTGGTGCTGCGGGAGTACCGCTCCACGTCCGGGCGGGTCTACGTCGCGGGCAAGGAGGTCAACCGGCTCGCCAGCTGGAAGGTGCCGCGGATGCGCCGCCAGATCGGCACCGTCTTCCAGGACTTCCGCTTGCTGCCCAACAAGACCGTCAGCGAGAACGTCGCCTTCGCGCTCCAGGTGATCGGCCGCTCCCGCTCCGAGATCAACCGCCTCGTCCCCGAGACCCTCGAGCTCGTGGGCCTGGAGGGCAAGGGCGACCGGATGCCCGACGAGCTGTCCGGCGGCGAGCAGCAGCGCGTCGCGATCGCCCGGGCCTTCGTCAACCGGCCGATGATCCTGATTGCCGACGAGCCCACCGGCAACCTCGACCCGACCACGTCCGTCGGGATCATGAAGCTGCTCGACCGGATCAACCGCACCGGCACCACGGTGCTGATGGCGACCCACGACGCCGGCATCGTCGACCAGATGCGCAAGCGCGTCATCGAGCTCGACGACGGCCGCGTCGTCCGCGACCAGGCACAGGGCATCTACGGCTTCCAGCACTGAGCCGGCCCACCCGACCCGATCGAAAAGAGCCTCACCCTTCATGCAGCTGCGTTACGTCTTCTCCGAGCTCGGCCAGGGCCTGCGTCGCAATCTGTCGATGCACCTTGCAGTGATCCTGACCCTGTTCGTCTCCCTGACCCTCGTCGGCCTCGGCGTGCTGCTGCACCAGCAGGCCGACAAGGCCGCGCAACAGTGGGGCTCCGAGCTGCAGATCACGGCGTTCCTCTGCAAGGCCCGCGACGACAACCCGAGCTGTACGACGGAGGTCACGCAGTCGCAGAAGGACCGCATCGTCGAGGAGATGAAGAACAACCGCGAGGTCGACGACTTCCGCTACGAGTCCAAGGAGGAGGCCTTCGAGAAGATCAAGGACCTCCTCGGTGCCGACAAGTTCGAGGGGCCCAACCCGGCCGCGACCGCCGACGACATGCCCGAGTCGTACTGGATCACGCTCAAGGACCCCGACGAGTACCAAGGGATCGAGAGCGCCATCGTCGGGCTCGACGGCGTCTCCAGCGTGCGCGACCAGCGCAAGATCGTCGGCCCGGTCATCCAGGGCCTCGACGTCATGCAGAAGGGAGCGCTCGGCATCGCGGCGTTCCTCGTCCTGGCGGCCCTGCTCCTGGTCGCCAACACCATCCGGCTCGCGGCCTTCGCGCGGCGCCGGGAGATCGGCATCATGCGGCTGGTCGGTGCCTCGACGCTCTACATCGCACTGCCGTTCCTGATGGAGGCGGTGGTCACCGCTGCGGTGTCGGTGGCGGTCGCCGCCGGGGCGCTCGGCGCCTTCATGTGGTTCGGCGTGCACGGACAGCTGGAGGACCTCGTCGGGTTCATCCCGTGGATCGGCATGCAGGAGTTCTGGGTCGCCGCGATCGTCGTCGCGATCCTCGGCCCGCTGCTGACGCTGCTTCCGACACTCGTGTTGACGCGCAAATACCTCAAAGTCTGATCGGCGCGGGTTACCGTCGACGGGTTCACTTCCCCGAACACGTGAAGGCAGACCGGTGCGTATCTTCCCCCGTACCGCACGCCGCCGCCTGCTCACGGCCTGTGCCGTGGGTTCGCTGGCGGTCGGTGCGCTGGCGCTTCCCCAGGCGTTCGCCAGCGACGGCAAGGACCTGAAGCACCAGCAGACGCAGGCCCAGTCGCAGATCAAGCACGCCCAGCGCGACCTCGACGAGTCGAGCTCGCGGCTGCGCGCCACCCAGGCCGCTCTCGAGAAGGCGGTCCGCGAGCTGTCGGACGCCCGCGCGGCGTACACCGCGGCGACCGCGAAGCTGGACGCCGCCGAGCTCCGCGACCAGGAGATGCAGGACCAGCTCCAGGCCGCCGAGGCGAAGCTCGACACCGCGCAGTCGGACCTCGAGCAGGGCCAGTCGGCGCTCGCCGACCAGCGGCTCCAGCTCACCGACACCGTCACCGACATCTACGAGCAGGGCGACCCGCAGCTGCTCGCCTTCGCCACCCTCCTCGAGTCGCAGGACACCGCCGACCTCACCCGGCAGTCGGAGTTCAGCAACGTCGTCGTGGGTCGTGAGGCCCGCGCGTACGACGACCTGCACGCCGCCGAGGTCCTCCTGCAGGTCCGCGAGAACGAGGTCGAGTCCGCCCGCGACGACGTCGAGGTGCAGCGCGAGGCCGCGGCCGAGCACCTGGTCACGATGGAGCAGCTCCACAGCGAGGCGCGCGACGCCAAGAACGCCGTACTCACGCTGGTCGAGACCCGGCGCGACGCGCGGGCGGACGCCACCACGGCGCGCCGGCAGGACCTCCGCGACCTGCAGGAGGCCAAGCGCCGCGAGAACCACATCAAGCAGCTCATCCTGGCCGCCGCGCGGCGCGCCAAGGGCGGCTACACCGGCTCCACGAACGGGCTCTTCATCCCACCGGTCACCGGCCCGGTCACCTCGCCGTTCGGCTACCGGATGCACCCGATCTACCACTACTGGGGCCTCCACGACGGCACCGACTTCGGCGTCGCCTGCGGCGAGGGGATGCGCGCCGTCGCCGGTGGCACGGTCATCGCGCAGTACTGGTCCGACGTCTACGGCAACCGGCTCTACCTCAGCCTCGGCCAGATCAACGGCAAGAACGTCACCGCCGTCTACAACCACGCCACCGGCTACCGCGTCGGCGTCGGCGACCACG
>JAOPXG010000137.1 GCA_025965275.1 Nocardioides sp.
CCCGACGCCGCGCAGATCGTCGAGTCCGCCAACAACGGCAACCAGACCGTCCCCACGCTGGTCTACTCCGACGGCACCGCGCAGACGAACCCGTCGCTGGCCCAGGTCAAGGACAAGCTCGCCTCCCTGGCTGTCTGATCCCTGAGCGGGTAGCCCGCCCGGTGAAACCCGCGCGAGTACGGCGTACGGCGTGCTCACCACTGGCCGGGGAGCGGACCGCCGTACCAGTGCTCGACCAGGGAGCGGCTGATCGAGACGCCGCCGGGGAGCACGAGGGTGCCGGCCTCGGCGAGGTCCTTCATCTCCGCGCGGGTGAACCAGCGCGCGTCCTCGATCTCGTGCTTGTCGACGGTCACCTCGGTGGTGGTCGCCCGGGCGACGAACCCCAGCATGAGGCTGGCCGGGAGCGGCCAGGGCTGGTTGCCGAAGTACTCCACGTCGCCGATCTCGATGCCGACCTCCTCGGCGACCTCACGCCGGACGGCGTCCTCGAGCGTCTCGCCCGGCTCGCAGAAGCCGGCCAGGGTCGAGTAGCGCCCCTGCGGCCAGACCGACTGGCGACCGAGCAGGCAGCGCTCCCCCTCGGAGCCCGGCTCCCCCGACGCGACGACCATGATCACCGCAGGGTCGGTGCGCGGGAACTGCGTGTGGCCCTCTGAGCACACCAGCTCGTGACCGGCCTTGGTCGGCTCGAGCGGCCGGCCGCAGCGCGGGCAGAAGCGGGTCACGAAGAGCCACTCCGCCAGCCCCAACGCGTGGAAGACCAGCGGCGCGCTCGCGAGCGTGTCGTCGGCCAGGTGGGGCAGCAGGCCGCGCAGCGGCGTCCACTCGCCGTCCTCCGCCTTCGAGGTCGCGGCGTCGACGATCAGCGCGAACCAGGCGCGCCCGTCGTGCTCCCCGAGCAGCACCCGCAGCCCGTCCGGCGCGTCCGCCGGGGACACCCAGTCGATGTGCCCGTCGACCGGCTTGATCCGGGTGCCGGACACGACCAGGACCCGGGTCTCCGGGTCGGCCCAGCGCTCCTCGAGCCAGTCGTCGTCGGCCCGGTGGACGCCGAGCCGGTCGTGCGGGTTGGCGGAGAGCTTCTCGTGCGGATATGTCACTCGGTCGAGACTAGTTCTAGGCTCGCGCCGGTGAGCACTCACATCGGCGCCGGGCCCGGCGACATCGCCCCCCTCGTCCTGATGCCCGGCGACCCGCTTCGTGCGACCTGGATCGCGGAGACCTTCCTCGACGACGCGCGCCGCTACACCGAGGTCCGCGGCATGTACGGCTACACCGGCACCTGGCACGGCCAGCGGGTCTCCGTGCAGGGCTCCGGCATGGGCCAGCCGTCGCTGGCGATCTACGCCAACGAGCTCTTCTCGGAGTACGACGTGCAGTCGATCATCCGGGTCGGCTCCTGCGGCGCGCTGACCGAGAAGCTCGCCGTCCGCGACATCGTGATCGCCTCCGGCGCCTGCACCGACTCGTCGATGAACCGGATCACCTTCGGCGGGCTCGACTACGCGCCGGTCGCCGACTTCGGCCTGCTGCACGCGGCGTACCGCGCTGCGTCCGGACGCGACGGCGTGCACGTCGGCCTGATCTACAGCAGCGACTCGTTCTACCCGTCGCGGCCCGAGCTCTCGGCGCGGATGGTCGAGTACGGCGTGCTCGCGGTGGAGATGGAGGCGAGCGCGCTCTACACGCTGGCCGCGAAGTTCGACCGCAGGGCGCTGGCGATCTGCACCGTCTCCGACCACGTCGTCACCGGCGAGGAGACGACGTCGCAGGAGCGCGAGCAGACCTTCGGCGCGATGGTCGAGCTCGCCCTCGAGGCCGGGCTCGCTCAGAGCTGAGCCCGCAGCCGGTCGAGGGTCTCGTGGGTCAGCCACGCGGCGAAGGCCTCGGTGTCGACCGCGAGGTTGGGCGGCAGGTTGATGGTCCCGGCCCGGTCCCGCCGGCGCCGACCGACCAGGCGCACCACCCAGGACCGCGACGTGATCCAGGCGTCGTAGAACTCGTCACTGACCACGACGGCGACCCACCGGTTGTGGTTCGCGGTGTAGGCGATCGCGCCGGACAGGTCCCACCAGGGCACCCGCAGCACACCGTGCCGGACCGTGATGCCGTCGGCGTCCACGACCACGACGGGTGATGACCACGAGCCGAGTCGGAGGACCTGCTGGACCGCCATGACCACCAACGGGACCGAGACGAGCAGCAGGAGCGCGCCCACCACCCGGATGCCGACGCCGTCGGCGAACACGAGGCAGGCCACCGAGATCAGGGCCATGCAGAGGCCGGTGACCAGGTAGAGCCAGCAGCGCGACCGCTTGACGTCGACGCAGACCCGCCCCGAGCTGCGCAGCTCGACGCTCCACGCCACGCCCTGCGGATCCGTCGTCACCATGGCGATCGTGTGCCCGCCGGGCCAGGCCCGCGAAACATCCGCGCGACCGTCGGTGTTGACCACTCGTGGAGATCTACGACGCGGTCGTCATCGGTGCAGGGCAGGCCGGGTTGTCGGCGTCCTACCACCTCAAGCGGCGCGGGATCTCCCACATCGTGCTCGACGCGGACGACGCTCCCGGCGGCGCGTGGCAGCACCGGTGGGACTCGCTCACGATGCACGACGTGCACGGCATCGCCGCCCTTCCCGACTCCCACTCCCCCGGCACTCCCGACGGGCGGGCCAACACCGTGGTGCCGGCGTACTTCGCCGACTACGAGCGCACCCACGCGCTGCCCGTCGTGCGACCGGTGCGCGTCGACCGCGTCACGGACGACCCCGACGGCACCGGCCTGCTGGTGGTGCACGCCGGCGACCGCGCCTGGACCACACGCGCGGTGGTCAACGCGACCGGCACCTGGTCGCAGCCGCACCTGCCGTACTACCCCGGCATGAGCACCTTCCGCGGCGACCAGCTGCACACGGTCGACTTCCCCGGCGCCGAGCACTTCCGCGGCAAGCGGGTCGTGGTCGTCGGCGGGGGCGCGTCGGCGGTGCAGCTCCTCGGCGAGCTGGCACCCGTCACCGACACCCTGTGGGTGACCCGCCGCGAACCGGTGTGGCGCACGGACGAGTTCGACCCCGACCGCGGCCGCGAGGCGGTCGCGCTGGTCGAGGAGCGGGTACGCCGCGGCCTCCCGCCGGCCAGCGTCGTCAGCGTCACCGGTCTGGCGCTGCGTGAGCAGGAGCGCGAGGCCGATCGGCTCGGCGCCTACGCACGGCACCCGATGTTCGCGTCGATCGAGCCGGCCGGCGTCCGCATGCCCCACGGCTCCTTCGAGCGGGCCGACGTGATCCTCTGGGCCACGGGCTTCCGACCCGCGGTCACCCACCTCGCTCCCCTGCACCTGCGCTCCGAGCACGGCGGCATCCAGCTCGACGGCACCACCGCGGTGGTGGACCCGCGGGTGCAGCTGGTCGGCTACGGCCCGTCGGCGAGCACCATCGGCGCCAACCGGGCCGGCCGGGTCGCCGCCCGCGGGGTCGCCGCGTGGCTGGATCAGGACACGTCGAGCATCGCCTCGAGCGCCTGACGGTCCGGCAGGTCCTCCGGCTCCACCAGGTCGCCGGTGCGCACGTAGTAGAACGCCGCCCGCACCGCCTCGAGCGGGACGTCGTGGAGCTCGGCCCAGGCCAGCCGGTAGATGCCGAGCTGGAGTGGGTCCGCGCTCGCCGAGCGGTTGGTCTTCCAGTCGACGAGCAGGTAGCCATCGTCCTCGGCGTAGACGGCGTCGATCCGGCCGCGGACGACCTGGCCCGCCAGCACCAGCGCGAACGACGCCTCGACCTGGTGGGGTGTACGGGTCGCGAACGGACCGGCTTCGAAAGCCGCGATGAGCTCCTTGAGATCGGTGTCGTCGTCGATGCCGGCGTCGCCACGGCCCGGGAGGTCGCCGTAGTCGAAGAGGTCCTGCTGGTCGAACCTCGCCTCCACCCACGCGTGGAAGCGGGTGCCGAAGCGAGCCGCCGGCGACGGCGGCCGCGGCATCGGCCGGGCCAGCTCGCGGGCGAAGGTCTCGGGGTCCTCGTGCAGCCGGCCGAGAGCGGTGGCGGAGAGGCTGCTCGGCAGCGGCACCGCGATGTCGGAGCTGCGCTCCCGGCGCGCCTCGACCAGCAGGCGGTCGAGCTCGGTGTCCCACTCGGCGACGCGCGCCGACTCGATCATGTCCAGCCCGTGATCGGGCGCCGAGGCATCCGCCTCGCGCACCCGCCGGGCCGCCTCGATCCGCAGCGCCGCCTCGCGGCCGGTGCCGGTCGGCGGCCAGGGCCGGGACGGGTCGACCGCGGCGTACGGGTTGGGGTCGCCCTTCTGCGGCTTGTCGAGCCAACCGTCCACCGGCTCGCCCCAGGCGACCAGCTGGTCACGCACGGTCTCCTGGTAGGACGACGGTCCGAACGCCGTGGTCCGCGGGCTCCAGAGGTAGGACGTCACCGACAGGTGATGGGCGGCGCGGGTGAAGGCGACGTAGCCGAGCCGCAGCTCCTCCTCGGCGTCGTGGGCACGGGTGTCGGCACGGTAGGCGTCGAGCGCGGCCTTGTCCCAGCCCCGGAGCTGGGGCAGGTCGGGGGCGTCGCCGCGCAGCGGCGCCGGCAGGATCGACGGCGACGACGTCCAGAGCGTGCGCGAGCGGTTGGAGGGGAAGCGCGTCTCGCACACCCCGACCAGGAAGACCGAGTCCCACTCGAGGCCCTTGGAGCGGTGCACGGTCAGCAGCTTCACCGAGTCGGCCTCGGTCGGGGTGGCCACGTCGAGCCCGTTGCCCTGGTCGTCCTCGGCGGTCAGGTAGGCCAGCAGCGCGGGCAGCGTCACGTCGCCGTCGACGGCCTGGAACTCGGCCACCGCCTTCACGAACAGGTCGAGGTTGTCGCGGCGCGCGGTCGCGGCCGGACTGACCGCGGACGCGAGCTCGACGTCGGTGCCGCTGGTGTCGATGATCCGGCGGACGATGTCGAGCAGCGGCTCTCCGACGGTCGTGCGCAGCATCCGCAGCTCGCCCGCCAGGAGGGCGAACCGCTCCAGGGCCTCCGCGGAGTAGGGCGCGTCGCCCGGGTCGGCGAGCGCGTCGTCCAGCGACGGGATCTCGGCCGGGTCGATGCCGTCGGCGATGTCGAGCAGGTGCTCGGTGATCGACGCCGACTCGCCGCCGCGGCCCTGGCGGCCGGCGATCTCGTGGGCCCGGCGACTCAACAGCCGCAGGTCGCGCGGCCCGATCGCCCAGCGCGGACCCGTCAGCAGGGTGAGGAGTGACGCGTTGGCGGTGACGTCGTGGAGCAGGTGCAGGGTCGCCACGATCTCGGCGACCTCGGGCAGCCGGAGCAGCCCGGAGAGGCCGACGATCTCGACCGGGATGCCGGCGCCGGTGAGGGCGTCGAAGACGTCCTCGGCGTGCGCGTTGTCCCGGGTGAGGACGCCGATCTCGGCCCACGAGTCACCGTGGGCGGACCGCACCGACTCGACGAGGGCCTCGAGCTCGTCGGCATGCGTCTCGAACACCCGCAGCGCGACCGACCCGACCTCCGCGCCCGGCTTGGCGACCAGCGGCTCGACCTGCTGGTACCTGTCGTAGAGCGGTGCCGCGAGGCGGTTGGCGACCTCGAGGATGCGGGCGTCGGAGCGCCGGTTGACCGTGAGCGGGTAGACCGGCACCGGACCGGCGTGGGACGGGAACGTGTCGGCGAAGTTGAGGATGTTGGAGACCGACGCCCCGCGCCACCCGTAGATCGCCTGGTTGGGGTCGCCGACCGCGGTGACCGCGTGGCCATCGCCGAACAGCCGGGACAGCATCGTCGCCTGGGCGACCGAGGTGTCCTGGTACTCGTCGAGCAGCACCACCGCGAAGCGGGACCGCTCCAGCACCCCGACGTCGGGCTGCTCGCTGGCCAGCCGCGCGCCGAGCTCGATCTGGTCGGAGAAGTCCATCAGCCCGAGGTCGCGCTTGAGCCGCCGGTAGGCCTCGACGAGCCCGAGCAGCTCGCCCCGGCGGTCGATCGCGAAGATCGCCTTCTCGGGGCCTTCGCGGTAGGTCGTGCGGTTCTTGCCCGCGACCTCGTCGGCCAGCGCCCGCTCGAACTGCGCACGGGCGTCGGCGTCGAGCGCCCGGACGTCGTCGGGCGAGACGAGGTGCTCGCTCATCGCGCTGTCGAGGGCGAGGAGGTTCTGGATCGCGGTCGCCGGGTGGTCGGTGAGGTGCCGCACCTCGCCGGTGAACCGGTCGATGACGCGGGCGCCGAGCTGGTAGCGCGCGGCGTCGGTGATCACCCGGGTGTCGGGCTCGTGGCCGATCCGCAGGCCGTGGTCGGTGAGCAACCCGGCGGCGTAGGCGTTGTAGGTCGCGACGGTCGGCTCGAGGACGTCCTCGCCCTCGTCGACTTCTTCGAGCGCGCCGGCGGTGCGCAGCGCGGTGCGGATCCGCTGGCGGAGCTCGCTCGCGGCCTTGGTCGTGAAGGTCAGGCCGAGCACCTCGTCGGGGCGCACCTGTCCGGTCGCCACCAGGTAGACGACCCGCGCGGCCATCAGCGTGGTCTTGCCCGAGCCCGCGCCGGCGATCACGACGGCCGGGCTCAGGGGCGCCGAGATGGCCGCCCACTGCTGCGCGCTGGGCGCGTAGTCGGTCCTCATCACCCGCTGGAGGTCCTCGGGTGTGGCGATGTCGACGATCACTGCGACGTCACCGACCCGGCGCCCTTGATCGGGCAGATCGGCACGAAGCTGCAGTCGCGGCAGTGCTGGCCGGCCACCGCCGGGAACTCCTCGGCGCGCAGCAGCGACGCCGTGTGGCGGAGCCGGTCGCGCAGCAGCTCGCGGTCGGGACCGTCCTCCGGCTGGGCGGCCTGGGACTGCACGACGGCGTCGGGACCGCCGTCGAGGATGCCGAGCTGCACCAGCTCGGCCCCGCCGGCGTGGGCCTCGCCGCCGGTCAGCTCGTCGACGGCGCCCTGGTCGACGGCGTACTGGTAGAGCCCGAGCTGCACGTGGGACTCGACCGACTTGGTGCTGGGCTTGGTGCGCCCGGTCTTGAGGTCGACCACCACGACGTTGCCGTCGGCGTCGAGCTCGATCCGGTCGGCGTAGCCGGTCAGCTGCACCTGCTCGCCGTTGTCGAGCTCGACCACGGTGGAGAACCGGACCTCGGTCTCGAGCAGCTGCCGGGGGTTGGCGACGTGCCACTGGAGGAAGCGGCCCAGGGCGGCCCGCACCCGCTCGTGCTCGCGCAGCTTGGACCACGGCGTGCGGAAGTCGAGCCGGTCCCACACCGCGTCGACGTGCTCCATGAGGACGTCGACCGCGGGCTCGACCTCGCCGGTCGCGACCCGCTGGGCGAGCGCGTGCAGCAGCTCGCCGAGGTTGGCCGACTGGTGGGCGCGGGCGACCCCGCCGGCCTCGCGCTCGAGGAACCACTGGGTCGGGCAGACCATCAACGACTCGAGCACGCTCGCCGAGACCGGCACCGGCTGGTCGGGGTCGCGCACCGGCTGCACCGAACGGCTCGCCGCGCGGGTGCCCCACCAGGTCGACGGGTCGGCGCTCGGGACGAGGGCACGGTGGCCGACGGTCTCCCCCGCGAGCCGGGAGAGCCGGCGGGCGGCCGCGTCGCGGAGCGGCTCGCTGGTGGCGGGGTCGGCGAGCGTGCGCCGCAGCTCGCTGACCAGGCCGCCCATCGACAGCGGCCGGAGCGGGCGGCCGACGACCCTCTCGACCGTGACCCCGAGCTCGTCGAGGAAGCGTGAGGGCTGCTCGCCGTCGTCCTCGGCCGACGCGACGGCGGTGACGACGAGCCGCTGCCGCGCGCGCGTGCATGCGACGTAGAACAGCCGGCGCTCCTCCATGAGCAGCTCGCGGGTCGACACCGGCGGGACGATGCCGTCCTCGCCGATCCGGTCGGCCTGGAGCAACGTGGAGCGCCTGCGCAGGTCGGGCCAGCCCTCCTGCTGGACGTGGGCGACGACGACCAGCCGCCACTCGAGGCCCTTGGACCGGTGGGCGGTCAGGAGGCGTACGGCGGCGCCGCGTGCGCCCCGGTCGGCCAGGGTGTCGGCGGGGATCTGCTGCTGCACCAGCGTCGCGAGGAAGGCCCGCACACCCACGTGGTCGCGCTGCTCCTCGGCCCGGGCCGCGACCTCGAAGAGGGCGCACACGGAGTCGAGGTCGCGGTGCGCACGCCGGGCGGCGGCCCCGCCGAGGTCGACCGATCGGCGCAGCCGGGCCGGCCAGCCGGTGCGCGACCACAGCGTCCAGAGCAGCTCCTCGGCCGACGCGCCGCCGGCGAGATCCGCCCGGGCGTCGACGAGCAGCCGGGCGAGCGCGCGGGCCCGGACCACCTCGGCGCCCTCGAGCCCGTCGAGGCAGCCGGGCTCGACCACCGCGGCCCGCACCAGCTCGCGCGACGTGCGCGGCGGACGGTCCTCGGCCTTGCTCTGCTCCTTCTCGCGGGCCCGCAGCTGACGGCCGAGGCGTCGTACATCGCCGGCGTCGAGACCGCCGAGCGGGCCGAGCAGCAGCGCCTCCGCTCGCGCGGGGTCGAGGTGGTCGACGTGGTCGACATCGGTGTTGTCGAGGTTGACGACCGCGCGCAGCCCGTCGATCAGCGGGAGCACGGCCGGGTCACGGACCAGGGGCACCTCGTCGCTGGCGACCTCGACCGGCACGCCGGCCGCGCCGAGCGCACGGCGCAGCGGCGGGATCGACGTGCGACCCGAGCGGACCAGCACCGCCATGTCGTCCCACGCGACGCCGTCCTCGAGATGGGCGCGGCGCAGCAGGTCGGCGAGGTGCTCCGCCTCGGCGCGCTCGGTGTCGAAGGTGCGCACGACGACGCGGCCGTCGCCCAGCGGACCGGAGACCGCCTGCGGGTCGAGGAACGCCTGGCGTGCCTCGAGGGGGATCGAGCCCGGCAGCGCGAGCCGGTGGGCCAGCCGCTGCGACGCGACCAGCACCCGCGGCCCGAAGCGGCGGGTGGTGCGCAGCGCGACCACGTCGGCCGGAGCGCCGTCGGCGCGCGGGAACTCGGTCGGGAAGTCGAGGATGCCGCGCACCTCGGCGCCGCGGAAGCCGTAGATCGACTGGTGGGGGTCGCCCACGACCGTGAGGTCGCGCCCGTCGCCGGCCAGGGCGCGGAGCAGCGCGACCTGGCCCGGGTCGGTGTCCTGGTACTCGTCGACGAAGACGTGGCGCAGCCTGGCCCGCAGCTCGTCGCGGTGGACGTCGGCCTCGATGGTCGCGCGGCGGATCAGGTCGGCGTAGTCGATGGCGCCCTGGCTGTCGAGGCTGTCGAGGTACTGGTCGAGGAAGAGCCCCGCGGCCACGAACTCCGGGACCCCCTCGGCCTCACCGAGGGCGCGCAGCTCCTCGCCGTCGAGACCCTTCTCGCGGGCACGGGACAGGACCGCGTGGACCTCGCGCGCGAAGCCGCGGGTGCCGAGCGCGCGGGACAGCGAGTCGGGCCAGCGGACCGACTCGGGGTGGTCGGTGAGCAGCTCGCGCAGCACGACGTCCTGCTCCGGGGCACTGAGGAGGCGCAGCGGGGCCTCGTAGAGCTCGGCCGGCGCGTAGCGGCGGATCAGGGCGTAGGCGAATGAGTGGAACGTCGAGCTGAGCGTCGTCGACATGGTGCGGCCCAAGCGGGCGGTCACCCGGTCACGGAGCTGCTCGGCGGCCTTGCGGGAGAACGTGAGCGCGAGGACCTCGTCGGGGCGCGCTCCCCGGTGCTCGATCCGGTCGACGATCGTCTCGACGAGCGTCGTGGTCTTGCCGGTGCCGGGCCCGGCGAGCACGAGC
>JAOPXG010000147.1 GCA_025965275.1 Nocardioides sp.
CCGCACCACCCCTCACACCGGCGGGAGGACGACCTCACCACCGGGGACGGACGGGAGGTCCCGGCCGATCCGGACGTCGACGGGGTTGGTCAGGCAGCGGATCGAGCCGCCGCCCTTGTGGAACTCCGACACGTCGACGATGACGACCTCGAATCCCCACTCCTCGAGCTGGGCACGGACCCGGTCGGGGCAGGCCGGCATCACGACGGTGCGGCCGATGACGATCGAGTTGGCGCAGAACGTCGTCAGCGCCTCCTCCTCGGTCAGCACCAGCGGCTCGGGCACGAGCGCGAGCATCGCCGCGGCGCTCTCGTCGTCGAGTGCCGCGGGACAGACGATCGCGCGCCGGTCGTCGAGCGGGCAGAAGGCCAGGTCGAGGTGGTACATCCCCGGGTGCGTGATCCGCAGGCCGCGGACCCGGATGCCCAGGTCGCTCGCGAGGTGCTTGAGCGCCAGCTCCTCGGTGCGCGGGCCGTAGCCGACCACCAGGGCGTCCCCGAACGCGAAGGCGTCGCCCGCCTCGAGGTGGGCGCCGACGCCGTCGCGACCGACGTACGACGTGGCGAAGCCGCGCTCGGCGAACCAGGGGTGGGCCGAGCCGGTCTCCATCCGGCGCTCGGCGTAGCGCATGTGCGACAGCACGACGTGCTCGGCACCGTCCGCGCGGACCAGGCCGAGGCCGAGGTTCATCGCGTAGACCATGTCGGGCGCGTCCGCGCGCTGCGGGAGCGCTTCGACGGTGCCGCCGAGCCGCTCGATGGTGGCGACCAGGGCGCGCCACTGCTCCAGCGCGAGCTCGGGATCGGGCTGGTCGGTGGGGTCCATGAACGGGTTGATGACGTACTCGACGCGGAAGTGCGTCGGCTCGACCATGACGTATCGGCGACCCCAGCTCAGCTCCACGAACCCTCCTCGTTCTCGACAGATGACAGATTGTCGGACAATCTGACAGTTCGGCCAGTGTGCGGCATGGAGGGCACCGGGCGCAACTCGGGCAGACTGTCGCCCATGGCCGAGCCCCTGGGACAGTTCGCGTCCCTGCACCTGGAGCTCTCCTCCACCGTCGACCGGGTGGCGGCGGAGCTCCGGCGCGCCGTCTTCGACGGCGAGCTCGAGTCCGGCACCCCGCTGCGCGAGGTCGCGCTGGCCGCGTCGCTCGGCGTCTCGCGGCCGACCGTCCGCGAGGCCCTCACCGTCCTGGTCGCCGAGGGGCTGGCCACCCGCGAGCCCAACCGCGGCGTCGCGGTCTCCACCCCCGACCCCGGCTCGGTGCGCGACATCTGCCGGGCCCGGCTGGTGCTCGAGGGCGCCGGCGTACGCCGGTGGCGCGACGCCGACGAGCAGCACAAGGACGCGGTCCGGACCGCGCTGGTCCGCTACACGACCGCGGTCCGGTCGGGCGGGTCCTACCAGGAGCTCAACGAGCGGCACCTCGCGTTCCACGTCTCGCTGGTCGGGCTCAACGACTCTCCGCGCCTGACCGCCATGGCCGAGAGCCTGATGGTCGAGCTGAAGCTCGCGCTCGCCCAGGTCGACCGACTCCGCCGCAACGCCCACGACCAGGCGGACAGCCACACCGCGCTGGTGATGCTGCTCGAGCGCGGCGACATCGACGGCGCCTCCGAGTTCCTGCGGCGCCATCTCGAGGACGCGGAGAACTCGATCATCCAGGCTCTGGGTCTGGTCTGACCCGGACCCCTAGGGTGTGGTCGTGGGTTTCCTCAGGTTCATCGGCTGGCTGCTGACCAACGCCGTCGCCCTCGGGGTGGCCGCCCAGCTCTTCGACGGAATCGGCTTCGGCGGGTCCGACGACTGGCAGGCCAAGATCTGGGCGCTGCTCTTCGTGGCGCTGATCCTCGGCATCGTGAACTCGTTCGTGAGCCCGATCCTCAAGTTCCTCTCGATCCCGTTCATCATCATCACGCTCGGGCTGTTCCTGCTCGTGATCAACGCGCTGATGCTGCTGTTCACCGAGTGGCTCGCCGGCCTCTTCGACATCGACTTCTACGTCAACGGGTTCTGGACCGCGGTCGGTGGCGCGATCGTCATCACGGTCGTCACCTGGATCGTCGGCCTGATCTTCGGCGACGCCACCCACGAGGCGTAACACGTGCCCGCGGTGCCCGAGGGGCGCACGCCCGGCCGCTACCGGATCGAGCTCGTCTGCCTCGGCAACATCTGCCGCTCGCCGATGGCCCACGTCGTCCTGGAGGCGCGGCTCACCGACGCCGGCCTCGCCGACCGGGTCGGCGTCACCAGCTCCGGCACGGGCGACTGGCACGTCGGCGACCCGATGGACCGGCGCGCGGCCGCGACGCTGACCGCTGCGGGGTACGACGCGACCCGGCACCGCGCGCAGCAGTGGGCCGGCGACGCCACCGCGGACGGGCCGGACCTCGTGCTCACGATGGACGCCCAGAACCTCGCCGACGTCGGCGGCCCGACCGGGCGGGTGATGCTCTTCCGCGAGTTCGACCCGCTCGAACCGGGGAGCGACGTACCGGACCCGTACTACGGTGGGGACTCAGGATTCGAGGAGGTGCTCGCCATGGTCGAGCGCACGGCCACGGCGATCGCCAGCCGGCTCGCCGAGCAGCGGCCCTGGGGTGAGCGCGCCTCGTGACCCGCCAGCCGCTGGTCGCACGTCGTGCCGAGGAGCTCCTCGGCTCGGCCGTGGTGGCCACGGCACCGGTCGCCGGCGGGGACGTCGCGACCGCCACCCGGCTGCGCCTCAGCGACGGCACCACCGCGCTGATGAAGACCATGCCGCACGCCCCCGAGGACTTCTTCCCCGACGAGGCGGCCGGGCTGCGCTGGCTGGCCGACGCCACGGCGAGCGGCGGGGCACACGTCCCCGAGGTGCTCGGCGTCGACCACGAGTGCCTGATCATCCGCTGGGTCGAGCCCGGCAAGAACTCCGTCGACGTCGCCGCCACGCTGGGCCGCGAGCTGGCCGCCACGCACGCGGCCGGCGCGCCGTCGTACGGGCTCGACCGGGACGGCTTCATCGGTCGGCTGCCGCTGCCCAACCGCCCGGCCGACACGTGGGCCGAGTTCTACGCCGTCCGCCGGGTGCTGCCCTACCTCAAGCTGGCCCGCGACCGCGGCGCCGTGACCGACAGCCAGGCCGCGACCATCGAGGCGATCGTGCCCCGGCTCGCCGACCTGGTGCCCGAGGAGCCGCCGTCCCGCCTGCACGGCGACCTCTGGAACGGCAACGTCCTCTGGGGTCTCGACGGACACGCGTGGCTGATCGACCCGGCGGTGTACGGCGGCCATCGCGAGGTCGACCTGGCGATGCTCGCGCTCTTCGGGCTGCCGCACCTGCCCCGCATGCTCGACGCGTACGACGAGGCCGCGCCGCTGGCCGACGGCTGGCAGGACCGGGTGCCGGTGCACCAGATCTTCCCGCTGCTCGTGCACGCCTGCCACTTCGGCGGCGGGTACGGCCAACGCGCCGCCGATGCGGCCGCGAAGTACGTCTGATGGCTCTCAGTTCGGGCTCAGGCTCGGCTGGCACAGTAGGGCCGTGACCACGACCCCCGTGCCGAAGCCGCGCGTCCTCGTCGTCGACGACGACCGGGCCGTGCGCGAGTCCCTGCGGCGGTCGCTGGAGTTCAACGGGTACGACGTGTCGCTGGCCGCCGACGGCGCCGAGGCCCTGGCCGGCATCACCGCCACCTCACCCGACGTGGTCGTGATGGACGTGATGATGCCGCGGCTCGACGGCCTCGAGACGACCCGGGCGCTGCGCACGGCGGGCAACGACCTCCCGATCCTCGTCCTCACCGCCCGCGACGCCGTCGGCGACCGGGTCGAGGGGCTCGACGCCGGTGCCGACGACTACCTCACCAAGCCGTTCGCCCTGCAGGAGCTGCTCGCCCGTCTGCGCGCGCTGCTGCGCCGCGTGGTCCCCCGCGAGGACGCCCTCGACGAGACCCTGACCTTCTCCGACCTGTCGATGGACATCGCCACCCGCGAGGTCCGCCGCGGCGACCGGAAGATCGAGCTGACCCGTACCGAGTTCACCCTCCTCGAGATGTTCCTGCGCCGGCCCCGCCGCGTGCTCGAGCGCTCGTTCATCCTGGAGGAGGTCTGGGGCTACGACTTCCCGACCACCGCCAACTCCCTCGAGGTCTACGTCGGCTACCTGCGCCGCAAGACCGAGGCCGAGGGCGAGTCGCGCCTGATCCACAC
>JAOPXG010000156.1 GCA_025965275.1 Nocardioides sp.
GGCAGCGACAGCGAGTACGCGCCGCCGCGGGAGACCGCCCGCGAGCCGAGGTAGGTCCAGCCGGTCGTGAACCACGAGACCTTGAGCGGGGGAGTCGCGCCGTGCGGTGCGACGACGTAGCCGCGGACCCGACCGGCCGACGCGGCGGCGTCGGCGGCGGGTGCCTGGCCGAGCGCGAGCAGGAGGGAGGCGAGCATGCCGGCGACGACGATCAGCACACTGGCGGTGCGACGGACAGTTCTGGGCATGGCCACGAGCCTAGGGAGCGCACCTTCGGTCTCCCTCAAGAAAGCGCGAGGGTTCGCTCAAGGTTGTTGAAAGGCGCCAGCGGGCCCGGTCAGTCGTTCGGGAGGCACTGCGTCGGCTGGCTGCTCGCGGTCGATCGCGGCAACGGCACCGCGCCGACGTCGGTGCCCTGTCCCAGCGTGATCGAGACCGGTGCGGTCGAGCCCTGGACGAACTGGCAGTAGTTGTCGGGCGGCGCCGCGGTCGCCCAGCCGCCGCCGCTCGGGTTCGGGTCGACGGTGACGGTCAGGCCGTTCATCGTCCCGAACTGCCCGCTCAGCGTGAAGTGCCCGTTCTCGTCCGCGGTCGTCGACGTGAGCTCGGCGCCGCCGGCGTCGAAGAGCCTCACGACCGAGTCCTTCATCGGGAAGTCGCTGCCGTCGTCGGAGCCGCCGTCCACGACGGTGCCGCTCACCCAGCCACCGCGCTTCGTGTACGTGAACGTCCCGAAGTCGGCCTTGCCGGCCCTGACGTTCGCGCCCTCGATGGCGCCGGTCCTGCCGAACCAGACGCCGAAGCCGTTGGCCACGAGCTTGTACTTGCCGGGGTAGAGGCCCTGGAAGACGACGTTGCCGCCCGTGACCTTCGCGCTCCAGAACTGCCCGGTCGCCTTGCTGACCGCGGTGACGACCGGGTTGCCGGAGACCCGCTTCTTGACGCCGTTGGCCGAGGTGAACATGTAGACGCGAAGGCTGCCGGCCTTCTTCGTCAGGTTGATCGCGACGTTGGCCGAGCCACCCGGCTGCAGCTTGCCCGCGTAGGTGCTCTTGTCGACGTAGAGGTGCCGGTGGTCGTAGGTGAAGAGCGAGTACTTGCCTTCCGGCAACCCGCCGACCGCGAACTGGCCCTTGTTGTTCGCCGTCGTCTCGAAGGACGACTGGTTCTGGTTGGCCGCGACCACGCGGGCCTTCTTGGCCGTCTTGCCGTGCGTCTTCACGGTTCCGGTGATGAAGGCGCCCTTCTTCATGGCGACGTTCTTCTGCGTGCCGTGACCCGCCCGCACGGTGACGGAGATGTCGGTCGGTGCGTACTTGTCGGTCTTGTACGACGGGCGCTGGTCGACGAACTGGAGGTGGTAGGAGCCGGCCGGGAGGTTGAGCGAGTAGCTGCCGCCGGCCGCGGTCCTGGTGCCGAGGTAGCTCCAGTCCTTGGTGAACCACAGCACCTTGATGCCCGGGTTGTCCTTCTGCGGGAACCTGATCGTGCCGAAGGCGACACCCGTGTCGCCCGCCGCGACGACCGGCGCTGTGCCGACGAGCGCGCCCAGCAGCAGGGCGAGCAGCAGGGCGACAAGCGCGGCCAGACTCCGGCGGACGGGGGAGAGCATGGCCTCATCGTAGGTGGGGCTCCCCGGGGAGCCCCGCAACGCAGCTTCAGGGTTTTCTCAAGACTGCTGGTCGCGGGCCGGCGTCATCGCCCAGCGGATCGTGCCGGTGGCGAGGCCGCCGAGGGCCCGGACGACGGTGCGCTCCGAGACCGGCAGCCAGGGCAGCCGCAGCGGCCGCCGGGTCCAGCGCGGCATCAGGCCGATGGCGGCGGCGACCAGCACGCCGTACGGCGCCCTGGCGAGCAGCGGCAGGGGCGGCCGGAGCAGGAGGTAGGAGACGGCCTCGCGCGCCTCCGGGGTGCTGCGCAGCTCGGGACGGTACGCCGCCAGCGCGGCAGCCAGCTCGGCCTCGGTCGTCGGCGGGTCGATCACGCCGAGTCGGCGGGCGATCTCGGCGGCCTGGGCGACGTAGACGTCGCGGTCGGCGCCGACGAGCGGCTCCTTGCCGTAGACCGTGTGTGCGCGCAGGAAGCTGTCGATCTCGGCGACGTGCACCCAGCCGAGCAGGTGCGGGTCGGTCGCGGAGTACGCCGTGCCGTCGTCCATCGTGCCGGCCACCCGCTCGTGGATGGCGCGCACGATGTCGACCGCCTGCTGGGCGTCGTCGGCGTGGCCGAACGTCGTGACCGCGAGGAACCGGCTGGTGCGGGCGAGGCGGCCCCACATGTCGCCGCGGTAGCCCGAGTGCTCGGCGACGCCGCGCATCGCGGCCGGGTGCAGGGTCTGGAGGAGCAGCGCCCGGATGCCACCCACGAACATCGACGCGTCACCGTGCACGCGGCTGATCGGGCTGTCCGGCTCGAACCAGCGCGGGCCGGGCCGGCCGTGGATCCGCTCCGCGTGGGTGGCGCCGTCCGGACCGGCGACGCGCAGGAAGAGCTCGTGACCCAGACGTTCGCGCACGCTCGACATGTCCCGAGACTACGAGCCGGCCAAGGCGCGACCGAGGGTCAGGCGTCCCAGGTCCGCAGCCAGATGGTGTGCGGCGACTCGGCCAGCTTGGCCAGCGAGTCCTGCGGCAGCGGGTCGAGGGTGTCGGTGACGACGTACCCCTGCTCGCCGCGCGTGGAGAGGTACTGGCCGGTGATGTTGGCGCCGGCGTCGGCCAGGATGCTGTTCACGCCCGCGAGCACGCCCGGCACGTTGACGTGCAGGTAGCCGATCCGGTGGCCCGCCTGGAGCGCAGGCGCCATCACGGCGGGGAGGTTCACCGAGAGCTCGGTGCGACCCTGCAGCGAGAAGTTGGCGAGCTTGCCGGCCACGAAGTAGCCGATCTCCTCCTGCGCCTCCTGGGTGGAGCCGCCGACGTGCGGCGTGAGGATCACGTTGTCGAGGCCGCGCAGGACCGACTCGAACTCGTCGCCCTGGGCCTTCGGCTCGACCGGGAAGACGTCGAGCGCGGCACCCGCGATGTGGCCGGACAGGATGTGGTCGCGCAGCGACTCGTTGTCGACCACCATGCCGCGTGCGGCGTTGATGAAGATGCTGCGCGGCTTCATCCTCCCGAACTGCTCGGCGCCGAAGAAGCCGGCGTTGCCCGGTCGCCCGTCGACGTGGAGGCTGACGACGTCGGCCTTCTCGAGGAGCTCGTCGAGGGTGCGCATCCGCTGGGCGTTGCCGTGCGCGAGCCGGTCGGCGGTGTCGAAGAAGATCACCCGCAGCCCGAGCGCCTCGGCGAGGTTGGACAGCTGGGTGCCGATGTTGCCGTAGCCGACGATGCCGAGCGTGCGGCCGCGGACCTCGTGGCTGCCCTTCGCCGACTTGTCCCAGACGCCCTCGTGCATCTTCTGCGTCTTCTCGGGGAGCCGGCGCGCCAGTGCGATGATCTCGCCGATCACCAGCTCCACGACGCTGCGCGTGTTGGAGTACGGCGCGTTGAAGACCGCGATGCCCCGCGCGCCGGCCTCGACCAGGTCGACCTGGTTGGTGCCGATGCAGAAGCACCCGACCGCGAGCAGGTCGCTCGCGGCGTCGAGCACCCGCGGGGTGATGTGCGTGTTGGACCGGATGCCGAGCAGGTGCACGCCGGGCAGCGCCTCCACCAGCTCGTCCTCGGACAGGGATCCCATCCGGAGCTCGACCTCGAA
This sequence comes from Nocardioides sp., assembly GCA_025965275.1. Taxonomy (GTDB): domain Bacteria; phylum Actinomycetota; class Actinomycetes; order Propionibacteriales; family Nocardioidaceae; genus Nocardioides. The sequence goes on from JAOPXG010000156.1 coordinate 3,700, forward strand.
GCCCCGGGCCTCCAGGATCTCGACGGCGACCGGGTGGATGTTCTCGAGCAGCAGGACCTTCACGGTCGACCAGCCTAGGTCGGCAGCGTCCGAGGCACCGAAACGCCGCCGAGCGGTGGGACGGCCGGTCCCGTGTCAGGTCAGGGCAGCATCCAGTGCGGGTGCGTGTGGTCGCCCTTGCAGACGTAACGGTGGCCGCGCGCGTCCCAGCCGCTGTGGCCGTAGCTCGCCTGCGGGCAGAACTCGCCACCTCGGATGCAGGTGTGGCTGGACGTGCGGGTGCACGGGTGGTGGGGCGCCGTAGCGGCGCCGGCGACGGCGGGCGCGGAGACCAGCCCGGCCAGGGCGATCGCGAGCGCGGCGATGAAAGTCCGGAGAGTCATGGCGGGACCGTAGGTGTGTCTCACGTCACATGTCGGCTTTTCGGTGTACTCCAAGGTGGTGACTGGACCGGTCGTTTGCTCACGGCGGGGTCGTGGGAGCGGCATGATGCCTGGATGAACCTTCGTCGTACGTTCGGGTGGGTCGCGGTCGCCGCGCTGGTCACGACCGGGACGGCCATCGCCACCTCCGGCGCGGTCTCCGCGACGCCGCAGAGCGGCGCGTCGCACACGAGCGCTCCCGCGGCCCCGGCCGACCTCGGCCACTGGCGGGTGCGGGAGGTCGGGCCGGGCAGCTACGCGGTGTCCTGGACCTCGCCGACCCGGTTCCCGCTCACCTCCGACCGGCCGACGATCGTCGGGCCGGCGGGTGCAGTGGTCGGTGTCTCGACGATCGACGGCGACGGGCGCACCGTGCGGACCGTCCTCACCTCGGCGACCCGGCCCACCGCGGCGACCCTCGGGGTGCTGCTCTCGGGCGACCGGCTCGACGTGGCCGGCAACGACCTGCAGCGCCCGGTCACCGGGGGTGCGGGCAGGGCGCTCGACCTCCCCGGCACCGTCACGCTGCCCGTCGACCCGGCCACACCCGGCGACTTCGACGTGGTGTCGAGCGACTACGAGCTCGACCCGGTGAAGCTGCCCGGCATGCCCGAGCCGATCGAGATGGTCGGTCACGTGGTCGAGCCGGCCGCGGACGCCGTCACCGGACCCCGGCCGCTGGTGCTCTTCCTCCACGGCCGGCACGGCGTCTGCTTCGACCCGAACGACTCGGGCGCCGACGGCGACTGGCCGTGCCAGGCGCCCCTGCAGGAGATCCCGAGCCAGCTCGGCTACGACTACATCCAGCAGGTGCTCGCCTCGCAGGGCTTCACCACGGTCTCGGTGCGGGTGAACGGCATCAACGCCCAGGACTACCGGTTCTCCGACGGCGGTGCTGACGCCCGCGCGGCGATCGTCGAGCGGCACCTCGACCATTGGGCCGACATCGCGGCAGCGCACCAGGTCGACCTCGGCCGCGTCGTGCTCGTCGGGCACAGCCGCGGCGGCGAGGGCGTCGACCGGGCGTCGATCGAGATCCCGCTCAGTGCGCCGTACCGGATCGTCGGCCAGGTCCTGATCGCGCCGACCGACTTCGGCACCCAGACCGCGGCGTACGTGCCGACCGTGACGCTGCTGCCCTTCTGCGACGGCGACGTCAGCGACCTCCAGGGCCAGCGCTTCACCGACACCGCGCGCGACCTCGCCGACGACGACACGTCGCTGAAGAGCTCGGTCCTGGTGATGGGCGCCAACCATAACTTCTTCAACACCGAGTGGACGCCCGGCTTCGCCCAGGCGCCCGCGAACGACGACTGGTACGGCGACGCGGACGCGGCCTGCGGCTCCGACAACCCGGACCGGCTGACCCCGGTGGAGCAGCAGTCGGTCGGGACGGCGTACGTCGCCGGCGCCGTCCGGCTCTTCACCGAGGACGAGCAGGACCTGCTGCCGATGTTCGACGGCTCCCGGGCCCGCGTCGCCTCGACCGGTGACGCCCAGGTGCTGAGCCACGCGATCGGCGGCGGCCGCGACCTCCGCAAGCCCGCGCTCACGACCGGCCTCTCGCTGCCGGACGGCGCGGAGACCCGCTTCTGCCAGGGCTTCGTCGACTTCGCGAAGATCTCGTCCTGCTCCCGGGGGATCGGCTACGAGCCGGTGAAGCCGCACTGGCCCGAGCGGTACGAAGGGGTGCCGACCCGGCAGTTCTTCGAGATGTCGTGGACCGCGCCCGGCCAGACCGGCGGCATGGTCCTCGACGACCCGCTCGACCTGAGCACGGGCCGGCTCGAGCTGCGCACGATCGTCGACGCCGAGCGCCAGGACGCGGACCTGAAGGTCCGGATCACCGACGCCGACGGCGCGAGCGCGCTGCTCACGCCCGAGGGCGACGGCGTCGTGCCGTCGCTGGGGGTCGGCACCGACGTCAAGAAGTTCTGGGCCCAGACCGTGGTCGTCGACCCGTCCGGCGCGGCCGGTGTCGACCTGACCCGGATCACCCAGGTCGACCTGGTCTCGGAGAACTCCCGCGGCCGGCTGTGGGTCGTCGACCTCGGCGCCGCGCCCGCGACCCTGGCCGCCGTCCCGGACACCCGGCTGGCGACGATCGACCTGACCCGGCTGAAGATCGACGAGGGTGACGGTCGCGAGCCGGCCGTCGCCGAGCTCCCGTTCGACATCGTGGGCGACCTGACCCGGCCGGCCCGCTTCTCGGTGATGACGGCGGGCCGGCGGCCCGGTGACATCCAGAGGTTCACGGTCAACCTGGCGCCCGGGCAGACGTCCGGCAGCATCCCGATCGGCTACCAGCCGGACCGTCGCGACGACTATCCCCGGACGATCACCCAGGTGGTCGGCTGGGCGACCCGCAACGTGATGACCGACGCGTGGATCGGCGAACTGGTCGTGCTCGACGACGACCCGACCCCGGGGCTGACCGTGACGCCGGTGCACCGCAGCGTGGCCGAGGGCTCACCGGCGGAGTGGAAGGTCGAGATCTCGAAGCCGGTCGACTACGACCTGTTCGTCAACGGCACCGTCGTGCGCAGCCCGGCGCCGGCGCTCACCGCCGGTGACGTGCCCAGGTCGTGGGTCCTCGCGCACGCCGGGCAGGTGGACCCCGACGCGACCCTGTGGTCGCTGCACGCGTTCGTGTACGACCAGATGAACGCCGGCGAGCGCTCGTTCGTGATCAAGATCCCGACCCGCCGCGACGGCGAGGCGGAAGGCCGAGAGTCGATCCGCCTCAAGTTCAAGATCAACCACCGCACCTTCGCGAAGACGATCTTCGTGAAACCGTCGTAGCCGGGGAAGGTCAGACCTGCGGCACCCCCGCCAGCGCGGTGGCAAGGGCGTCGTCGGACAGCGCGTCGTCCTCGAGCCGGCCGCCGAGGTAGGCGTCGTACGCGCCGAGCTCGAGCAGCCCGTGGCCCGAGAGCCCGACGACGATCACCTTCTCCTCGCCGGACTCGGCGGCGGCGAGGGCCTCGCGGCGGACCTGGGCCAGGGCGTGCGACGACTCGGGGGCCGGTACGACGCCCTGGGTGCGGGCGAACTCGACCGCGGCCTCGAAGCACTCGGTCCGGTGCAGCGCGGTCGCCTCGATCAGGCCCTCGTGCACGGCGTGCGACACCAGCGGCGCCATGCCGTGGTAGCGCAGCCCGCCCGCGTGGATCGGCGACGGCACGAAGTCGTGGCCGAGCGTGTACATCTTCATCAGCGGCGTGAGGCCGGCGGTGTCACCGAAGTCGTGCGGCCGGGCGGCACCGGGTAGACGTTCGGTCCGTAGCTCGCCGGGACGTGGTAGCTGTTCAGCCGGACCGACGGCGCGATCATGTTGCTGGTCATCGCATTGCCCTGGACCGTGAGGGCGATCCATCCGGCCGACCGGGGAAACCGCCCCTCCCTACGCGGGCAGGTCCTCCGCATCCACGATCCGGTAGGCGTAGCCCTGCTCGGCGAGGAAGCGCTGCCGGTTCTGGGCGAAGTCGGCGTCGACGGTGTCGCGGGAGACGATCGTGTAGAAGTGCGCGGACTTGCCCTCCGACTTGGGCCGCAGCAGGCGCCCGAGCCTCTGGGCCTCCTCCTGGCGCGAGCCGAACGACCCGGAGACCTGGATGGCGACCTCGGCCGACGGCAGGTCGATGGAGAAGTTCGCGACCTTCGAGACGACCAGCAGCCCGACCTCGCCGGAGCGGAACGCCTCGAAGAGGCGCTGGCGCTCCTTCACCGACGTCTCGCCCTTGATGACCGGGGCGTCGAGGGCCGCGGCGAGCTCGTCGAGCTGGTCGATGTACTGCCCGATCACCAGCGTGGGCTGGCCGGGGTGCTGGGCGACCAGGTCGCGCACGACGTCGATCTTGTGGTGGGTGCACGACGCGAGGCGGTAGCGCTCCTCCGGCTCGGCGGTCGCGTAGGCCAGCCGCTCCGCCGACGGCAGGGTCACCCGCACCTCGACGCAGTCGGCGGGTGCGATCCAGCCCTGGGACTCGATGTCCTTCCAGGGCGCGTCGTACCGCTTCGGCCCGATCAGCGAGAAGACGTCCCCCTCGCGGCCGTCCTCGCGCACCAGCGTCGCGGTCAGCCCGAGCCGCCGGCGCGCCTGGAGGTTGGCGGTCATCCGGAAGATCGGCGCGGGCAGCAGGTGCACCTCGTCGTA
>JAOPXG010000207.1 GCA_025965275.1 Nocardioides sp.
AAGTCGACCGTCACGGTCACGGTCGCCCGTTCGGCGGGGTGGAACGAGTCGTAGGTCCCCTGGACGGTGATCACGGTCTCGGGCATGTCTCGATTGTGCCTGCTCAGGCCAGGTCGCCGACCAGCTCCGCCTCGGCCTCGGCCACGCTGTGGCCGGCGGGGGAGTCGCCGTGCAGGGCGCGGCCGATGGTGCGCGTGCCCGCGGCGAGGATGACCACGCCGATCCCGACGGCGACCGCGCCGAACCAGAACGGCGCGTGGACGCCGACGTGCTCGGCCAGCTTGAGTGCGACGTACGGGCCCATGGCGCCACCGGTGAAGCGGACGAAGGAGTACGCCGCGGACGCGACGGGCCTCTCGACCGGGGCCGCCCCCATCACGGCCTCGGTGACCAGGGTGTTGATCACGCCGAGGAAGGCGCCGGCGACGATGATGCTGGTCGCGACCGCCGCCTCGTGCTCGGTGAGGACGGCCATCGCGACCAGGTCGAGCCCGAAGAGGACCAGCATCGCGAGCAGCGTCGGCAGCGTGCCGAAGACCCGCTGCAGCCGCGGAGCGACCAGGACGGACGTGAGGGCGAGCAGGATGCCCCAGCCGAAGAACGTCCAGCCGATCTGCATGATGTCGAAGCTCGGCAGTGCGAACGGGCCGGCGGCGAGCAGCGTGAAGAAGCCGAGGTTGTAGCAGATTGCGACCAGCGCGATCAGCAGCAGCGCGGGGTGCCGCAGGGCGCGGAACGGGTCGGCCAGCGACGTACGGCGTCCCTGGGGCGGCGTGGTCGGCAGGAAGAAGGCGGTCGCGACCAGGGCGATGGTCATCAGGACCGAGACGCCGAAGAACGGCCCGCGCCAGGACTGCTCACCGAGCAGTCCGCCGATGAGCGGGCCGGACGCGATGCCGAGGCCGAGGGCCGCCTCGAACAGGATGATCGCCTGGGCGACGGAGCCCTTGGAGGCGCTCACGATCGTGGAGAGGGCGGTGGCGACGAAGAGCGCGTTGCCGAGGCCCCAGCCGGCGCGGAAACCGATGATCGCGCCCACGCTGTTGGAGGAGCCGGCGAGCGCGGCGAAGACGATGATCAGCACGAGGCCGGTGAGCAGGGTGCGCTTGGGGCCGATCCGGCTGGACACGACGCCGGTGACGAGCATCGCGACGCCCATGATCGCCATGTAGCTGGTGAACAGCAGCGACACCTGGCTCGGCGTCGCCTCGAGCTTGGCCGCGATCTCCTTGAGGATCGGGTCCACCAGGCCGATGCCCATGAACGCGATCACGCAGGCGAAGGCCACGGCCCACACCGCACGCGGCTGCTTGAGGAAGGAGCCCGTCTCCTGGTCGACGGGCTGAGCGGTCTCGGTGGAGGGGAAGCTGTGGCTCACGGAGTGCCTTCCTGGAGGACGCCCCGCAGCACGGCGACGGCCGTGGCGAGGTCCTCGGTAGTGAGGTCGGGGTGCTGGGCGACGAGGGCGGCGACGCGCTCACCGTGCCGGCGGCGGACGCGACGCAGCTCGTCGCGACCGGTGCCGGACAGGGTGACGACGGTGCCGCGGGCGTCGTCCGGGTTGGGCTTCTTGGTGACCCAGCCGCTCTCGACGAGCTGGGCGACCGCGGCCGACATCGTCGGCTGCGAGCAGCGGTCGAGATCGGCGAGCTGGGTGATGCCCAGGGGTCCGTGCTCGTCGAGGAGGGAGATGATCCGCGTCCCGGCGGGCAGCTCGAGTTCGCGTCGTACGGCGCGCACGAGCCGGGCCGCGTGGACGACCAGGTCGCTGGCGAGCTCGGAGTCGGACATGGCTCCCAAATTACATAGGTAACCTATGTATTTCTAGGTGAGCCGGGTCACGCGGCAGGATGCACCCATGGCGACGTACATCGCGTTCCTCCGGGCGATCAACCTCGGCGCGAACCGCAAGTTCCCCAAGGACGCGATCAAGGCGGCGGTCGAGCAGGCCGGCGGCACCGACGTCGAGACCTACATCAACACCGGCAACGTCCGGTTCGACAGCGCGCTGCGGTCGCGGGCGAAGGTCGAGGCGACGCTGGAGAAGGCGTTCCGCGCCGACCGCGGCTTCGAGGTGCCGACGATCGTCTTCACGCCGAAGGAGCTGGTGGCGATCGCCGACGAGGCCGAGGCGTTCGGGCACGGCGGCATGCACTACGTCTCGCTGCTCAAGGACGCCCCGACCGCGGCGCAGATCAAGGCCGTCGAGGCGGCCGGTACGGCGGACGAGGTCGCCCGGGTCGGCGGTCGCGCCGTGCACCTGCTGCTGGGGGCCAACTACCACCAGGCGAAGCTGACCAACGCGGTCATCGAGAAGCACCTCGGCGTCGCGACCAACCGCAACCTGACGGTGATCAGGACGCTGGCGACGAAGTGGTGCTGACCCGCGGCAGGGTGCGGACCGACCGCGAGAGCAGGACCGAGAGCGCCCCGACGACGTAGACCACGCCGCCGACGAGCAGCACCTCCTGGATGCCGAACGCCGACGCGAGCGGGCCGAAGGCGAGCTGGCCGACCGGGATCGCGACGAACGAGCCGAGCATGTCGTACGAGTAGGCGCGCGCCAGCATGTCGTCGGGCACGTTCTCCTGCATGGCGAGGTTCCACCCGAGGCCGAAGACCTCGATGCCCATGCCGGCCAGGACCGCGGCGGCCATCACGGCGACCGTGTGCGGGTAGGCGCCCATCACGATCCCGAGGGCGCTCGCGGAGTTGCTCACCGCGAGCACCGCGAAGGCGAGTGCGACCGGGGCCATCGTCGTGCCGGTGAGGTTGACCAGGCGCGAGAGGAAGAACCAGCGGAAGCGTCGTTCCCGCAAGGGCGCGAGAGCGGGACCGGACGTGGACATCTCGTGGCGGATCATGTCACCTCTTGTGCCGGGAGCCGCGAACGCGATAGGACTTCTTGGCACCTGGTCCGTTCTCGGGAGGAACACCTTGTCTGAAGTCATGCCGTCGCGCCGTGCCGTCCTTGCTGGTGGAGTGACCGGAGGCGCCGCGCTGGCGGCCGCCGGCTACGTCGAACCGTCGTACGCCGAGGACGGTGTCGAGCCCGCCCGGCGGAGCAGGCAGGTCCGGCTCACCGTGCTCGGGAGCACCGACCTGCACGGCAACGTCTACAACTGGGACTACTTCAAGAACGCGGAGTTCGACAACGCCGCGCACGACGACATCGGCCTCGCGAAGGTCGCCACGCTGGTCAAGGCGATGCGCAAGAAGCGCAAGGGCGAGCCGATCCTGACGCTCGACGCCGGCGACACGATCCAGGGCACCCCGCTCGCGTACTACTACGCGAAGATCGACCCGATCAGCGACTCGGTGGTCCACCCGATGGCGCGGGCGATGAACCTGGTGAAGTACGACGCCGCCGCGCTCGGCAACCACGAGTTCAACTACGGGATCGACACGCTGCGGACCTTCGAGTCGCAGCTCGACTTCCCGCTGCTCGGCGCCAACGCCGTCGACCCGGCCACCCAGCGACCGGTCTTCCGGCCGTACATCATCAAGACCTTCAAGGTGGGGGGCGGTCGCACGCTGAAGGTCGGCGTCCTCGGCCTCACCAACCCGGGCATCGCGATCTGGGACAAGGCCAATGTCGAGGGGAGGATGGAGTTCCCGGGTCTGGTCGAGCAGGCGAAGAAGTTCGTGCCCGAGCTGAAGAAGAAGGGCTGCGACCTGGTCATCGTGTCGGCCCACTCGGGTGCGGACACGTCCTCGTCGTACGGCGACGCGCTGCCGTACCCGGAGAACGCCGCGTCGCTGGTGGCCGAGCAGGTCCCGCACGTCGACGCGATCCTGGTCGGTCACGCGCACCAGGAGATCGCCCAGCAGTTCGTCAGGAACAAGAAGACCGGGCAGCAGGTCCTGCTGTGCGAGCCGTACTACTGGGGGATGCGGCTGGCGGTGATGGACCTGGTGGTCCAGGAGGTCTACTCGAAGCACGGCAAGCCCTCGTGGCTGCTGGTCAACTCCGGCTCGCAGCTCCTCAACTCCAACGAGGTCGACGCCGACCCGGCCGTGGCCGCGGCGGTGCGGTCGCAGCACGACATCGTGGTCGACTACGTGAACTCGCCGATCGGCACGTCGACCGAGGAGCTTTCCGCGGCCCGCGCGGTGGTCGAGGACGTGCCGATCATCGACTTCGTGAACTACGTCCAGGCCGATGCGGTGAAGGCGGGTCTGACCGGCCCTGCTGCGGACCTGCCGGTGCTGTCGATCGCGGCCCCGTTCAACCGGTCGGCGTCGTTCCCGTCCGGTGAGGTGAGCGTGCGCGACGTCGCGGGGCTCTACATCTACGACAACACGCTGCTCGGGGTGAAGGTGACCGGCGCCGACGTGAAGGACTACCTGGAGTACTCGGCGCGCTACTTCAAGCAGGTCTCCGGCGCCGGCCCGTTCACGATGGCCCAGGTGACGAACGCCGTTACGGCGACCGCTCCCAACGGCACCCCGGACTACAACTATGACGCCGTCGCCGGCCTCGACGCCCCGCTGACCTACGACATCGACATCTCGAAGCCGGTCGACGAGCGGATCGTCGGGCTGTCGTACGACGGGGTCGCGGTCACTCCCGAGCAGGAGTTCGTGATGGCGGTCAACAACTACCGCCAGTCCGGAGGCGGTGGCTTCCCGGCCGTGGCGACCGCGGAGGTCGTCTACAACCGCCAGAACGAGATCCGCCAACTCCTCATCGACTGGGTCACCGCCCACGGCACCATCGACCCCGCCGAGTTCGCCTCCGTCGACTGGCGCCTCACCTCCGGCGGCACCCCGGTCACCATCACCTGACCGCCGCTCGCTTGTAACGCGGGGTTCTGGGAACCAGGCACGTGTTCGAACGCGTGCCTCGATCACACAACCCCGCGTTACAAGTGACGATCGGCCCCGCCACTGTCCACAGGACCGGGTCGACGTCACCGCATCCACAGGCCTCGGCCAGCAGGCCGCGGGGGAGGGGCGGGAGGGTGACCGTGGGGGCATGCAATCGCGGATCGCCTATTACCTGAGCCACCAGCACGGATTGGTGCTCCGTCGCCAGGCACTCGCTGCCGGCATGACATCCGACGAGGTCGCCCGGCTCGTCCGGACGAAGGAGTGGGTGGTCGTGCGTCGGGGGGTCTACACCCTGCGAGCTCACTGGGAGTCGCTCGACAGGTATGTCGGGCGACCGCGGCTCGAGGTCCTGGCAGCGAGCCTCGCCATGCGCATGCCCCATCTGATCAGCCACGACTCGGCCGCCTACCTGCTCGGACTACCGATCCTCGAGGCGGAGCCTCGGCTGGTGCACGTCACGCGGTTCGGGGTTCTCGGCTCCCGCACGGAGCACGGCGTGAAGCACCACAAGGCACCGTTCCGGACGGACCAGATCCTGTTCAGCCACACGAGGCCCGTGCTCGACATCCCCCGGACGGTCGCGGACATCGCCCGCGAACACGGGGACCGGCACGGCGTCGTCGCTGCGAGCTCCGCGCTGAGACAGGGGGCGTCGCGCAGGTCGCTCGAGCTTGCGGCCGAGCCGATGCGCTACTGGCGCCACGTCACCGCGGTACGTCGCGCCATCGAGTGGGCGGACGGTCGATGCGAGAACGCCGGCGAGGCGCTCACGATGCTCCTGCTCAAGGAGCTCGGCCTGGGACCGGTCCAGCCGCAGTTCGGCCTGCAGGAGGACGGTCGCGTTGCCTGGGTCGACCTGCGGATCGGCCGCCATCTCATCGAGTTCGACGGACAGTACAAGTACCAGCCAATCGAGTCGGGCGGATATGCCGATGCGTCTCCCGACGAGATCATCTGGCGCGAGAAGCAGCGTCAGGACTGGTTGTGCGGGTTCAAGCTCGGGATGTCGCGGGTCGTCTGGAGCGAGGTACAGCCCGATGCGTGGGACGCGACCGGACGACGCCTCCTCCGGGAGGTGCTCGACACGAACTCTCGCTTCGGCACGGACATCACCGACCTGGCGCCGTACATCATCCGTCGTCGTCGCTGACGGCCGCTCGCACTTGTAACGCGGTGTTGTGGAAGCGAGACACGTGTTCGAACGCGTGCCTCGCTCAGATAACCCCGCGTTACAAGCGGTCAGTCGCCCCGAAAGACCGGCTTCCGGCCGGAGGCGAAGGCATCGAGACCCTCGGTGAAGTCGCGGGTGGTGAAGAGCGCGCGCTGGCCGGAGTGCTCGCGGTCGAGCGCGGCCTCGAGGTGGGGGAGCGTGGCGGCGTTGACGGCCTTCTTCATCCCGGCCAGCGCGAGGGCGGGCCCGGAGGCGAGCCGCCCGGCCAGGCGGGCGACCACGGCAGGGAACTCCGAGTCCGGGGCGACGTGCGTGATCAGCCCGCACGCGAGCGCGTCGGCGGCCGAGAGCGGCTCGGCCAGCAGCGCCATCCGCATCGCCCGCGCCCGCCCGATCGACGCCGCGACGGTCGCGGACGAGCCGCCGTCGGTCATCAGGCCGATCCGCGAGAAGGGCAGCAGGAACGCCGCCGACTCGGCGGCCACGATGATGTCGGAGGCCAGGGCGGCCGAGCAGGCCACGCCGGCGGCGATGCCGTTGACGGCCGCAAGCACCGGCTTGTCGAGGCCGACCACCGCGCGGATCACCCGGTTGGCGCCGTCCATCGTCTCGACCGGGTGCTCCGGCGCGAGGCGCAGCGACGCCATGTCGGCGCCGGCGCTGAAGCCCCCACCGGTGCCGGTGATGACGACCACCCGCACGTCGTCCCGGGTCCGGGCTTCCTCGAGCGACGTGGCGAGCGAGACCATCATCGGGCCGTCGACGGCGTTGAGCACCTCCGGCCGGTTGAAGGTCAGCCAGAGGACGCCGTCCTCGGTGCGGACCTCCAGGTCAGTCAACGGTCACCCCCGCCGACCGCAGCTCGGCGAGGGCCGCGGCCGAGGTCTCCGGCGCGACACCCGCGCAGAGCGAGGTCAGCACCCGGGTCGAGAAGCCCGCGGCCAGCGCGTCGAGCGCCGTCGCCCGCACGCAGTAGTCCGTGGCGATGCCGCACACGTCGACCTCGGTCACCTGGTGCGACCGCAGCCAGTCCGCGAGGGCGACGCCGTCCGCGGTCCGTCCCTCGAAGCCCGAGAACGCAGCCGACTGCTCGCCCTTGAGGAAGATCGCGTCGAACGGCTGCGGGTCGAGGTTGGGATGGAACGCCTCGCCGTCGGTGCCGACCCGGCAGTGCACCGGCCAGGTCTCGGCGTAGTCGGGCTCGCTCGACCAGTGCGCACCCGGGTCGACGTGGTGGTCCTTGGTCGCCACCACCACGTCGTACGACGGTGCCTGGTCGTCGCGTCTGCTCCAGTGGTGCAGCAGCTCGCCGATGTCACTGGCCACCGCGGCGCCACCGGCCACGGGCAGCGAACCGCCTTCGCAGAAGTCGTTCTGGACGACGAACACGATCAGAGCGCGTGCCATGACCCCATAACCTAGTGCCCTGCATCGGGATTCCCCTCGCACCCGCCGTGCCCAGGCACGCACTCCTTGGCGTTCTCGTCGGTCACCGCGGCACTGCCGCGCCTTCCCTCCTCCGCCTTGCGGAGCACGCACCTGGACCCTGCGTTCACCGAGGGAGACCGACGCAGGACACTAGCGCCATGCCGAGCCGGGACCAGATCCGCGACCTCGTCGAGCGCTACGTCGCGGCGCTCGACGGCCAGGACCTCGACACGATCGTCGGGCTGTTCACCGAGGACGCGGTGCAGGACGACCCGGTCGGCGAGGGCGCCAACGTCGGGCACGCCGCGATCCGGGCGTTCTTCACCGAGCGGTTCCTGGTCGCCTTCGACGCCAGGCTGGACGGGCCGCCGACGATCCACGGGTCGTTCGCGGCGTTCCGGATCGCGGTCGAGATCCCGGCCGGCCGGACCCCGTTCCGGATCCTGATCACCGACCTCGTCGAGGTCACCCCGGACCTACGGTTCCGCACGCTCAAGGCGGTGCCGGACGCGAAGGTGCTCAACCCTTAGCTCGGCGTCCCGCCCTCGTGGATGGTCGGGATCACCTGCTCGCCCGGCTGCAGCTGCCGGGCCACCTGCGGGAGCTCGGCCCGGGACCGCTGGTGCCGGTCGCGGGAGCGGGCGAGCGGCTCCCGGCCGACGATCTCCCCGCGCTCCACGAGGGGCACCAGGAGCGGGCGGTCGTCGCCGTCGTTGGCGGCCGGGTGACCGATCCCGACCACCTCGGCCTCGGCGACGCCGTCGGGGGAGAGGCGGCGCAGGGCGTACTTGCGGCCACCGATCGAGATCTTGT
>JAOPXG010000220.1 GCA_025965275.1 Nocardioides sp.
TGGTCGAGGTCGACGGCGAGATCGTCACCCGGCTCGGCACCAAGGTCGACCCGCGCACCGCAGTGATCCGGGTCAACGGCAAGCGGCTGCCGCCGATCTCGGAGAAGGTCTACCTGGTCCTCAACAAGCCCCGCGGGGTGGTGTCGACGATGTCCGACCCCGAGGGCCGCCGGACCATCTCCGACCTGGTCGCCGACCGTCCGGAGCGGCTCTTCCACGTCGGCCGGCTCGACACCGACACGTCCGGGCTGCTGCTGCTCACCAACGACGGCGACTTCGCCCAGCGGATGGCGCACCCGTCCTACGAGGTGGACAAGACGTACGTCGCGGAGGTCGACGCCGAGGTCACCAAGGCCACCGTGGCGACCCTGCTCGAGGGGGTGGAGCTCGAGGACGGCCCGGTCACCGTGACGAAGGCGCGGATCATCAGCGTCTCGGGCCGTGGCAAGGGCGCGAAGTCGATCGTCGAGCTCGTGATCCACGAGGGCCGTAACCGGATCGTGCGGCGCCTCCTGGAACAGCTGGGCCACCCGGTGCGCCGCCTCACCCGCACCGCGATCGGACCGGTCCAGCTCGGTGGTCTGGACCCCGGCGCGTTGCGCGAGCTGACGCTGGACGAGCTCGGCGAGCTCTTGGACAATGCCCAGATGTGAAGCGCATCCTCGCGCTCGGCGCACTCCTGCTCCTGATAGCGGTGTGCGTCGGCTCGTGGTGGGTCCAGACAGCGCAGGCGCTGGAGCTGATCGAGGTGCACACCGCCCGGCCGGTGTGCGCCGGCGCCACCCTCGAGGACGACCACACGATCCGGGCCCAGCGCGGGATGGCCTGCACGGTCACGATCACGGTCTCGAACGGCGGATCGCAGACCGTGCACGTCGGTCACGTGCTGCTGCCGTTCTTCGGCTCCCAGGGCGGATGGGTCGTCAGGGCCGGCCCGTCCACCTCCCAGCGGCTCGATGACCTCGGGGTCGACGCCACCCTGCCGATCGACCAGGACCTCGGCAGCGGCGACCTCCTGCAGTTCAACATCGAGCTCGCCTACCGCGAGGGTGGCTGCAGCGGCGACAAGAACGGCGGCGTCGGCGGGGCGAAGCCCTGGCCCTCCGTCACCGTCGGCTTCCTCGGCCGGACGATCGAGCGGAGCGGGGCCGGCGAGCTGAGGTTCACCCAGGTCGGTCCCGCGCGGGGCTGCCAGCGGCTCTGAGGCGTCGTACCGTGAGGCCCATGGCCCCGGTCGCCCCCGCACTGGCGCCGTACATCGCCTCCCTGGTCGCGTACGACGTGGACCTCGGCGCGCCCGGGGTCCACCGCGGGCTGCCGTCACCGACGCTGACCTTCGTGCTGCCGCTGGGGGAACCGCTCGACGTGGGCTGGCGCGGCAGCGCCGGGAGCCGGGCCGCGCGCTGGTCGACCGTGTCGGGCCTGCACGCGCACCCGGCCGAGATCCACCACGACGGCCACCAGCGGGGCGTGCAGCTCGCGCTGACGACCTCCGGGGCCCGGGCGCTGCTCGGGTTGCCCGCCGCGGACCTGTCGGGGGAGATGCTCGAGCTCGAGGACGTCGCGCCCCGCCTGCGGCACCTGCCTGAACGACTCGCCGCCTGCCCGCCGGGAGAGCAGGTGGCGCTGGTCGAGCGGGTGCTCACGACCGAGCTCGCGCGGCACGGCGCGCCGGAGCCCCGGGCCACGGTCGGCCGGGCGCTGGCGAGGCTGACCCGCGGCGCGAGCGTCCAGCGGGTGGCCGACGAGGTCGGGTACAGCCGGCGACACCTCACCACCCTGGTCCGGGCGGAGTGCGGGCTCACGCCGAAGGACGTGCAGCGGATCGGGCGGTTCCAGGCGTCGCGGGGCCTGCTGGGACGCACCCGGCTGGCCGCGGTCGCCCACGCGTGCGGGTACGCCGACCAGGCGCACCTCACCCGCGAGTGGGTCGCCCTGGCCGGCTGCACCCCGACCACCTGGCTGCGCGAGGAGTTCCCATTTCTTCAAGACCCGGGGTCCGACGGAGCGGCAGGCTGACGCCATGAGCGATGCAGCAGACGTCCGGCACTGGCAGACCCTGAGCTTCCGCGACGCCGACGCGATGATGCGCTGGCTGTCGGCGATCGGCTTCACCGAGCACGCGACGTACCGCGACGAGGCCGACCCGTCGGTCGTGGTGCACGCCGAGTGGCTCTGGCCCGGGGGAGGCGGGGTGATGTTCGGCACCGAGCGGCCCGACGGCGTCGTCGCGAACGTCGGCGGCTCGGCGGCGTACCTGGTCATGGACGACCCCGACGCGGTCTTCGACCGGGCCGTCGAGGCGGGGGCGACCGTCGTCCGCGCGATGGTCGACCAGGACTACGGCGGCCGCGGCGGCAGCGTGGAGGATCCAGAAGGCAACCACTGGTCGTTCGGGAGCTATCAGCCTTCATGAGACCGGGCCCGGCCTGGGCGTCCCCTCTGGATAGCCTTGCCGCGTGGCAGTCAGGGCAGTGCGAGGAGCGACCCAGCTCGAGGCCGACGTGCGCGACCACTTGCTCGAGCGCGTCGCCGAGATGGTGGTCGACGTCATGGAGGCCAACGGCCTCGAGGTAGACGACTTCATCTCCGTGATCTTCACGGCGACGACCGACCTGGTGTCGGAGTTCCCGGCGTACGCCGCGCGCCGGCTCGGCTTCGGCGACGTGCCGCTGATCTGCGCCCGTGAGCTCGAGATCGCCGGGTCGATGCCGCGCGTGGTGCGGATGATGGCCCACGTCGAGACGGACCTGCCCAAGGCCGACATCACCCACGTCTACCTGCACGGCGCAGCCGCGCTCCGCAAGGACCTGACCCGCGTCCGCTCGGTGCCCGATGACGAGTGAGCTGACCGGTCCGGTCGAGGTGGTCGGCGCGGGCCTGCTCGGCACCTCGATCGGGCTCGCCTGCCGCCGCGCCGGGATCGACGTGATCCTCACGGACCCCTCGTCGGAGAACCTGCGCACCGCCTCGGGCCTCGGCGCCGGCCGCCCGCGCGCCGACGGCGACCGGCCGCAGCTCGTCGTCGTCGCGGTGCCGCCCGACCACCTGGGCGCCGAGATCGCCCGCGCGCTCGATGCGAGCGACGCGGTCGTGACCGACGTCGGCAGCGTGAAGACCGGTCCGCTGGCGGCCGTGACCGCCCTGCCGGGCGTCGCGCGCTACGTCGGCGGACATCCGATGGCCGGCAGCGAGCGCTCCGGGCCGCTGGCCGGGAGCGCGGCGCTCTTCGACGGCCGCCCGTGGGCGATCACGCCGCACGCCTTGTCCGACCCCGCCGCCGTCGCGCTCGTCGAGGCGCTCGTGCGCGTGTGCGGCGCCGTCCCGGTCCGGCTGGCGCCGGAGGAGCACGACCGTGCGGTCGCGCGGACCTCGCACGTGCCGCACCTGCTCGCCTCGTTGGTCGCCGCCCGCCTCGCCGAGGCGCCCGAGCAGCACCTCGCGCTCTCCGGGCAGGGCGTGCGCGACGTGACCCGCGTGGCCGCCGGCGACCCGGAGCTGTACGGCCAGATCGTCACCGCCAACTCCGAGGCGGTCCTCGACCTGCTGGGGGAGGTGCGGGCCCAGCTCGACACCCTGATCACGGCCGTCTCGAGCGCGGACCGGCCCGGCCTGGAGGCCTTACTCCGGCAGGGCGTGGCCGGCACGCAGGCGATCCCGGGCAAGCACGGTGGACCGGTCCGGCCGATGCGCTCCGTCTTCGTCTCGGTGCCCGACCACCCCGGCGAGCTGGCGCGGCTGTTCGCCGACGCGGGCGCCAGCGGGGTCAACATCGAGGACATCCACATCGACCACGACCCCGGTCGCCCGGTCGGGCTGGTGGAGCTGGTCGTCGACGAGACGCGCGCCGAGCACCTGCTCGCGTCTCTGGAATCCCGGGACTGGGTCACTCACCGGTAGGCTCCGGGCCCGTGAGCAGCTCACCCCGTACTCCCGCTCCCGGACTGGTCGTCGCGATCGACGGCACCTCCGGATCGGGCAAGTCGAGCACGTCGCGCGGCGTCGCGGCCCGGCTGGGGCTGCGCTACCTCGACACGGGCGCGATGTTCCGCGCGATGACGTGGTGGCTGCTCGACGAGGGCGTGGACGTCAACGACCCGGCCGCGGTCGCCGCACGCTGCTCCGAGCCCGAGATCGCCTCCGGCACCGACCCGCTCGGCCCCACGATCACCGTCGACGGCGTCGACGTCGCCGTCGAGATCCGCAGCGACCTCGTGAACGCCGCGGTGTCGCCGGTGAGTGCGGTCCCCGAGGTCCGGACCCGGCTGCTCCAGCTCCAGCGCGAGGTGATCACCCGCGAGGCCGCCGACCACGGGATCGTCGTCGAGGGCCGCGACATCGGCTCGGTCGTGGTCCCGGACGCCCCCGTGAAGCTCTACCTGAGCGCCGACCCGGCGGCCCGCGCCGTACGACGGGCCGCGGAGGCGGGCGGCGACGTCGCCGCGACCCAGGAGTCGCTACTGGCCCGCGACCGGATCGACTCCGGCCGTGCGACCGCCCCGCTCACCATGGCCGACGGCGCCGTGCACCTCGACACGACGCCGTACACCCTCGACGAGGTGATCGACCGGGTGGTCGCGCTGGTCGAGGGCGTCGAGGCGCGGACATGATGCGGGCCTCGGCCTCCGCGCCGCACACCGAGCTCCCGCGCAGCGACCGGACCCGCCCGACGCGCCGGTTCCTCCTCTACTCGCTGCGCCCGCTGGCCCGCTTCGTGATCCGGCGCCGGTTCGGGGTCCGCCAGCACCACCACGACCGGGTCCCGACGGACGGACCGGTGATCTTCGCGTGCAACCACGTCGGTGTCGCCGACGGCCCGCTGCTCGCGATCTTCGCCCCGCGGCCGGTGCACGCACTCACCAAGGAGGAGATGTTCGAGGGCAAGCTCGGACCCCTCCTGCTCGCCTCCGGCCAGATCAACGTCGACCGCTTCAACACCGATCCCGCGGCGGTGAAGAGCTGCCTGCGGGCGCTGCGCGACGGGTTGGCCGTCGGCATCTTCCCCGAGGGCAGCCGCGGCGCCGGCGACCTGCGTCGCTTCCACCGCGGCGCGGGCTACCTCGGGCTCGTCACCGGTGCGCCGATCGTCCCCGTGACGATGATCGGCACCCGTGAGCCGGGCGGCGGGTCCAACTCGATCCCGTCGCGCGGCGCCACCGTCGACATCGTGTACGGCGAGCCGTACACGTTCGATCCGGTGCCCTGGCCGCGGACCAAGGAACAAGTGGAGCGGTCCTCGTTGTTGCTCCGAGAGCACATGCTGGTCCAGCTGGACCAGGCGCGCGCGTTGACCGGGCGGGAACTGCCTGGACCGCTGCCCGTCGCCGATGCAGAACCCGACCCCGACACCGGGGTCACCGATCAAGGAGCACCATGAGCGAGCCCGAGGGCGTGCCCTCGTCCGAGCCCACCGACCCGACCACCGAGCAGCTTGGCGACGCCACGGCCGAGGCGCAGGGACCCATCCCCGTGCTCGCCGTCGTCGGCCGGCCCAACGTCGGCAAGTCGACGCTGGTCAACCGCATCATCGGCCGCCGCGAGGCGGTCGTCGAGGACGTCCCCGGGGTCACCCGCGACCGGGTGTCGTACGACGCCCACTGGAACGGCCGTGCCTTCACGGTGGTCGACACCGGCGGCTGGGACCCCGACGCCCGCGGCCTGGCCGAGGCGATCCGCGCCCAGGCCGAGATCGCGGTCAACCTCGCCGACGCGGTGCTCTTCGTCGTCGACGCGACGGTCGGGATCACCGATCACGACGAGGCGGTCGTCAAGATCCTGCGCGCCTCGGGCAAGCCGGTCGTGCTCGCCGCCAACAAGGTCGACGACCAGCGCACCGAGGCCGAGGCCTTCGGGCTGTGGAACCTCGGGCTGGGCGAGCCGTGGCCGGTCTCCGCGCTGCACGGACGCGGCTCCGGCGACATGCTCGACGCCGTACTGGCCGCGCTGCCCGAGCCCCCGGCGGAGAGCTTCGCCGAGGTCCGCGGCCCGCACCGCATCGCGATCGTCGGCAAGCCCAACGTCGGCAAGTCCTCGCTGCTCAACCGGCTCGCCGGCGAGGAGCGGGTCGTCGTCGACAACGTCGCCGGCACCACCGTCGACCCGGTCGACGAGCTGATCGAGCTCGGCGGCAAGACCTGGCGCTTCATCGACACCGCAGGCATCCGCAAGCGGGTCAAGGAGGCGTCCGGGCACGAGTACTACGCGTCGCTGCGCACCTCCACCGCGATCGACCGCGCCGAGGTGGCCGTCCTGGTCGTCGACGGCGGGCAGCCGCTGTCGGAGCAGGACGTCCGGATCCTCCAGACGGTCCGCGAGGCCGGCCGGGCGCTGGTCATCGCCTTCAACAAGTGGGACCTCGTCGACGAGGAGCGCCGCTACTACCTCGACCGCGAGATCGAGCGCGAGCTCGTGCAGGTGCAGTGGGCGCCGCGGATCAACATCACCGCCCGCACCGGCTGGCACGTCGACCGGCTGGTCCCCGCGCTCGAGCGCGCGATCGAGGGCTGGGAGACCCGCATCACGACGGGTGCGCTCAACGGCTTCCTCGGCCGCCTGGTCGCGGAGCACCCGCACCCGGTGCGCAGCGGCAAGCAGCCCAAGATCCTCTTCGGGACCCAGGCCTCGACCGCCCCGCCGACGTTCGTGCTCTTCACCAGCGGCAAGCTGGACGCGGGCTACGAGCGCTTCATCGAGCGTCGCCTGCGCGAGGAGTTCGGCTTCGTCGGCACCCCGATCGTGCTGCAGCAGCGCCCGCGGGAGAAGCGCAAGAGGTAGCGGTCGCGTTACGGTCGACGGATGCGAAGCTCGCTCGTCGCCCTGCTCGGCGCAGCCGTGGTCGCCGTCCCGGCGGTGGCCGGGGCCGCGCCTGCGCCCGTCCCTGCTCCGGCGAAGCCGATCGCGGGCACGTCGTGCTCGGAGTTCCCGGCCGACAACTGGTGGCACGCCGACGTCAGCGGGCTGCCGGTGCACGCCCGCAGCCGGCAGTGGCTCTCGCACATGTCGACCGGTGTCGACCTGCACCCGGACTTCGGACCGTCGTACGGCGACGGCCCCGACTACGGCATCCCGATCACGGTCGTGAAGTCGTCGCACCGGAAGGTGTCGGTCCGGTTCGACTACGCCGGCGAGAGCGACCGGGTCCGCTACCCGCTCGGCGCCGACACCCGGATCGAGGGCGGCCGCGGGTCGGACGGCGACAAGCACGCGATCGTCGTCGACGCGGGGACCTGCACGCTCTACGAGACCTGGAACACCCGGATCCGCGACGGCCGCTGGCGGGCCGGCTCGGGCGCCGTGTGGTCGCTGACGAGCAACGACCTGCGGCCCGAGGGCTGGACCTCCGCGGACGCCGCCGGCCTGCCGATCCTGCCGGGGCTGCTGCGGTGGAACGAGGTCAAGGCCGACGACATCGACCACGCGATCCGCTTCACGACCGACGTCTCCAGCAAGCACCACCTCTGGCCGGCGCGGCACGACGCCGGATCGAGGTCGAGCCTGGCCTATCCGCCGATGGGCGCGCGCTTCCGGCTGAAGGCGGGCTTCTCGACGCAGGGCTTCTCGCCGTACGCCGTGAGCGTGATCGAGGCGATGAAGACCTACGGCGTGGTGCTCGCCGACAACGGATCGCCGTGGTTCTTCCAGGGCGAGCAGAGCTCCCACTGGCCGGAGCGGCTGATCGAGGACCTCAAGCGGATCCCCGCCGCGGCGTTCGTGGCCGTCGACACGTCCTCGCTGAAGGTCTCGGACGACTCCGCCGAAGTCTCTGCTGATTGAGGTCACGAACTGACCTGAGTCGTTCCTAGAGTCCTGTCATGACCACGAACCAGATCACCCCCGGAGAACGCGCCGACCTGCTCGACACCCTGCACAAGCACCGGGCGCTGTTCCTCCACACCGTCGACGGCCTGACCGACGAGCAGGCCGCCTCTCGTCCGACCGTCAGCGAGCTCTGCCTCGGCGGTCTGGTCAAGCACGTCACCGCCGTCGAGAGGAACTGGGCCGACTTCGTCGTCAACGGACCGGCCGAGCAGCCCGACATCGACTGGGCGAACGTCGACTGGAGCAACCCGCCGGCCCGGGTGCTCGAGTACCAGGACGGCTTCCGCATGGTCGACGGCGAGACCCTCGACGGCCTGGTGGCGGCCTACCAGGAGACCGCCGCGGCCACCGACGAGCTGGTGCGCAGCGTGGACCTCGACGCGAGCCAGCCGCTTCCCGAGGCGCCGTGGTTCGAGCCGGGCGGCCGCTGGTCGGCGCGCCGGGTCTTCGTGCACATCGTCGCCGAGACCGCGCAGCACGCCGGCCACGCCGACATCCTCCGCGAGACGATCGACGGTCAGAAGTCGATGGGCTGAGCCCGATTCCGAAACCGGGTGCCTGCTGCGATAAGGTTCACGCGGCCTTCGAGAGAAGGCCGTTCGGGCTGTAGCGCAGCTTGGTAGCGCACTTGACTGGGGGTCAAGGGGTCGCAGGTTCAAATCCTGTCAGCCCGACCACAAACCGCCTCTGACCTGCGGAAACGCGGGGCAGAGGCGGTTTTTGTTTTGACGTGGATCCTCAGATGGTCGTTTACTAGTCGTAAACGATTTCGAGGCCTACGAATCCGAGCTCGCGTCGTCGCTCTCAGCGAACCGCTCGAGGAGCCCGGAGAGGTCGGCTGAGACCGGCGGTTTGGCGATGTAGTGGTCTCGAGTGACCTGGCTCGAGGAGTGGCCGAGCTGACGCGAGGCGAGCTCTGACGTTGTGGCCTCCGAGATCAGCGTCGCCACCGTCTTGCGGAACGTGTGAGGGGTCACCCACTCAAAGCCGCTGTCCTTGCGGATCTGCCGCCACCGCCGCTCGATGTTGACGACCTGATGCCACGTGCCGTTGCGGGTAACGAAGACGGCGTCGTTCTCGTTGGGTGTCGCGAACTCCCGGCGCACGCGGAGCAACTCGGCCGCGAACCGAGGCAGCACCACGGTTCGGCGGCTGGCGTCCGACTTCGGCGTGGGCTTGCGATACGTGCCCCTTCCGGTCTCGGTCTTGATCGTGCCCGACACCGTGAGGGTGGGCAGATCGCCATCGAGGTCCAGGTCACTCCACTGCAAGGCGAGGATCTCGCCGATGCGGCAACCGGTGGCGAGCATCAGGTCGATGATGTCGGCCATGTCGCCGGTGGCCTTGGGGCCCGAACGGTCTGCGTTGACCCACCGGCGTACGGCGGCGCGGATCTCGATCAAGTCCTCGACCCGCAGGGCCTTGGTCTCCTGCTTGGGTCGGTACACCCGGCTCGTCGCGCGGGCCGGGTTCGTCGGGATCGCGTCGTGACGGACCGCGAGGTCGAGCATGGCCCCGAGGACGACCTTGGCCTTGCGTTGCCGGTTGACGCTCTGATCGCGCAACCTCAGCAGGAGCCGGTCCAGCCGCCCGGTGGTGGCCTCGCGGACCTTCAGCCCGCCGACACTGGGTAGCACCAGGTTGTCCAGCACCCGGCGGTACTCGTTGATGGTGGTCTGCTCGATTCGTCCTTCAGCCTCGAGACCAGTGATCCACAGATTGGCGAGGTCGATCAGCCGGGTCTCTGCCGTGAGGAGCTCACCTGCTGGCGCGGTGCGCGCGCCGAGGACGTCTCGAAGCGATCGCTCCGCAGCCGCCTTGCTCGAACCAGTCGCAGTGACACGACGAGTGTTGCCGTCGGTGTCACGGAACCGGGTCAGTGCTCGATAGCTGCCGTCGCGGATCTTCTCGGTGGTGATGGTCCCCCAGGTGCCGAGGGGGAGTGGTGGCCTGGCCATGGCCTACTCGCCTGCCGTGGGCTCGAGATGCTCGACGATCCACGCGTCGAGGTCCGCGCGGCGGTAGCGCAGGCAACCGCCCATCTTCACGGCGCGTGGTCCGAATCCGGCGCGGCGAGTTCGCCAGGTGTACAGCGTCGCCTTCGGGATGGCGAGGTAGGCCGCCGCCTCGTCGATGGTGAGGATCATGCTCTGGTGACTGGTGTCGACAGTGGTACTCATCGTGTACCCCTTCGTGGTCTCA
>JAOPXG010000241.1 GCA_025965275.1 Nocardioides sp.
AGCATCGTGGTGTCGCCCAGCGCCGCCTTCACCACGGCGGCCTTCAGCCGGTCCTCCGGGATCATGATGTCGCCGTGCAGCCCGGTCACGGCGTGGAAGACGCCCTGCTCGGGGGTGTAGGAGTAGCGGGCGCCCTCCGAGGACGGCGTCGGCTCCTCGGTGATCTCGAAGCGGAGCTGGTTCCAGCCGCGCAGCGCGGACGCCACGGCAGCGGCGGAGCCGGCGTCACCGGACCAGGACAGCTCGGCGCGGTAGGTGCCGGACTGGGCCGACTGCGGCGTCCAGTCCAGGCTCACGGGCACGCCGAGGACACCGCCGACGGCCCACTCGATGTGCGGGCACAGCGCTGACGGCGCTGAGTGGACGTAGAGAACGCCCCTCGTCGCGGTGCGGGTGGCAATGCGTGCGGTCACCGTGACCTCCTTCATCTCCAGCGCGAAGTGCGCCTTCCCCAGCGATTTCACGGAAGATGTGGTCGTCCAAGTGACAAGCATGTAGTTGTGTGCACCATTGTGGCGCATGAGACGCGTGAATGCCAGTGTTCAGCGTTTGACGGCTGAGGTTCCGGTCCGCCGGGGGCCGAGCTCCATCAGCGTGGCGATGACCTCCTCGGCGATGCCGAGCCCGCCGAGGTGGCTCTCGCCGTCGATCACCCGCATCGTGGCGTCCGGGAGCCGGTCGACCACCGCCTGACCGTGGCGGAACGGGACGATGTGGTCGTCGTCCCCGTGCCACCAGCGCACCGGGACCTGCACGTCGGCCGCGTCGAAGCCCCAGTGCCGGGTGAAGAGCAGCAGGTCGTTGATCGGCGCCGAGGTCTGGAACCGGCTCCCGTTGAGCAGGTCGTCGAGGAACATCGCCTTGAACTCGGGACGCGCGAGCAGGTTCTTGTCCCCCGGCGGCTGCAGGGCGGCGTACAGGTCCAGGGCCGGGCCCGCCAGCGGCTTCACCAGCCGGATGCCCTGGGTGAGGCCGATGCCGAGCGGCACCCGGGCCAGCGACAGGAACGGTGCGAGGTGGACGGCGAGCTGGATGACGCCGCCGTCGACCGCGTCGACGCCGCGGGTCGGCGCCACCCCGCCGAGCACACCGACGCCGTGCACGCGGTCGGGCAGCGCCGCACCGGCGGCCAGCGCGTACGGACCGCCTCCGGAGAGGCCGATCATCCGCACCGTGTCGATCGCGAGGGTGTCCAGGAACAGCTCGAGGTCGTGGGTCCAGTCGAGGATGTCGGGATAGAGGTACGGCGTCGAGGACCCGATGCCGGGCCGGTCGAGGCCGATGATGCGGACCCCCCGCCGAGCGGCGTACTGCCGGGCCTCGAGCGGGATCTGGCGTCGGGCACCGGGCGTGCCGTGCATCCAGACGATCGCTGCCCCCCGACGGGAGCCGTACTCGGCGAAGCTCAGCCGCCGGTCGTCGCGGACGGCCACCGTCCCCTCGAGGGCCGGCCTCCGGACATCGCTCATGCCGAGGAGTGTCGCAGCCGCACGGCTCCCGGGTCGACGATGTTGGCGATCTCGCGCACGGCTCCCAGCAGCTGGCCGTCTCCCACGACGACCGGACCGTCGACCACGTCGAGCACCACGCACGTGATGTTGTCCTTGCCGCCGGCCACCAGCGCCGACTGGGTCAGCACGGCGGCCGCCGAGTGCGGGTCAGCGAGCCGCATCAGCTCCGCGATCCGCTCCTCGTCGACCAGGTCGGTCAACCCGTCGGTGCAGAGCAGCAGCCGGTCGCCCACCTCCGCCTCGAGGTCGACCAGGTCGGGGTCGCCCATCCCGGTCTCGGGCCCCCCGTCGAGGGAGCGCATCACCACGTTGCGCCACGGGTGCCGGGGCGCCTCCTCGGGGCTCAGCTGGTCGGTGTCGATCAGGTGCTGGACGTACGTGTGGTCGTGGGACACGCGGCGCAGCTCGCCGCCGCGGTAGCGGTAGGCCCGGCTGTCGCCGACGTGGCCGAGGACCACCCGCCGACCGTCGCACACCACCGCGGACAGGGTCGTGGCCATCCCCGCGCGCTCGGAGTCGTCGCGCACGCCGGCCCGCAGGCTCACCCGCGCGGTGGCGACGGCGTCACCGAGGACCTCGGCGGGATCCTCGCCGAACCGGGCGAGCGCGGTGGCCGACACGACGTACGCCGTCGTCGCCGAGGCGATTTCGCCCGCGGCGGCGCCGCCGACCCCGTCTGCGACCAGCGCGACGTACGGGCCGTGGAAGCCCGAGTCCTCGTTGTGCGGACGCACGTAACCGACATCGCTGACGCCGGCACCCGAGAAACGCAGCATCCTGTCCTCCTCGCGGAATGTGGTCGAGTACAACCCGCGGACAGGACCGGGGTCAGCCCCGGCCACAGCCGGGGGCCGAGCCCATCCTGCCCACTCCCGCCGACAGGAAACCCGCTCAGCCCAGGCGCTTCTCGAGCGCCTCGGCGCGGATGTCGGCGTCGGTCAGCTCGTCGCTGTCGATCGCGTACGTGCGGTGGAACCAGGTGAGGGCGTCGTTGTCGCGACCCGCGGCCTCGAGCGTGTCCGCATAGGCATAGCGCAGCCGGACCACCCACGGCGACCGGCTCTTCGACAGGAGCGGCGCGAGCTCGAGCGTGCGCAGCGCTGCGTCCATCTGGCCGAGGTCGCGACGCGCGCCGGCCTCGACGATCGTCATCTCGGCCTTGGCCTCCGGGGAGAAGTTCGCGACCGACGGGCTCTTGGCGAGCTTGAGCGCCTCCTGGGGCTTGCCCAGGGCGCGGTGGCAGTCCGCCATGATCGGCAGGTAGGCCGTGGCGCCGTTCATCCGCTTGGCGGCGCGCAGCTCCGCCAGCGCCTCGGCGTAGTGGCCGGCGGCGTAGGCCGCCTCGCCGGTGGCCTCACGGACGACCGCGAGACGGGGAGCACGGGACCGGGCGGCGAGGGTGTGCTGGTAGGCCGTCTCGGGGTCGTCCTCGAGCACCATGCCGGCGGCGGCGAGGTGTCGGGCGACGCGGGCGGCCAGCTTCTCCGGCAGGCCCTTGAGCTGGGCGGTGATCGCGCGGTCCAGCTCGCCTCCGGTGATCTCCTCGGGCAGCTCGGGACCGTCGTAGAGCGCCTGCTCGGCGGTGCGCTCGGCCTGCTTGTCCGCGGGCCGCTTCCAGTCGCTCTTGCGACCGGGGCGGTCGCCGCCGCGGGCGGGACGGGCGTCGCGGCGGTCGGAGCCGGGCGTCCAGCGCTGCGAGCGCTCGTCCGACTTCGCCGAGCTGCTGCGATTGCCGCCGCTGTTGGCGCCGCCGGAGGAGGGACGCTTGCTGTCCGGCTTCTTGCCGGCCGCGGGCTTGCCGCCACTGGTGGGCTTGCCGCTCGTCGGGCGCCCACCCGTGGGCTTGCCGCTCGAGGGACGCTGGTTGCGACGCTGCTCGGCCACGACTGCTGCTCCTGCTCCTGCACCCTGAGGTGCGTCAATGACGTGCGTAAATGAACGTAGGGGCCACCAAACGGTGGCCCCTACGGAGTGTATGTCCGGCGGCGTCCTACTCTCCCACAGCCTCTCGGTTGCAGTACCATCGGCGCTGAAAGGCTTAACTTCCGGGTTCGGGATGGGACCGGGTGTTTCCCTTTCGCTATGGCCGCCGTAACTCTTGC
>JAOPXG010000282.1 GCA_025965275.1 Nocardioides sp.
GCAGCTCACCGACCGGCTGGTGGTCATGGACAAGGGGCTGATCGTCGCCGAGGGCTCGCCGCTGAGCCTGATCGCCGAGCACTCCACCCGCGAGGTCGCCGAGCTCCGGTTCGGCGTCGCCGAGGCCGGCAACAGCCACGAGGCGATCGCGAGCAAGGTCGAGGACCTGTCCGGCGGCATGAAGCGCCGGCTGACGATCGCCCGCAGCCTGGTCAACCGACCCGAGGTGCTGCTGCTCGACGAGCCGACCACCGGGCTCGACCCCCAGGCCCGCCACGTCGTGTGGGACCGGCTGTTCCGGCTCAAGCAGCAGGGCGTGACGCTGGTGCTCACCACCCACTACATGGACGAGGCCGAGCAGCTGACCGACCGGCTCGTGGTCATGGACAAGGGCCTGATCGTCGCCGAGGGCTCGCCGTTGAGCCTGATCGCCGAGCACTCCACGCGCGAGGTCGCCGAGCTGCGGTTCGGCGTCGCCGAGATCGGCAACAGCCACGAGGCGATCGCCGGCAAGGTCGCCGACCTCGCCGAGCGGATCGAGGTGCTGCCCGACCGGCTGCTGCTCTACACCGCCGACGGCGAGGAGACGATCGCCCAGGTGCACGAGCGCGGCCTCGAGCCGGTCGCCACGCTCGTCCGACGGTCGACGCTCGAGGACGTGTTCCTCCGCCTCACCGGCCGGACCCTGGTCGACTGATGGCCGACGACGTCCGGAGCACCGCTCCCTCCAACCCGATCGCGGGCGCCGCCCGGATGTTCGACTACTGGGCGATCCTCTACAAGCGCACCTGGAAGGGCAGTGTCATCACGTCCTTCGTGAGCCCGCTGCTCTACGTGCTCGCGATGGGGGTGCTGCTCGGGGGCTTCATCCAGGGCGACCCCAGCCAGCTCGAGGGCGCCACGTCGTACCTCGACTTCGTCGCTCCCGGCCTGCTCGCCTCCCAGGCGATGACGATCGTCTTCGGCGAGGTCACCTACCCGGTCATGGGCATGGTCAAGTGGCACCGCACCTACTTCGGGATGACCGCGACCTCGCTGGGCGTCCCCGAGGTGATCCTGGCCCACCTCGGCTTCGTGCTGTTCCGGGTCGCGCTGTCGTGCGCGGTGTTCGTGGTCGTGATGGCGCCGTTCGGGGTCTTCGCCTCCGCGGGTGGCGCGCTCGTCGCGTTCCTCGTCCAGCTGCTGGTCGGGCTGGCGTTCGCGACCCCGGTCTACGCGCTCTCGGCGGGGCTCAAGAACGAGAGCCCCTTCGCGCTCGTCTACCGGCTCGGGCTGATCCCGCTGTTCCTCTTCTCGGGCGCCTTCTTCCCCGTCGCCAACCTCGACCGGTGGATGGAGGTGCTGGCCAAGGCGACCCCGCTGTGGCACGGCGTCGACCTGACCCGGATGTTCACCCTCGGCCAGGTCGACTGGTCGATGGTCGCCGTCCACGTCGCCTATCTCGCGGTGCTCGCGCTGCTCGGCTGGTTCTGGGCCGTGCGCCGGCTGACGAAGCGGATGGTGAGCTAGCCCATGTCGATCCTCACGACCTCGGTCGGCCGCTCCGCCCGCTCACCGCTCTCGCCCGGCGACGCCGCCGGCCTGCTGCTCTACCGCAACTTCCTCGCCTACCGCCGGGGCTGGTACATCTTCGTCAGCGGCTTCCTCGAGCCCGTCCTCTACCTGTTCTCGATCGGCGTTGGCGTCGGCCAGCTGGTGACCGGGTTCGAGTTCAACGGCGAGACCATCCCGTACGCCGACTTCGTCGCGCCGGGCATGCTGGCCGCGTCGGCGATGAACGGCACGATCATGGACTCGACGTTCAACTTCTTCTTCAAGCTGAAGTACAACAAGCTCTTCGACCAGATGCTCGCAACGCCGCTGACCACGATGGACATCGCCCGCGGTGAGCTGAGCTGGTCGCTGCTGCGCGGTGGCATCTACGCCGCCGGCTTCCTCGTCGTGATGCTCGCGATGGACCTCGTCAGCTCGTGGTGGGCGCTGCTGGTCGTCCCGGCAGCACTGCTGATCGGGCTCGCCTTCGGCGGCGTCTGCATGGCGCTCACGACGTTCATGCGGTCCTGGCAGGACTTCGAGTACATCACCCTCGCGACGCTGCCGATGTTCCTCTTCTCGGCGACGTTCTTCCCGGTCACCGCCTTTCCGGTGGTGCTGCGCTGGGTCGTCGAGCTCACCCCGCTCTACCGCGGGGTCGTGCTCTGCCGTGAGCTGACCACCGGGGCGCTGTCGTGGGGGAGCGCCGTCTCCGTTGTCTACCTGGTCGCGATGGGGCTCGTCGGCCTGCTGGTCGTGCGGCGACGACTCGACAAGCTGCTGCTCACCTGACCCGCAGCTCCCACAGCTCGGTGTCGATCCAGCGGCCGAGCTTGTGGCCGACCTCGTGCAGGACGCCGGCGCGCGTGAAGCCGCAGGCGACGTGCAGCGCCTGGCTGGCCGGGTTGGGCACGGCGACCACCGCGACCACGAGGTGCACGCCGTCGCCCGCCATCAGCGCGAGCAGGTCGTCGTACAGCCTGCGCCCGACCCCGCGACCCCGAGCGCTGTCGGCGAGGTAGACCGACGTCTCCCGGGTGCGGGCGTAGGCCTCGCGGGGCCGGTAGCTGCCGGAGTAGGCGTAGCCGAGGACGGCGTCGCCGTCGGTCGCCACCAGCACGTGGTCGCCGGGATGCGTGCTCTCGAGCCGCTCACGCCAGTAGTCGAGGCCCGGCGGTTCGATCGTGAACGTCGAGATGCCGTGGCGCACCTCGTCGTCGTAGATCGCCTTGATCGCAGGCAGGTCGGCCTCGGTGGCGTGGCGCACGTCGGTCATGGCGCCATCTTCGCGGACCATGGCGGGAACTCGCGCGCGGCCGGCGCGACCGGGCTGGGAGGATGTGGCCATGACCAGCGAGAGCGCCATCGCGCCGGACACCAAGGACTGGACGTGGGTGCTGGACCAGCCGTGCCCCGAGTGCGGCTTCGAGGCCGACCGGGTCACGGCCGACCGCATCGGTGAGGTCATCCGCGACAACGCGACCAGCTGGGAGGCGGTGCTGGAGGCGTCCGACGTCGCCCGCCGCCCGGAGCCCGGCACCTGGTCGGTGCTCGAGTACGCCTGCCACGTCCGCGACGTCAACCGCATCTTCGACCTGCGCGTCGGGCTGATGCTCGACCAGGACGACCCGCACTTCCCCAACTGGGACCAGGACGAGACCGCCGTCCGGGAGCGGTACGGCGAGCAGGACCCGGCCGTCGTCTCCGTCGAGCTGATGGACGCCGCGATCGCCGTCGCCCAGCGCTACGACGACGTGCCGCCCGGCGCGTGGAGCCGGCGCGGCATCCGCAGCAACGGCAGCGAGTTCACGGTCGAGAGCATCGGCCGCTACCACCTCCACGACCTGGTCCACCACCTCTACGACGTCCGCGGAGCGGTGGTGCGCGCGACGGTCGAGGCGTACGACGGGTCGGCCGCTGCCTATCGCGACGGCACGGCCGCGATGCCGGCCCTCGTGCGCGCGGCCCTCGACGACTTCGCCGCCGCGCTCCCGGCCGGCGGGCGGGTGCTCGAGATCGGCAGCGGTCCGGGCCGCGACGCCCGCGCGCTGGAGGACGCCGGGCTGAGTGTCCGGCGCACCGACATCACCCCCGGCTTCGTCGAGCTGATGCGCGACGAGGGCCACGACGCCGACGTGCTCGACCCGCTGACCGACGACCTCGACGACCCGCGGCACCCGGGCACGCCGTACGACGCGGTCTGGGCCAACGCGTCGCTGCTGCACGTGACGCGCGCCGACCTGCCGGCCGTGCTCCGGCGCCTGGCCGACGCCACCACCCCCGGCGGGCTGCTGCGCTTCACGGTCAAGGAGGGCGAGGGCGAGGCCTGGTCGACGCACGGCCAGGTGTCCGGCGCCCGGCACTTCACGTTCTGGCGCGAGGAGCCGCTTCGCGCCACCCTCGAGGCATCCGGCTGGGAGGTCGACCACGTGCGCCACGACAACGGCGCCGAGACCGGCCAGCCCTGGCTGGACGTGCGGGCGAGGCGCCGATGAGGCACACCGAGTTCTGGGCGCGGATGGACCACGCACTCGGCCCGGCGTACTCCCGCTCGTGGGCGGACATGTTCGTCATCGGCGAGCTCGGCGGCCGGACCGCGTCGCAGGCGCTGGCCGCGGGGGTGCCGCCCAAGGAGGTCTGGCGCGCGGTCTGGAGCGTCCTCGAGCTCCCGCCCAGCGAACGCTGAGCCCCGGCTGGCAGGGTGAGCCCATGACGATCGCTGACATCGCCGTGATCGGGGGGACCGGGTTCTACTCGTTCCTCGACGATCCCGAGGAACACACCGTCGAGACGCCGTACGGCGCACCGTCGGCCCCGGTGGCGGTCGGCACCGTCGCGGGCCGCACGGTCGCGTTCCTCCCGCGGCACGGACCGCACCACGAGTTCCCGCCCCACGCGATCCCGTACCGCGCCAACCTCTGGGCGCTCCGCTCGCTCGGCGTGCGCCAGGTGCTCGCGCCCTGCGCGGTCGGCGGGCTGCGGCCCGAGGTGGCGCCCGGCGACATCGTGGTGCCCGACCAGCTGGTCGACCGCACCTACCGCCGGATCCCGTCGTACGTCGAGACCGGCGCCGTGCACCTGCCCTTCGGCGATCCCTACTGCGACCGGCTGTCCGCCACGGTCACCGCCGCCGACCCGGTGATCAAGTCCGGGGGAGCGATGGTGATCATCGAGGGCCCGCGCTTCTCGACCCGCGCGGAGTCGCGCAGCTATGCCGGTGAGGGCTGGTCGCTGATCAACATGACCGGCCACCCCGAGGCGGCGCTGGCCCGCGAGATGCGGCAGTGCTACACGGCGATCGCGCTCGTCACCGACATGGACGCCGGCGCCGAGACCGGTGAGGGCGTCGGCCAGGAAGAGGTGTTCGCGCTCTTCAAGGCGAACCTCGAGCGGCTGACCGGGATCCTGACGCGCACCATCGAGACCATCCCCGACCCCGACGGCTGCTCCTGCTCCACCTGGGCCGACGGCATCGACCTGACCTACGAGGTGCCCGGCGCGTGAAGGTCCTGCTCACCGGCTCCGCCGGCTTCATCGGTACGGCGATCGGCGCGGCGCTCGAGGGCGACGGTCACGAGGTGGTCCGCGTCGACCTGATGCTGCCGATGGCGCACGGGTCTTCGGCGGCGCCGGACGGCACCCACCGGCTCGACGTCCGCGACGCCGACCGCTGGGGCGACCTGCTCGACGGCGTCGACGCGGTCTGCCACCAGGCGGCCGTGGTCGGCGCGGGTGTGAAGGTCGGCGACCTGCCCGCCTACGCCGGCCACAACGACCTCGGCACCGCCGTCCTGCTGGCCGCGATGCACGAGGCGGGGGTGCGCCGGCTGGTGCTCGCGTCGTCGATGGTCGTCTACGGCGAGGGCCGCTACACCTGTCCCGAGCACGGCGACCAGGCCCCGCCGCCGCGCACCCGCGCGGCCCTCGACGGAGGCGACTTCGACAACCACTGCCCGGCCTGCGGCGCCGTGCTGGGCTGGGCGCTCGTCGACGAGACCGCGCGCCTCGACCCGCGCTCGTCGTACGCCGCCAGCAAGGTCGCCCAGGAGCACTACACCTCCGCCTGGGTCCGTCAGGCCGACGCGTCGGCGGTGGCGCTGAGGTACCACAACGTCTACGGGCCCGGCATGCCGCGGGACACGCCGTACTCCGGCGTCGCCGCGATGTTCCGCTCCTCGCTGGAGCGCGGCGCAGCGCCGCAGGTCTACGAGGACGGCGGCCAGATGCGCGACTTCGTGCACGTCGCCGACGTCGCACGCTGCAACGTCGCCGCGCTGGAGTCCGTGGTCGCCTCGGATGCGGGGAGGTACGACGCCTACAACGTCGCGTCCGGCGAGCCGATCCCGATCCTGCAGGTGGCCGAGATGGTCGGCGCGGGCACCACGTCGGGCGTCGCGCCCGAGGTCACCGGCGGCTACCGCCTCGGCGACGTGCGGCACATCGTGGCCTCGCCCGAGCGGGCGCGGGCCGAGCTCGGCTTCAGCGCCTCGATCCGCCCCGCCGACGGGCTCCGGGAGTTCGCGACGGCGCCGCTGCGGGCGTGATCACCAGCTCGTGTACAGCAGCTGCTGCACGACCAGCGCACTCACGACCTGCACCAGCACGCCAGCCCGCCGCCAGCGCTCGGGCAGCAGCGCCGTCGAGAGCAGCAGCCACGGCACGAACGGCAGCCAGATCCGCTCGACCTCGGCCTTGCTCATCCGGGACAGGTCGGCGACCACGATCGCGGCCGCCGTGGCGGAGACGAGCAGCAGCACCACCCGGTCGGCCCGCCGCCGCAGCCCGACGACCTGGGCGAGCCCGGCGCCGAGCATCGGGCCGGCGCAGACGACCAGCGCGGCGAGGTTGCCCCACAGCCAGTACGACGCGGGCCGGTCGGCGGCGACGCCGTCCCAGTAGCGGTCGTTGAGCACCGGGTAGGCCTCCCACCAGGAGAACCCGCCGGCGGCGAAGGCCAGCACCACCAGGAGGGCGGTCACCGCCGAGACGGGCAGCGGCAGCCAGGACCGGGCCGCGACCAGGACCGCGACCGCGACCAGGCCGAGCAGCGGCACGCCGTACGACATCAGGGTGGCGTAGCCGAGCAGCAGTCCGGCGAGCGCCGACCAGGCGACGCACCGTCCGCGGGTGGCGGAGCGGGCGCCGATCGCCAGGCAGGCCAGGCCCCAGGCCGCCAGGGCGGCGAACACGGCGTCGGCCGACACGGCCATGAAGACCGCGGCCGGCGTGAGCACGAGGAACGGCGCCGCACGCCGGGCCATCGCCTCGGCGCCGAGGGCGCGCAACGTCACCAGGACGGCCAGCGCGGTGCTCGCGGCGATCACGGTGACGACCAGGCCGGCGGCGAGGTCGCCGCCCAGCCCGACCTTCACCAGGCCCACGAAGAACAGCAGCGCCCCCGGCGGGTGGCCGGCCGGATGGGTCGGCCAGTTGTCGGGCGCGGAGGAGGGGATCCGGTCGACGTACGTCGTGAGCAGCTGGTGCACGTCGGTCACGGCCCGCGCCGAGCGCAGGTACTCGTACTCGTCGCCGAGCACCCGTGAGATCCCGGACGTCCCGTCGACGAGGGCCAGCGCGAGCAGCCAGGCGAGCCCCACGACGTACGACACCAGCAGCAACCGGCGCCAGGACAGCCGGTCGGCCAGGTCGACGGCGTAGCGCCAGCCCAGCACCGCGAGCGCGATCGCCGGCAGCGTGCCGGCGCCGAGGAGCTTCGGCTCCCAGTAGCCGTGCAGCGGCGGCAGCTCCCCGGTCCCGAGACTCCGCGGGGCGCGCGCCCACACCTGCCAGTCGAAGAGCGGCGGCACGACGAACGCGACGAGCACCAGCAGCAGTGCCACGACGAGCCCGATCCAGGGTGCCCAGGTGCCCCTGGCTCTCGTCGGCATGCGACCGACCCTAGAGGGGCACCCCTACCTTGAGTGCCATGGAGCCCGTCTGCGATCTGATCCTTCCGTGCCGCGATGAAGCCCCCGCGCTCGCCGCGTTGCTGCCGACCGTCCCGGCGGAGTTCGCGGTCATCGTGGTCGACAACGGGTCGTCCGACGACACCGCCGAGGTGGCCCGCCGGCTCGGCGCCACGGTGGTCGCCGAGTCGACCCCGGGGTACGGCGCCGCCGTGCACGCGGGCCTGCTCGCCGCGACGCGTGACTACGTCGCCTTCATGGACGGCGACGACTCCTTCGACCCCGCCGAGCTGCTGCCGATGCTCGACGACGTGAGCTCCGGGCGGGCCGACCTGGCCGTCGGCCGGCGCCGTCCGGTCTCGCGCGGGGTCTGGCCCTGGCACGCCCGCCTCGGCAACAGCATGATCGTGTGGTGGCTGCGCCGCCGGATCGGCATGGACGCCCACGACATCGCCCCAATCCGGATCAGCCGTCGCGACGAACTCCTTGCTCTCGACGTACTCGACCGGAGGTTCGGATACCCCGTGGAACTTCTTCAGAAGGCGACGCACGCCGGCTGGCGGCTGGCCGAGCGCGACGTGTCCTACCGCCCCCGCGCGGTCGGGACCCGCTCCAAGGTCTCGGGGTCCGTCCGCGGCACGCTGCGCACCGCCCGGGACTTCTGGCGCGTCCTCTCATGACCGGGGCACGCGTGCTCGTCGTGGCGAAGGCGCCGGTCGCCGGCCGGGTGAAGACCCGGCTGGGCGCCGAGATCGGCATGGCCGCGGCCGCCGAGATCGCGGCCGCCGCACTGCTCGACACGATGGCCGCCTGCCATGCGGGCTTCGGCCCCGACGCCTGCCTGCTCTCGCTGTCCGGCGACTTCGCCGACTCCGTCCGCGGCGACGAGCTGGCCCGCGCCGCCGAGGGCTGGTCGGTGGCCCGCCAGCGGGGGAGCACCTTCGCCGAGCGGCTCGCCAACGCCCACCTCGACGTCCCGCCCGGGGGACCGGTCGTCCAGGTCGGCATGGACACCCCGCAGCTCACCCCGGCCCTGCTGACCGAGGTCGCCGCGGCGACCGACGAGCACGACGCCGTGCTCGGCCCCGCCGAGGACGGCGGCTGGTGGGTGCTCGCGCTCCGCCGCCCCACCGCCGCCCGGTCGCTGCACGACGTACCCATGTCGGCGCCCACGACGTACGACGACACCCGGCGCGCGCTCGTCGGCGAGGGCCTCGACGTGGGCGCGGCACGGACGCTGCGCGACGTCGACACGGTCGCGGACGCCGACGCGGTCGCGGCCGCCGTGCCCGGCAGCCACTTCGCCCGGGCCTGGGGTGCGCGATGACCGCCGAGCTGCGCCCCGACTCGTTCTCCGCCGTGTTCTCCCGTGCCCTTCGGGGTCACCCCTGCTCGGTCGTCGGCATCGCCGACCTGCCCCAGCTGCTCCCCATGGACAGCTGGACGCGGGAGGCCGACGAGGCCGACCACCTGCTCCTCGACGAGTGCGTCGGCGCGACCGTCGACATCGGCTGCGGCCCGGGCCGGCTCAGCGCCCGCCTCGTCGAGCTCGGGCACACGGTGCTCGGCATCGACGTCGTCCACGAGGCCGTCCGGCGGACCCGTGATCGCGGCGCCTCCGCCATCGTCCGCGACGTCTACGACACGCTGCCGGGCGAGGGCCGCTGGGAGACCGCGCTCCTCGCCGACGGCAACATCGGCATCAGCGGCGACCCGGTCGGGCTGCTGCGCCGGGTGAGCGAGCTGCTCCACCCGCGTGGCCGCGTGGTCGTCGAGGTCGGCTCGCCGGGCACCGGACTGCACACCGTGTGGGCCACCCTCGAGTGTGACCAGACCAGGAGTCGTCCCTTCCGCTGGTCGATGGTGGGAGCCGACGTGATCCACGAGATCGCCGACAAGGCCGGCATGACCGTGAGCGATCTCCGCGAGCGGAGCGGGCGATGGTGCGCCGTGCTGGCCGGGCCGTGAAGGTCCCCACCGAGGCGGACTTCCCGTCCCGGTTGCGCAGCGCGGCGGTCACCGCCCGGGTCGGGATGTGGCTCGGCATCTGCTTCACGATCTGCTTCGCCACGGGCCTGATCAGCCACTACGCGCAGAACCACTCCCAGCCGATCCCGTTCCCGACCAGCCCGTCGTGGGGCTACCGGGTCACCCAGGGACTCCACGTCATCACCGGCACGGCGTCGGTCCCGCTGCTGCTGGTGAAGCTCTGGACCGTCTACCCGCGGCTGTTCGTCCGCCCCCCGAAGGGCCTGCGCAAGCTCCTCCTCGAGGTGCTCGAGCGCGGGTCGATCGCGGTGCTGGTCGCGGGGGCGATCTTCCAGCTCGCGTCCGGCCTCGCGAACTCCTCGCAGTGGTACCCGTGGAGCTTCTCCTTCCGGGCCACCCACTACGCCATCGCCTGGATCACCATCGGTGCGCTGCTCGTGCACATCGCGGTCAAGCTGCCGATCATCCGCGGCGCGCTGACCTCCGACGTCGAGGACACGACGTACGACCGACCCACCGCGACCCGGCCCGGCGTCCTCTCCCGCCGCGGCCTGCTCCGCACGACCTGGGTGGCCGCCGGGGTCGCGGTCCTGGCGACCGCCGGCAGCACGGTGCCGATCCTGCGGAAGGTGTCGGTCTTCGGCGTCCGCTCCGGGGACGGCCCGGCCGGCATCCCGATCAACAAGTCGGCCGCCGCCGCCAAGGTCGCCCCGGCGGCCATGAGCGGTGACTACCGGTTCAGCGTCGCGTACGGCGACGAGGAGCGGTCCTTCACCCGCGACGAGCTGCTCGCGATGGAGCAACGGACCGAGACCCTGCCGATCGCATGCGTCGAGGGCTGGAGCGCGAGCGGGACGTGGTCCGGGGTCCGGGTGCGCGACCTGCTCGACCTGGTCGGCGGCCCGTCGGGGAGCGACGTGCTGGTGGTCTCGCTGCAGGAGTCCGGCCCCTACCGGGAGACGGTCCTGCAGGGGAACTTCGCCGACGACGACCGCACCCTGCTGGCCCTGGCGCTCGAGGGCGAGCCGCTGGCGCTCGACCACGGCTACCCGGCCCGCCTGATCGCGCCGAACCGGCCCGGCGTCCTCCAGACCAAGTGGGTCACCCGGCTGGAGGTGTCGGCGTGAGGGCCGTCATCGGAGCGGTCGGCGTGGTCGTCGGCCTGTTCGGAGCCTGGTTCCTCCTGACGCGTCAGGATCTCGACCAGCTCGTCGGCGCCGCGACCTGGCTGGTCGTCGGCGTCGTGCTGCACGACGGGGTCCTCGCCGGCGCGACCCTCCTGCTCGGCGCGGTCGCGCTGCGGCTCCTCCCGCGCGCCGCGCGGGCGCCCGCCGTGGTGGCCTTCGTCGTGCTCGGCTCGGTGACCCTGCTCGCGGTCCCGGTGCTCGGCCGGTTCGGCGAACGCTCCGACAACGCCACGCTGCTCGACCGCGACTACACGGCCGGCTGGCTGGTGCTCGCGCTGCTCACCGTGGCGGCCGTGGTCGTGGCCTCCGTGCTGCGGTCCCGGCGCGCGACACGCCGCGGCCCCTTGCGCTGATCGAACAGGTGTTCGGGCTAGGTTGTGTCCACAGGCACGACGCGGAGCGAGGTTCTCCACAGAGGTGGCGGCGCTGATCAGGCGCTGTCGGTGGCTCACTCTAGCGTCGCCGATGTGCCTGACACACCCCGACAGAAAAGGAAGCAGCTGATGGCTGGAGGAGACCGCGAGAAGGCCCTGGACGCCGCCCTCGCCAACATCGAGAAGCAGTTCGGCAAGGGCTCGGTCATGCGGCTCGGTGACGAGGTCCGGGCACCGCTCGCGATCATCCCGAGCGGGTCGATCGCCCTCGACATCGCCCTCGGCCTCGGCGGCTTCCCGCGCGGCCGGGTCGTGGAGATCTACGGTCCGGAGTCGTCCGGCAAGACGACCGTCGCCCTGCACGCCGTGGCCAACGCCCAGCGGGCCGGCGGCGTCGTGGCGTTCATCGACGCCGAGCACGCGCTCGACCCCGACTACGCCAAGAACCTCGGCGTCGACACCGATGCCCTGCTGGTCTCGCAGCCCGACTCCGGTGAGCAGGCGCTCGAGATCGCCGACATGCTGATCCGCTCGGGTGCGCTCGACCTGATCGTCATCGACTCCGTGGCGGCGCTGGTGCCCCGCGCCGAGATCGAGGGCGAGATGGGCGACAGCCACGTCGGCCTCCAGGCCCGGCTGATGAGCCAGGCGCTGCGCAAGATGACCGGTGCGCTCAACAACTCCGGCACCACGATGATCTTCATCAACCAGCTGCGCGAGAAGATCGGCGTCATGTTCGGCTCGCCCGAGACCACCACCGGTGGCAAGGCGCTGAAGTTCTACGCCTCGGTCCGGCTCGACGTGCGCCGCATCGAGACGCTCAAGGACGGCACCGACATGGTCGGCAACCGGACCCGCGTGAAGGTCGTGAAGAACAAGGTGGCCCCGCCGTTCAAGCAGGCCGAGTTCGACATCATGTACGGCAAGGGCATCAGCCGCGAGGGCGGCCTGATCGACGTCGGTGTCGAGGCGGGCCTCGTCCGCAAGGCCGGTGCCTGGTACACCTACGAGGGCGACCAGCTCGGCCAGGGCAAGGAGAACTCCCGCAACTTCCTCAAGGACAACCCCGACCTCGCCAACGAGCTCGAGAAGAAGATCCTCGAGAAGCTCGGCATCGGCCCGCAGGTCGACCAGGAAGCGACCGTCGACCTGCCCGAGCCGGTCGGTGTCGACAGCTTCTGAGTCCTGGCGCGGAGACGTCTCGGCCGGGGTGGACGCGTGGACCCAGCGCGCCGCCCCGGCCGCCGCTCCGGTGGTTGAGGAAGGCGCCCTGGCGCCTGTCTCGAAACCACCCCCACCGGAAGACCCCGTCTCCGAGGTCCCCGAGGCGGACCCCGAGTCCGTCGCGCGCAAGATCCTGCTCGACCAACTCACCGGTCAGGCGCGCAGCCGCAAGGAGCTGAGCGACAAGCTCGCGAAGAAGAACGTGCCGCCCGAGCTCGCGACCCGGCTCCTCGACCGGTTCGAGGAGGTCGGTCTGGTCGACGACGAGGCGTTCGCGAAGGCGTGGATCGCCAGTCGCCAGCCGGGCAAGGGTCTGGCTCGCCGGGCCCTGGCCCAGGAGCTGCGCCGCAAGGGGATCGACGACGAGGTGGCCCGTGACGCGCTCGACGAGATCGACCCGGCCGACGAGGAGGCCGCGGCCCGGGCGCTGGTGCGCAAGAAGCTGCGCTCGCTGAGCCGGGTCGACGCCACCACCGCCACCCGCCGCCTGGTGGGGATGTTGGCCCGCAAGGGCTACGGCTCGGGCGTCGCGTTCGCGGTCGTCCGCGACGAGCTGGCCGCGAGTGGGCTTGATGTGATGGCCGACGACGCGACGTAGGAGCGGACTCGTAGCCAGCCAGGTCTCTCCCAGTGCCGCGACCGAGGTACGAGGTCGCGACGCACGTGTCGAGACTCATCGGCCGTGACTGGCACAATCCGCTTGTGACGACTGAGCGTGAGGTCCTGACGTACGAGCTGTTCGGCACCGCGGTGCAGGACCTGGCGCGGCAGGTGGTCGACAGCGGTTACGAGCCCGACCTGGTGCTCTCCATCGCCCGCGGCGGCCTGGGCCTCGGGATGGGCCTCGGCTACGCGCTCGACGTGAAGAACCTGTCCGCGATCAACGTGGAGTTCTACACCGGCGTCGACGAGAGGCTCGACGTCCCGATCATGCTGCCACCCACGCCCGACGCCGTCGACCTGGCCGGGCTGAAGGTGCTGATCGCCGACGACGTGGCCGACACCGGCAAGACGCTCGAGATCGTCCGTGACTTCTGCGCCGACCATGTGGCCGAGGCCAGGATGGCCGTGATCTACGAGAAGCCGAGGACGGTCATCCGACCCGACTACGTGTGGCGCCGCACCGAGTCCTGGATCGACTTCCCGTGGTCGTCGACCCCGCCGCTGGTCCGGCGGTCCCGGCCCGGGCAGTGAGCGACGACGACCGGCTCCACGTCGTCGTCCACGACCGGGGCCGCGAGCTCGCCGGGGTCGTGCACGAGGGCGAGTCCTGGGCCGCCGCGGCCCGGCGTACCGCGGCGAGCGTGCACGGCGACCCGGTGCCGGTCGACCTGTCGGGGGAGGTCAAGCAGTTCCTGGTCGACCACGACAACCGGGTGACCGTGCGGGCGATGACCCGCGGTGACCTCCGCGACGTCACCCGCTGGCGGCAGAGCGAGCACATTCGGCGCTGGTGGGCATCAGAGGGTGAGCCGACAGTCGAGGCGGTCGAGGCGAGGTACGGCCCACGCATCGACGGGATGAGCCCGACCCGCATGTGGGTCGCCGAGGTCAACGGCCGCTCGATCGGCTTCGTGCAGGACTACCGGATCGGCGACTACCCCGACTACGTGGTGCTCGGCCCCGACCCCGACGCGATCGGTGTCGACTACGCGCTCAGCGAGGAGTGGAGCGGGCGCGGGCTGGGGGCGCGGGTGCTGTGGGCCTGGATGGTGCGCACCCGGCACCGGTTCCCCGACGCGACCACCTACTTCGCCGCCCCCGACCACCGC
Organism: Nocardioides sp.; assembly: GCA_025965275.1. Lineage (GTDB taxonomy): Bacteria > Actinomycetota > Actinomycetes > Propionibacteriales > Nocardioidaceae > Nocardioides. Next base: position 13,986 of record JAOPXG010000282.1, read on the forward strand.
AACGCCGCCTCGCTGCGGATGCTCGCGAAGGCGGGCTTCGTCGAGGGGCTGTGGTTCGACGAGCCGCAGGAGGACGGCACGGTCGACACCGTGGTCGGCTGCACGCTCGACGTGCGTAGGGTCATCGAATGAGCGCCCACGTCCTGCAGGTCCCGCCCGGCCCGGTCGACCTCTCGTCGTACGCCACCGACGGCACGCCCGGCACCGACCTCGGCAAGAAGAAGGGCAAGCAGGCGCTGTTCGCGCTCGGCGACGAACTCTCCGACCTGCAGGAGCGGCTGTTCGCCCAGGGGCGCAGCGGCTCGCCGCGGCGGGTGCTGCTCGTGCTCCAGGGCATGGACACCTCAGGCAAGGGCGGCACCCTGCGCCACACGGTCGGCCTGGTCGACCCGCAGGGCGTCCGGATCACGTCGTTCAAGGCCCCGACCGACGAGGAGCGCGCCCACGACTTCCTCCGGCGGATCCGCCGGGCCCTGCCGGAGCAGGGTTTCATCGGCGTCTTCGATCGCTCCCACTACGAGGACGTGCTGATCGGGCGGGTCCACGAGCTGGCACCGCTCGACGAGATCGAGCAGCGGTACGACGCGATCAACGACTTCGAGCGCGAGATCACCGATGCGGGCACGACGGTCGTCAAGTGCATGCTGCACATCTCGGCGAAGGAGCAGAAGCGCAGGCTGCTCGCGCGGCTGGCGAAGCCCTCGAAGTACTGGAAGTACGACCCGGCCGACGTCGACGAGCGCGCACACTGGAGCGACTACCAGCGCGCCTACGAGATCGCGCTCGAGCGCACCAACACCGAGCACGCTCCGTGGCACGTCGTGCCGAGCGACCGGAAGTGGTTCCGCAACCTGGCGATCGGCGAGCTGCTGGCCGAGACCCTGGAGGGGATGGACCTCGACTGGCCGCCCCCGGCCTTCGACGTGGACGCCGAACGGGCCAGGCTGACCGAGGCGGACCCGGTCACCTGACCCGTTCGTGGATCGGGCTGTCGGTCAGTACGAGTACGTGTAGAACGTCCCGGTCCGCGTGGTGGCGAAGGTCTTGCTCGACGGCAGCTCGACCCTCCAGTAGAACCGTCCGTTGCGCGGAGCCGGCAGCGGAGTGCTGAAGCGGCTCTTCTTGTTCGTGCGGACCGTCTTGAACTTCTTCCACTTCTTGCCCTGCTTCTTGAAGACGATCGCCTTGCCGTGGTACTTCGGCGCCACCTTCCCGGTGAGGACGACCCGCCGCGTGCCGGTGTTCTTGACCGTCAGCTTGCGCTGCACCTTGGAGGCCACACCCGCGGCCGTGGGGGAGTAGTCGCCGCTGCCGCTGTAGAGCACGCGGTAGTTGGCGTTCCCGACCGCCTTGATGCTGTCGTAGAGGTAGGCCGAGGTGGCGGTCTTGACCGTCGTCCAGTCCTTGCCCGGCAGCTGGCGCTGGACGGTGAGCGTGCCGTCGAAGACCTGCTCGCCGGCGTCCGTCTCGACGTTGATGGACAGCGACAGCGAGTCACCGTAGACCGGGACGCCGGGCTGGGTCTGGTAGCTGCCGGCGTAGATCCAGCCCTTCCCGTCGGTCCCGCCGACGATCCTGGTGGCGGTCGCGGCGGAGGCCGGGGCGGCGGCGCCGACGAGGCTGACCGCTCCGGCGACGAGGGTGGTGGCGAGCAACGCCGTGAGGTGGCGACGAATGCGCATGGGGCAGTCCTCATCCACAGAAGGGGGCATCCGTTCCGTTTCGGATGCTTGCCGTCCGATACCCCCGGGTGGCGCCGGCGAAACCGGCCGGGCCGGGGCCGGGACCTCGCTAGGGTGTGCCGGTGATCCCCACCGTCTCCGTGACGCGCTACGTCACGCCCCTGCGCGAGGGCGGCAGCCTGCCGGGCATCGTCGAGGGCGACGACCTCGGCACCTACGTGTGCAAGTTCCGCGGCGCCGGGCAGGGCGTCCGGGTGCTGGTCGCCGAGGTGATCGTCAGCGAGATCGCCCGCCGGATCGGGCTGCTGACCCCGCAGCTGGTCGCGCTCGACCTGGACCCGGAGATCGCCCGCTACGAGGCCGACCAGGAGGTCCAGGACCTGCTCAACGCGAGCCCGGGCCTCAACCTCGGCGTCGACTTCCTGCCCGGGTCGTTCGGGTTCGACGGCGACCTCCCGACGGGAGAGGGCCTGGCGGCGAAGGTCCTGTGGCTCGACGCGTTCACCGCCAACGTCGACCGCACCTGGCGCAACCCCAACCTGCTGTTCTGGCACGGCGACCTCTGGGTGATCGACCATGGCGCCGCGCTCTACTTCCACCACGCGTGGTCCGGCGGCTCCCTGCAGAAGGACGGCGCCGCCGAGCGGTTCGCCGCCCAGCCCTGGAGCCCCGACGACCACGTCTTCCTCGCGTACGCCGACCGGCTGGCCGCGGCCGACGCCGAGATCGCGCCGGGCCTCGACCAGGCGGCCTTCGGCGACATCCTGGCCGAGGTGCCCGACGCGTGGCTGGAGCCGGTGCCGGGCGCGGAGACCCCCGACGAGGTGCGCGCCGCCTACGTCGCCTACCTGACCGCCCGGCTCGGCACCCGCCAGTGGCTCCCGCAGGTCGTGGGCCGATGACCGCCGCCGACCGGCCGAGGCTGTCGTACCAGTACGTCGTCCTGCGCTGCGTGCCGCGGGTCGACCGCGAGGAGTTCCTCAACGTCGGCGTGGTGATCTACTGCCAGGCGACCGACTACCTGGCGGTCTCGTGGCAGGTCGACCGCGACCGGGTCGCCGCGCTCTACCCCGCGCTCGACCTCGACCAGGTCTGCGACGCGCTCGACTTCGTCGACGGCGTCTGCGCCGGCGACGAGCGCGGGGGAGCGGCGGCCACGAAGCCGATCGGCCAGCGGTTCGGCTTCCTCAAGGCGCCCAAGAGCACCGTGCTCCAGCCGGGGCCGGTGCACGGGGGGGTCACCCACGACCCGGTGCGCCAGCTGGAGCACCTCGTGGAGAAGCTGGTCGGCTAGGGGTATGACGTGACCACTCGGGGTCACGTCATACCGTCTAGCTCAGACCGGGACGAGCTCGACCGCGCCGACGGCGTAGCGGGCCAGCATCGTGCGGGCCAGCTCGGGGTGCGCACCCAACGGCTCGGAGACGGCGACCGCACCGGCCTCGAGCGCCAGCTCGGCCGCCCGGTCGGGCAGGAAGCCGGGCGCGAGGAAGAGCGACGCGACCGCGATGTGCCGTCGACCCTCGGCCCGGAAGGCGCGGACCGCCTCGCCCGTCGCCGGGGGAGACGCCGACGCGAAGGCGGCGGTCACGGGCAGCTTGTGCCGCGAGCCCCACACCCGGGCCAGCCGGGCGACGGCCTGGTTCGCGAGCGGGTCGGTCGATCCGGCGGCGGCGAGCACGAGCGCGTCGAGCTCGCGGACACGGGACGCCTTGAGCGCCTCGCGCAGCCGCACGTCGAGGACCTCGAGGAACTGCGCCTCCAGGCCGAGGATCGACGTGGCCCGGATCTGGAGACCGGGGTGCTTCGCGGAGGCCTCGGCGACGGCGCTGGGGACGTCCACCTTGGCGTGGTAGGCCTCGGTCAGGAGCAGCGGGACGACGACGATCTCGTCGAACCCGGCCCGGACCAGCTTGTCGACCACCGTCGAGAAGGACGGCTTCGACAGCTCGAGGAAGGCCTGCTCGACACGCAGGTCCGGCCGCATCGCGCGGACCTCGTCGACCAGAGCCTTGATCGTCGCGGCGGACCTCGGGTCACGACTGCCGTGAGCCAGGGCCACCAGTGCGGGAGCAGCCATCAGCGTGCCCTCCGTTCTGTGTTCGTTCCAGCGTTCGATCGAGCACGAGTGCCGGCGGCGCTGCCGGTGTGGGTGCGGGTCATGAGTGGATCCCGCACTCGGTCTTGTTGGTGCCGGCCCAGCGGCCGCTGCGCGGGTCCTCGCCCGGCGCGACGCGCCGGGTGCAGGGCCAGCAGCCAATGGACGGGTAGCCGTCGTAGGCGAGCGGGTTCACGAGGATGCCGTTCTGGGCGATGTAGCGCCCGACCTGCTCGTCGGACCACCGCGCCATCGGCGAGACCTTGACCTTGCCCTTCTTGGCGTCCCAGCCGACCACCGGCGCGATGACCCGGTTGTGGGTCTCGGCGCGGCGCAGGCCGGTCGCCCAGGCGTCGTAGTTGTCCAGCGACTCGGCCAGCGGCTGCACCTTGCGCAGCTTGCAGCACAGGTCGGGGTCAGTCTTGTAGAGGTCCTTGCCGTACGCCGCGTCCTGCTCGGCGACGGACTGCACCGGGGTGATCGAGATCAGATTGACGTCGAGCGTCGCCTCGACCGCGTCGCGGGTGCCGATCGTCTCGGCGAAGTGGTAGCCGGTGTCGAGGAACACGACGTCGATGCCGGGCACGACCGTCGACGCCAGGTGCGAGAGCACGGCGTCGCCCATCGAGGACGTGAGGCAGAAGCGCTCGCCGAACGTGGCGGACGCCCACTCGATGATGCTCTCCGCAGGGGCGAGCTCCAGCTCGGCGCCCCAGTGGGAGACCAGCTCACGCAGCTCCTCGGGGGACCGGCCGGCGGTCTCGATGCCCCGGTAGTTGCGGGCCGAGGTGGTGGTGGCCGCGCTCATCGGCGACCAGCTCCGCCGTCGACGACCGAGGGTCGGATCAGGCCGAGCATCTTCAGGGAGAAGGCCCGCAGGCAGCCGCGGCACTCCCAGGCCCCGTGCGGCGAGGTGACCTCGCCGGACTCGGAGACGACCTCGTGGGGCCGGAGATCCTGCTCGCCGCAGTAGGGGCAGTGGAAGGGGATACCGCGCTCGCTCACGCCGGCGCCCCTTCCAGGACCCGCTCGCCACGGAGCAGGTCCTCGTCGGCCCGGGCGACCCAGGCGGCGAAGTTCTCACCGGCCTGGCGGTCGGCCAGGTAGGCGGTGACGACGTTGGTGATGTAGTCGTCGAGGCCGGCGCTGGTGACCTTGTGGGCGCGCAGCTTGCGGCCGAAGTTGGCCTGCAGTCCGGTCGCGCCACCGAGGTGCACCTGGAAGCCCTCGACCTGCTCGCCCTCGTGCATGACCAGCTGACCCTTGAGGCCGATGTCGGCGATCTGGGTGCGGGCGCAGGCGTTCGGGCAGCCGTTCACGTTGACGGTGATCGGGGTGTCGAGCTCGGGGAAGCGCTTCTCGAGCTCGCCGACCAGCAGGCGGGCGCGCTCCTTGGTGTCGACGATCGCGAGCTTGCAGAACTCGATGCCGGTGCAGGCCATCGTGTTGCGCCGCCAGTTGGACGGCCGGGCGGACAGGCCCAGCTCGTCGAGACGGCCGACGAGCGCGTCGACGACGGCGGGCTCGACGCCGACCAGGACGATCTTCTGGTACGGCGTGAGGCGGGCGCCGGCGACGCCGAACTCCTCGATCAGGTCGGCGAGCTGCACCAGGAGAGTGCCCGAGACCCGGCCGGCGGTCGGCGCGATGCCGACGTACAGCTTGCCGTCCTTCTGCTCGTGCACGCCGATGTGGTCGCGGTGCCCGACGGGCGACGGGGGCGAGTCGCAGGAGACGAGCTCGCGGTCGAGGTACTCGTTCTCGAGCACCTCGCGGAACTTCTCGATGCCCCAGTCGGCCACCAGGAACTTCAGGCGGGCGCGGGAGCGCAGCCGGCGGTAGCCGTAGTCGCGGAAGATCGACGCGACGCCCTCCCAGGCATCGGCGACCTCGTCGAGCGGGATCCAGACGCCCATCTTCTGGGCGAGCATCGGGTTCGTCGACAGGCCGCCGCCGACCCAGAGGTCGAACCCGGGGCCGTGCACCGGGTGCACGGTGCCGACGAAGGAGACGTCGTTCGTCTCGGGGGAGACGTCGTGGCTCGGGTGCCCGGTGAGCGCGGTCTTGAACTTCCGCGGGAAGTTCGCGAAGTCGGGGTTGCCGATGTAGCGCCGCTTGATCTCCTCGAGCGCCGCGGTGCCGTCGATGATCTCGTCCTTCGCCACGCCGGCGACGGGGGAGCCCAGGAAGGGGCGCGGCGAGTCGCCGCAGGCCTCCATGGTGTCGAGCCCGGCCGCCTCGAGCCGCTCCCAGATCGCGGGCACGTCCTCGATCCGGATCCAGTGGTACTGGATGTTCTCGCGGTCGGTGACGTCGGCGGTGTCGCGGGCGAAGTCGACCCCGATCGTGCCGAGCGCCCGGACGGCGTCGTGCGACAGCAGCGCGCCGTCGGAGCGGACCCGCATCATGAAGAACTCGTCGTCGAGCTCCTCCTCCTCGAGCATCGCGGTCTTGCCGCCGTCGAAGCCCGGCGCGCGCTGGGTGTAGAGCCCCATCCAGCGGAACCGGCCGCGCAGGTCGGCCGGGTCGATCGAGGCGAAGCCGCGCTTGGAGTAGGTGTAGAGGATCCGGTCGCGCACGTTGAGCGGGCTGTCGTCCTTCTTGGACTGCTCGTTCTTGTTCAGCGGCTCGGAGTAGCCGAGCGCCCACTGGCCTTCACCGCGCTTGGTGCGCGGGATCTCGGTGCGGGTCGGTGCCTTGGCGGTGTAGCGCAGGTCGGTCATGGGGGAGGCTTTTCCTTGACGGAGTGGCGCTCGGCGCTCCATCCGGGAGGGACCACGTCGTCGGGGTCCGGCCCGGAGAGTCAGCGGCGCGATGGGCGGCTGGTCAGACTCAGTGCGTCAGGAAGGCCGACACATCATGCTGCGGGTACGACCGAAGTCCACGTGGCGTCGCACCACGAGGTAGGTCGTCGCAGCAGTGATCATGTCAAGGAGTCTCAGGGAGCGGACGCCCATCCGACAAGGCGAAATCCCATGCAGTGAGACGAGGATCCACAATGTGAGACGCGCCCCGCAGGATGCGGCGCGGGAGGGGCGTCCGTGCGACCCACGTCACACCAGCGGCGCCGGCGGGGAGCGGTTCCCGGGTGTGCGAGACCGACACTAGTGTTGAGTTCATGACCGACGCCCGCCTCAGTTCTCTCACCAGCAGCGCCTACCAGCAGGCCCTCGAGGTCATCGCCTCGGTCGAGCCGCGGATCGCCGACGCCACCCGCCAGGAGCTGGCCGACCAGCGCGCCTCGCTCAAGCTGATCGCCAGCGAGAACTACGCCTCGCCCGCCGTGCTCCTCACGATGGGCACCTGGTTCAGCGACAAGTACGCCGAGGGCACGGTCGGCCACCGCTTCTACGCCGGTTGCCAGAAC
>JAOPXG010000291.1 GCA_025965275.1 Nocardioides sp.
CGTAGGAGATCAGCCGGTCGGTCACCAGCGGCACGCCGTACAACGTGACCCGCTCGTAGGCCATCACGGCCGCGCGCTTCTTCGACCAGTGCGGCTCGGAGTAGGTGCGCTTGGCGAGGTCGCCGGCAAGCCGCTCGGCCCACTCGGGCTTGATCGCGGCGTTCTGGCGCGCCCACAGGCGACTGGTCTCGACGAGCTCGCCGGCCATCAGGTACGCCGGCTGCTTGCGGGCCAGCCCGCTGCCGGGGAAGATCGCGAACTTGGCCCCGCGGGCACCGAGGTACTCGCGCATCGGCCGCCGACCACCGCTGCGCTCCTTCTCGCGCTCCTCGAGCACACCGATGTGGGAGAGCAGCCCCGACAGCAGCGCCTGGTGGATGCCGTCGGCATCCGGCGTGTCCGCGGGCTGGCCGACCTGGATCTTCATCTCCTTGCAGACCTGGCGCAGCTGGGACTCGAAGTCCTGCCACTCGCGCACCCGCAGGTAGTTGAGGAACTCGCGCTTGCACATCCGGCGGAAGGCGCTGCTGCTCAGCTCCTGCTGCTGCTCCTTGAGGTAGCGCCACAGGTTGAGCCAGGTCAGGAAGTCGCTGCCCTCGGCCCTGAAGCGCGCGTGCTGCTGGTCGGACTGCGCCTGGAACTCCGCGGGCCGCTCGCGCGGGTCCTGGAGCGACAGCGCGGCCGCGATCACGATGACCTCGCGCACGCAGCCGAGCCGCTCCGCTTCGAGGATCATCCGGCCCAGTCGCGGGTCGATCGGCAGCCGGGCCAGCCGGCGGCCGACCCTGGTCAGCTGCGGGCCCGGACCGGACGGGCGGAGTGCCCCGAGCTCCTCGAGCAGCTGCACGCCCGCAGAGACGTTGCGCTTGTCGGGCGGCTCGACGAACGGGAACCGCGCGATGTCGCCCAGCCCCAGGCTGGTCATCTGCAGGATGACGCTGGCGAGGTTGGTGCGCAGGATCTCGGGGTCGGTGAACTCGGGGCGGCCCTCGAAGTCCTCCTCCGAGTAGAGGCGTACGGCGATACCCGCCTCGACGCGACCGCAGCGACCGGAGCGCTGGTTGGCCGAGGCCTGGCTGATCGGCTCGATCGGCAGCCGCTGCACCTTGGTGCGCACCGAGTAGCGGCTGATCCGCGCGACGCCGGTGTCGACGACGTACCGGATGCCCGGCACGGTCAGCGAGGTCTCGGCGACGTTCGTCGCGAGCACGACACGCCGCACCGAGGCGCCGTGGGAGGAGAACACCCGGTGCTGCTCGGCGGCCGAAAGGCGGGAGTAGAGGGGGACGATCTCGGTGCGGGGCAGGTCGCTCAGCGCGTCGGCGGTGTCGCGGATCTCCCGTTCGCCGGGCAGGAACACCAAGATGTCGCCCGGCCCCTCGCCGGAGAGCTCCTTGACCGCGTCGACGATCGCCTCGGTCTGGTCGCGGACCACGACCTCGCCCTCGTCGTCGTCCTCCGACAGCTCCATCAGCGGCCGGTAGCGGATCTCGACCGGGTACGTGCGACCGGACACCTCGATGATCGGGGCGTCGAAGTGCTGCGAGAACCGGTCCACGTCGATGGTCGCCGACGTGATGATCAGCTTGAGGTCGGGCCGCTTCGGGAGCAGCCGCTTGAGGTAGCCGAGCAGGAAGTCGATGTTGAGGCTGCGCTCGTGGGCCTCGTCGATGATAATCGTGTCGTACTTCTTGAGCATCCGGTCCCGCTGCAGCTCGGCGAGCAGGATGCCGTCGGTCATCAGCTTCACCCGGCTCGACCGCGACGTCCGGTCGGTGAAGCGGACCTGGTAGCCGACCAGGTCACCGAGCTCGGTCTTCAGCTCCGACGCGATCCGCTCGGCCACCGACCGGGCCGCGATCCGGCGCGGCTGGGTGTGCCCGATCAGGCCGCCGCCGTTCTTCGTCCGGCGCCCGCGGCCGAGCTCAAGGCAGATCTTCGGCAACTGGGTCGTCTTCCCGGAGCCGGTCTCCCCCGCGACGATCACGACCTGGTGGTCGCGGATGGCGGCCGCGATGTCCTCGCGGCGCTGGGTGACCGGCAGCTCCGGGGGGTACGTGATCTGGAGCTCGGTCATGACCGCACCATTCTGCCCTGACTGTGGAAGGGCGAGGTCTCGATACGCTCGCTGGCGCTCGCTACTCGACCACCGAAGCTGCCCTCGGTGGTCGAGTAGCCCGTCGCGAGGAACGAGCGACAGGCGTATCGAGACCCTCGTCGAACCGGGTCCCGATACGCTCGCTGGCGCTCGCTACTCGACCAACGAACCGGCACTCGGTGGTCGAGTAGCCCGGCGCGAGGAACGAGCGACGGACGTATCGAGACCCTCATCGAACCGGGTCCCGTACGCTCGCTGGCGCTCGCTACTCGACCAACGAACCTGCCCTCGGTGGTCGAGTAGCCCGGCGCGAGGAACGAGCGACAGGCGTATCGAGACCTATCGCCCGAAGTCCTTCTTCGCCAGGTCAGGCAACCCGGCGTAGTCCTGCCGGATCAACGCCAGACGCTTGGCCCGACCCCACTTTTGGACCTGCTTCTCGCGCGCGAACGCGTCGCCGACGTGCTCGTGCGCCTCGTGCCACACGAGCTCGACCGGCCGCCGGTGTCGGGTGTACTCGGCACCCTCTCCGGTCTGATGTTGGTGAAGTCGGAGGCCGAGGTCCCGGGTGCTTCCGACATAGAACGATCCGTCGGAACATCGGAGCATGTAGGTGTAGGCGGTCATCGCCACACGATCCAGATGGTCGCGTCGGCGCACCAGCCCGAGTCGGGCGACCTGTGGAGAACAGCGGTCTCGATACGCTCGCTGGCGCTCGCTACTCGACCAACGAACCTGCCCTCGGTGGTCGAGTAGCCCCTCGCGAGGGACGAGCGACGGGCGTATCGAGACCCTCATCGAACCGGGTCTCGATACGCCCGCTAGCGCTCGCTACTCGACCAACGATGCATCGCGTGCGGTAGAACGTGTTCTAGGATCGCGGCGTGACCGAAGCGCAGGAGTACGACGTCGTGGTGGTGGGCTCCGGCGGCGGCGCCATGACGGGCGCGTTCCTCGCGGCCAAGGCCGGGCTGTCGACGGTGGTGGTCGAGAAGACGGCGCTGCTCGGCGGCACCTCCGCCTACTCCGGCGGCGCCTGCTGGCTGCCCGGCAGCCAGGTGCAGCAGCGGGCCGGGATCTCCGACTCGACCGAGTCCGCCCGGGAGTACCTCGACGCGATCCTGGTCGACCCCGACCGCACCAAGGTCGAGGCGTTCCTGACGCACGCCCCCGAGCTGGTCGCCGAGCTGGAGGCCGACCCGGCCCTCGACTTCGAGTGGCTGCCGTTCCCCGAGTACTACGCCGCCCCCGGCCGCGTGTCCTTCGGCCGCTCGATCCAGCCGACCAACGTGAAGCGCGCCGACCTCCCCGAGCGGGTCGGCAGCCTGGTGCGTCCCCCCGTCGAGCGCGACCGCGCCGGTGCGGGTGGCCGCAACACGCTCAGCGGCGGCCAGTCGCTCATCGCCCGGCTGCTCGACGGGTTCCTCCGCGAGGGCGGCACCGTGCTCACCGAGCTGCCGGTCACCGGTCTCGCGCTCGACGGCGACCGCGTCGTCGGCGTCGCCGCGATGACCCCCGAGGGCCCGGTGGAGATCCGCGCCCGCCGCGGCGTGCTGGTCGCGGCCGGTGGCTTCGAGGGCAACGCCGCGCTGCGCGCCGAGCACGACGTACCCGGGGACGTCGCGTGGACGATGGCGCCGGCCGGCACCAACACCGGCGAGCCGATCGAGGCGGGCAAGGCGATCGGCGCCGCGACCGACTACCGCGGCGTGGGGTGGTTCTGCCCCGGCCTCGAGCAGGTCGACGGCGGTGGGTCGTTCACCCTGGGCTTCCGCTCCGGCCTGATGGTCGACGCGCACGGCGAGCGCTACGCCAACGAGGCGCTGCCCTACGACCGCTTCGGCCGCGAGATGGCCCAGGCGCCGGAGCGCATCCCGTCGTGGTTCGTCTTCGACTCCCGCGAGGGCGGCCGCCTCCCGGCGATCGCGATGCCCGAGGGCGACCCGGCCGAGCACCTCGCCGCCGGCACGTGGGTGCAGGCGGACACCATCGAGGGGCTGGCCGAGAAGATCGGCGTACCGGCCGACTCGCTGGCCGCGACGATCAGCCGGTTCAACGGTTTCTGCGAGACCGGCGTCGACGAGGACTTCGGTCGCGGCGACGACGAGTACGACACCTTCTTCGCCGGCGGCGCCGGCCCCAACAAGGCGCTGACGCCGTGCACCGAGGCGCCCTTCTACGCCGCCCGCTTCGTGCTCTCCGACCTCGGCACCAAGGGCGGTCTCGTCACCGACGAGCACGGCCGGGTGCTACGCGAGGACGGCACTCACATCCCCGGGCTGTACGCCGCGAGCAACTCCGCGGCGTCCGTCTTCGGCGGGGTGTACCCGGGTCCGGGCGCCCCGCTCGGCTCGGCGATGGTCTTCGCGTCGCTGGCCGTGCGCGACCTGGGCGCGACCAACCCGTAGTAGGTGCACTTGATCGTGAAGCTCTTCACGTCGTAACGGCTGCCCTCGGAGAGACCGAGCTGCCAGTAGACCCACTTCTTGCCGTCGATCGTCCGGACCACGTTCGCCGGGTAGGCGGTGGCCTTGTGCGCTCCGAGGCGGCCGTCGTACTGCGAGCGCTTGATGAACTCGTTGTCGCTGGCACGCAGCCAGCCGTGCACGATGTACGCCGCGCTCGCACCCCGCGCGGCACCGCCGTACGTCGAGACCGTCACGGGACCGACGAAGCCCCTGACCGACTTGGGCACCTGAGCGCCGTGCACGGTGATCACGGTGGAGCCGTTCTTGGCGGCGCACGACGAGGAGTACAGGCCGAGCGAACCCTTCCAACTGCGTCCCACCGCTGCGCCGAGTCGTGAACAGGAGCCGACGTACGAGTCCGCGAGGGTTCGGGCCGCGGGAATCGTCGCCGTGTAGGTCTTCCGCACGGCCTGCCGGTCGTCGATGTGGAACGGGAGCACCTGCTCGGTCGTGTTGCCTGCCCGGTCGGCCGCGACCACGTGGATGGTGTAACGGCCGGCGGGGAGCTGCTCGCCGTCCCACGTGCCGTTGATCACGAGCAGGTCGAACCAGTCGTTCGGGTCGTCGCCGCTGAAGAGCTGCATCGTCCGCCCGCCCGGGCCCACCAGGTCGATCGCGAGGTCTCCGACGTCGTTCGCCAGGCGGCCCGGGTCGATCTCGAGCGTGTCGCGATAGTGGTCACGGACCGGGAACAGGTCCTTGTGGGACAGGTGCATCGACAGCGGCGGGTACCTGTCCGATGGTGCTGCCCTCCTGGGCAATCGGTCCTAGGACCCCGGGATCAGCCCTGCGAGCCGTCCTGGGAGTCGTCCTGCTGCTGCGGAGCCGTGCCCGGCGGGAGCTGACCGTTCGGCGCCTGGTTGAACGACGGCCCGCCGGGCGGCCGGCCGACGTTCATCCGGTCGGGACCGCCCGGGTGGTGGTCACCGCTGGCGGCGACGCCGATCACGGCCCCGACTCCTCCGCCGACCAGCAGGGCCGCCGCGGCGACGCCGGCCACCGCCCAGGTGCGGAAGGTGAGGTCACGCACGCGGGTGCGCGATGGCTCCTCGACGACCGGTGCCGCAAGCGGCGGGAGGACGGGCTGGGTGGACTGCGGCTCCGGTGGGGGCTGGGCCGATCCGTCGTGCTGCTCTGTCATGGGCCGACGGTCCCGCGCGCTGCTGTGGGGACCCTGTGCGGCAGCCTTCAGCAAGTCGTGAGATCAGCACAGACCGTTCACAGCAAAGTCACAGATAGCCTCGTGAGAGTGAGCGGCATGGAGCTGACCCGGCCTGACGGAACCCCGCTGCGCGTGCTCGTCGTCGACGACGAGGTGAACATCGCCGAGCTGATCTCGATGGCGCTGCGCTACGAGGGCTGGCAGGTGAGCGTCGCCCACACCGGCACCAAGGCGGTGGCCGCCGCGAAGCACGCCAAGCCCGACGCGATCGTGCTCGACATGATGCTCCCCGACTTCGACGGCATGGAGGTGCTACGGCGGGTGCGGGCCACCGAGCCCGACGTACCGGTCGTCTTCCTCACCGCCCGCGACTCGGTCGAGGACCGGATCGCCGGCCTCACCGCGGGCGGCGACGACTACGTGACCAAGCCGTTCTCGCTCGAGGAGCTGGTCGCCCGCCTGCGCGGGCTGATGCGGAGGTCCGGAGCACAACAGGTTGCGACGTCCTCGGTCCTGGTTGTCGGAGACCTCGAACTGAATGAAGACAGCCACGAAGTGTTCCGCGGCAGCGAGGAGATCAGCCTGACCGCGACCGAGTTCGAGCTGCTCCGCTTCCTGATGCGCAACCCACGCCGGGTGCTGAGCAAGGCACAGATCCTGGACCGGGTCTGGAACTACGACTTCGGCGGCCAGGCCAACGTCGTCGAGCTCTACATCTCCTACCTGCGCAAGAAGATCGACGCCGGCCGCGCGCCGATGATCCACACGATGCGCGGCGCCGGCTACGTGCTGAAGCCGCCCTCGTGACGAGGCTCCGCGACCGGTTCGCGTCGCTGACATCGAGGCTGGTCCTCACGACGGTGCTGCTGGTGCTGCTCGTGTTGGTGCTGATCGGCACCGCGACGACGTTCGCGATGCGCAGCTACCTGACCAACCAGCTCGACGACGACGTGAAGGCGTCGGCTGGGCGGGCGTACGGCCCTCCGGGCCAGCCTCCCGGGCTCGGCACGGGCGACCGGTTAGAGGGGCAGGCCCCGGGCACGCTGCTGGCCACCATCAGCGACACCCCGAGCGGCAGGGTCGTCTCCGAAGACCGCGACGATCCGGCGACACCGCTCTCCGACGCGGCGCTCGCCCAGCTCGCGGACGTGCCGGTGGACGACCAGGTGCACCGCATCGACCTCGACGGCCTCGGCTCCTACCGCGTCGTCGCCCTGAACGCACTCCTCACCAGGCAGACGACCGCCGGCACGACCACGAGCAAGGTGGTGGCGCTGGCCGGGCTCCCGACCTCCGACATCGACGCCGTGGTCGCCAACCTGGTCGAGGTGGAGGCACTGCTCACCCTGCTGGCGGTCGTGCTCGCCGGCGGCGCCGCGCTGGTCGTCGTACGGCGCCAGCTGCGGCCGCTGCGCGAGGTGGCAGCGACCGCACACACGGTCTCCGAGCTGCCGCTCGCCAAGGGCGACATCGACCTCACCGAGCGGGTGCCCGACCACCTCACCGACGAACGGACCGAGGTCGGCCAGGTGGGCTCCGCGCTCAACTCGCTGCTCGCCCACGTCGAGGCGTCCCTGGACGCGCGGCACCGCAGCGAGCAGCAGGTGCGCCAGTTCGTCGCCGACGCCTCCCACGAGCTGCGCTCCCCCCTCGCGACGATCGCCGGCTACACCGAGCTGGCCCGCCGACGGCCCGACGACACCGCGACCATCGGCACCGCCCTCGACAAGGTCGAGGAGGAGTCCGGCCGGATGACCTCGCTGGTGGAGGACCTGCTCCTGCTGGCCCGGCTCGACTCGGGCCGCCCGCTGGAGCGCCAGCCCGTCGACCTGACCCGCCTGCTGCTCGAGGCCGTCTCCGACGCACGGGTGCTCTCCCCCGACCACCGCTGGCGACTCGACGTGCCCGACGACGCCGTGGACTCGGCCTACGAGGTGCCGGGCGACGAGCTGCGGCTGCACCAGGTCGTCACCAACCTGCTGACCAACGCCCAGCGCTACACCCCGGCCGGCACGACGGTCACCGTCACCGTGCGCCGCGACGGCTTCTCGGTGCACGACGACGGCCCGGGCCTCCCGCCCGACCTGATCGACCACGCCTTCGAACGGTTCGCCCGCGGAGACACGGCGCGCACCCGCGGCAACGCGGTCGGCGTCGGCCTCGGCCTCTCCTTGGTGCAGGCGATCGTGAAGTCGCATGACGGCTCCGTCAGGCTCACCTCACGGCCCGGCGACACGACGGTCGACGTCACTCTCCCGGGATGACGCCCACGATCGCCGGCAGGGAGGCGGTCACGATCTCGATGAGCTGCTCGCGGGTCACGCCGCTCGGGTCGTCGATCCAGGAGAGCACCAGCTCCTCGGTCATCGCCGACCAGCCGCGGACCACCAGCCGGGTGGTCGGGGTGTCCTGGAGGATCTGGCCGTTGGCGTCCTCGCGGAAGGCGCGGCTGTTGAGCGCGTCGCGCGCCTCCTCGTAGATCGCCCGCAGGCTCTCGTTGCCGCCCGCGGCGGCCTTGACCAGCGACACATAGCCCTCGTGGTTGGCGATCACGTAGTCGACGTACGCCGTGATCGACGTCAGCAGCCGGACCATCGGCTCACCCTCGGTCGGCGGCGTGGTCTGGGCGATCAGGTCGTCCGCGGCCCGTCGAACGACGGCCTCGTGGAACGCGTGCTTGTTGCCGAAGTAGTGGTAGAGAAGACCCCGGGAGATGCCCGCCTCCTCGGCCAGCAGGTCGATCGACAGCTCGTCGAGCGACCGGGTCGCGAGCAGGCGGACCCCGAGGTCGAGCAGCTGCGAGCGGCGCTGGTCCGGCGTCAGGCGGGTCCGCGGCGCGGTCGGGGGCGTGGGCGGCGTCACGGACCCCACTCTATTGACACTTTTTCAATAACGCCAGTACCGTCGGGCCATGAGCACCAGCACGCACGTCGAGCACCTCATCATCGGTGCCGGGTTCGCGGGCCTGTGCGCCGCGATCAAGCTCCAGGAGGACGGCGAGACCGACTTCCTGGTGGTCGAGAAGGCGTCCGACGTCGGCGGCACCTGGCGCGACAACACCTACCCCGGCGCCGCGTGCGACGTGCCGAGCCAGCTCTACTCGTACTCCTTCGCGACCAACCCCGACTGGAGCAGCTCCTACTCCCCCCAGCCGGAGATCCAGGCCTACATCCAGCGCGTCGCCAAGCGCTCGGGCACGCTCGACCGGTTCGTGTTCGACACCCGCGTCGAGCATGCCGCGTGGGACGACGCCGCACAGCGGTGGCGCACCCGCCTGGTCGGCCCCGAGGGCGAGCGCACCGTGACCTCGACGACCCTGGTCGTCGGCGCCGGCGCCCTCTCCGAGCCGAAGCTCCCCGCGATCGACGGCATCGAGACGTTCCAGGGCCAGCTCTTCCACTCCGCACACTGGGACCACAGCGTGGACCTCACCGGCAAGCGGGTCGCCGTGATCGGCACCGGCGCCTCGGCGATCCAGATCGTGCCGGAGCTCCAGCAGGTCCTGCAGTCCACGGGGGGCCACCTCGACGTCTACCAGCGCACCGCGCCGTGGGTGATCCCGCGCAACGACCGCACGTACGGCGCCCTCGAGCGGCGCGTGCTCCGGCGGGTGCCGGCGCTGCGCAAGCTCTACCGGACCGGCATCTACTGGGCCCACGAGGGCTACGTGCCGGCGTTCACCATCGAACCGAGGATCGCGGCGCCCGCCAAGAAGGCCGCGGCCGCCAACATCGCCAAGGGCATCAAGGACCCCGAGCTGCGCGCGAAGGTGACGCCGCACTTCGAGTTCGGCTGCAAACGGGTGCTGCGGTCCAACACCTACTACCCCGCGCTCGCGGCCGACAACACCGAGCTCGTGACCGACCCGATCGCGAAGGTGACCGGCGACGCGATCGTCACCGCCGACGGGGTCGAGCGGCGGATCGACGTACTGGTGGTGGCCACCGGCTTCTACACGACCGAGCTGCCGATCGCCGAGCAGATCAGCGGGCTCGGCGGCCACACCCTCGCCGACACCTGGCGCGACTCCGGGATGGCGGCCTACAAGGGCACGACCGTGCCGGGCTTCCCCAACCTCTTCTTCATCGTCGGGCCCAACACCGGCCAGGGCCACACCAGCATGGTCTTCATCATCGAGTCCCAGGTGGCCTACCTCCGCGATGCGATCCGCACCATGCGGTCGCAGGGGTACGCCGCGGTCGAGCCCCGCCGCGACGCCACCCAGAAGTGGAACGACGACCTCCAGCGCCGGATGAAGCGCACGGTGTGGACGACCGGTGGCTGCCAGAGCTGGTACCTCGACGAGCACGGCCGCAACACCACGCTCTGGCCGAAGTCGACGATCACGTTCCGCCGACAGCTCGCCGCCTTCGACCCCGACGCCTACGAGACCACCCCCACCACCCGGAAGGGCGTATCCGCATGAAGACGTTCGACGACAAGGTCGCCGTGATCACCGGGGCCGGCTCCGGCATCGGCCGCGCGCTCGCCCTGAACCTCGCCGGCAGGGGGGCCCTGCTGGCGATCTCCGACGTCGACGACGCCGGGCTGGCCGAGACCGTCGACCTCGTGAAGGCCGCCGGCGCCCGCGAGGTGCGCAGCGACCACCTCGACGTGTCCGAACGCGCCGCGTTCACGGCGTACGCCGCCGCGGTGGCCGAGCAGTTCGGCCGGGTCAACCTGGTGGTCAACAACGCCGGTGTCGCGCTCGCGGGCGACCTCGAGGACCTCGAGTACGCCGACATGGACTGGATCATGGGCATCAACTTCTGGGGCGTCGTGCACGGCACCAAGGAGTTCCTGCCGCACCTGATCGCCTCGGGCGACGGGCACCTCGTGAACATCTCCTCGCTCTTCGGCCTGGTGTCGATGCCTGGGCAGAGCATGTACAACGCGGCGAAGTACGCCGTGCGCGGCCTCTCCGAGGCGGTGCGCGAGGAGATGCTGGTCGCGGGCCACCCGGTCGGCGTGACCGTCGTGCACCCCGGCGGCATCAAGACGGCGATCGCCCGCAACGCCCGCTACTCCGCCAAGGAGGACGGCGCGGAGAGCGCGAAGTTCTTCGACACGAAGCTCGCCCGGATGAGCCCCGGCAAGGCCGCAAAGATCATCCTCAAGGGCGTGGAGAACGACAAGGCTCGCGTGCTGGTCGGCATCGACGCACACGCGGTGCACCACCTGGCCAAGCTGCTGGGCGCGCGCTACCAGGACGTCTTCGCCGACCGCGCCAAGAAGATCGCACCGACGAAGATCGTCTGACTCCTACACCGATGGCTTGCGGCTGCGCCGCGGCGGGCGGGTCCGCAGCGGCCCGACCAGGCGTGGTCCGGCCAGCCGGCTCTCCAACCGGTGCGCCTCGCGCTTGAGCGGCTGGGCGACGTACTCACCGAGGATCACCCCGGACGACAGGGCGATGGCGACGGAGGCCGCGGTGATCAGGGCGAGCAGTCCTTCCGAGGTAGCGCCGCCGCCCTCGGCGAGCAGGCTGAGGCCGCGGTAGATCGACAGACCCGGCAGCATCGGGACGACCGCGGACACGACGACCACGAGCGGGGGCACCCGCATCCGGCCGGCGACGGTGTAGCTGACCAGGCCGACGAAGAACGCCGCGACCGCCGTGGGCCAGGTGCGGCCGAAGCCACCCAGGTCACCCGACTGGGCGATCGCCATCGCCGCCCCCGCGACCAGGCCGATCGGCAGCAGGGTCCGGCGTGGTGCGTACGACGAGAACGCGAAGCCCGCCGCGGCGATCGCGCCGCCGAGCGAGGCCACCGAGACCTGGATCAGGTTGGACGCACCCGGGTCGAGGCGGCCGACGTCGACGCCGACGACCTCGGCCAGGGTCAGGCCGCCGCTGACGCCGGCGATGATCCCGGCCGTCGAGAGCAGCGCCTCGGTCAGCCGCGCGCCGGCGGTCACGTAGAAGCCGGACAGCGCGTCCTGGAGCGCGCCCATGAAGCCGATCCCGGCGAGCAGCATGATGATGTTCGCGGTGACGACCAGGGACGGGTCGAGGTCGTCCGACACGGCCGCCGCGAGCACCGCGATGATCGTCGCGACCCCGCCGCCCGCGACCTGGCGGTAGAAGAACGGGAGCCGTCGCCGGCCCATCTCGAACTGCAGCCGGTCGATGCCGACCGCGGCCACGAAGGCGATCGCGATGACCGCAGCGTCGCCGCCGAGCTGGAGCCCGACGCCGGCGCACATGACGCCCCAGCCCAGGGACACCGCCCAACGCGGGGTGGCGTGTCCCGACGAGACGATCCGGGCCAGCCGGGTGCGCGCCTCCTTGAGCTCGACCGCCCCGGCCACGATGTCGCGGACCAGGTGGTCGACCAGGGTCAGGTCCTCGTAGTCGATGTCGCGCTGCTTGACATGACGGATCAGCGTGTACGCCGGCTCCTCGGGGTCGGGCTGGTAGCTCATCGACAGCGACGTGAAGGTGACGTCGACCTCGGGGTAGCGCACGCCCAGCGACCAGGCGACCGTCTGCATGGTGGCGGTGACGTCGGCCGCGCCGGCTCCCGACGACAACAGCAGCTCGCCGACTCGGAGACAGAGGTCCAGGGTCAGGTTCAGCTCGCGTGCCTCCGACATGGCCGCCATGGTGGCAGCCGGGTGGTAGACAACGAACGTGCCCCCCGACCTCCCGCCGGCCCCCGGCGCCGCAGTCCGGATCATGATGACGAAGTGGGGTGCTCGGCCGCACTGGGAGCTCGACGGCGTCTACCTCGGCAGCGACGAGCACGGCGCCTGGATCGGCGCCCCGGCCGGCACCCTCAACGCCCGGCCCGGCGCGCAGTTCGTCTCCGAGGTCGACTCCGTGTCCCTGGTTCCGCCGACCGGCGAGCAGCTCGCCACGCACGTCGCGACGTTCCACCAGCCGGGCATCTGGTGCGACGTCTACGTCGACATCACGACACCCGCGGTCTGGGACGGGCACCTCCTGCGTGCGGTCGACCTCGACCTCGACGTGATCCGCGGCGCTGACAGGTCCGGACGGGGCGGCCGGGTGTGGGTGGACGACGAGGACGAGTTCGCCGAGCACCGGGTCAGCCTCGGCTACCCGGACGACCTCGCGCGGGCCGCGATGGCGTCCTGCGACCGGGTGCACGCCGACGTGGCGGCCGGTCGGGCGCCGTACGACGGGAGCGCCGCGGTGTGGCTCGCCCGGACGGGCGAGCTGCCCCGAACGTAGCTGTGGAACGCTGGGCGTGTGCGCATCGACTTCCACGGGTCCCCCGAGCCGACGCTGGGCGTCGAGTGGGAGTTCGCACTGGTCGACCGGCGCACGCGCGACCTGCGCAACGACGCCGCGCACCTCTTCGCCCGGGCCAAGCCCCGCCTCGAGGACCCGAGCCGGCTGCACCAGGAGCTGCTGCGCAACACCGTCGAGATCGTCACCCCCGTCTGCCACACCGTCGGCGAGGCGATGGCCGAGCTGCGCCGCACCCTCGAGGCGGTGGTCCCGGCGGGCGACGAGCTCGGGATCGACCTGTACGGCGGCGGCACGCACCCGTTCGCGTCGTGGAGCACCCAGCAGCTCACCGAGGGCCACCGCTACGAGGAGCTGATCAACCGCACCCAGTGGTGGGGGCGGCAGATGCTGATCTGGGGCGTGCACGTGCACGTCGGCCTGCCCGAGCGCGACCGGGTGATGCCGGTCCTGTCCGCCCTGCTCAACCACTACCCGCACCTGCAGGCGCTCTCGGCGTCCTCGCCGATCTGGGCGGGCATCGACACCGGCTACGCCTCCAACCGGGCCCTGATGTTCCAGCAGCTGCCGACCGCGGGGCTGCCGTTCCAGTTCGAGACGTGGTCGGAGTTCGAGGCGTTCACCCACGACCAGCTGAAGACCGGGGTGATCGACGAGCTCAACGAGATCCGCTGGGACGTCCGGCCGGCCCCGCGGCTCGGCACGCTCGAGAACCGGATCTGCGACGGCGTCTCCGACTTCACCGACATGGCCGCGCTGGTCGCGCTGATGCACTGCCTGGTCGTCGACCTCGACACCCGGCTGGCCGCGGGCGAGACGCTCCCGACCATGCCGCCGTGGCACGTCCAGGAGAACAAGTGGCGCGCCGCCCGCTACGGCCTCGACGCGATCGTGATCCTCGACGCCGAGTCGAACGAGCGGCTGGTCACCGACGACCTCGCCGACCTGCTCGAGCGGCTCGTCCCGGTGGCTGACCGGCTCGGTTGCTCCGACGAACTCGCCCTGGTCGCCGAGATCCCGGTCCGGGGTGCGTCGTACCAGCGCCAGCGCGCGGTCGCCGAACGCACCGGCGGCGACCTGGTCGCGGTCGTGGACTCGGTCGTGCGCGAGCTGCGCGGCGGACTGGGCTGACTCAGTAGCCGCCATCGGGCTCGGTCATCTCGAGGCGGACGCCGAGCAGGCGGACCGGTCGGTCGTGCTCAAGGCGGTCGAGCAGCGAGACTGCCGCATCGGCGAGCGTGTCGGGGTCGTTGGTCGGCTCGGGCAGGGTGAGGCTGCGGCTGACCGTGAAGAACGGCTTGAAACGCACCTTGATCCCGACCCGCGCGGCGGGCCGGCCCTCGGCGTCGATGTCGACGAGGGCCCGCGCGGTCAGCGCACGGACCTCCTCGGCGATCCGCGTCCAGTCGTCGAGGT
>JAOPXG010000324.1 GCA_025965275.1 Nocardioides sp.
GGTGTTCCAGCCGAAGCCGGCACCGATCGTGACGCGGCCACCCGAGAGGTGGTCGAGGGTCGCGATCTGCTTGGCGAGCGTGATCGGGTCGGACTCGACCGGTAGCGCGACGGCGGTCGCCAGGCGGATCGTGGTGGTGACGGCGGCCGCGGTGGCCAGCGAGATCCAGGGGTCCAGGGTCCGGGTGTAGCGGTCGTCGGGCAGCGTCTCGTCGCCGGTGCCCGGGTGCACCGCCTCCCGCTTCACGGGGATGTGCGTGTGCTCCGGCACGTAGATCGTGTCGAACCCGCGGTCCTCCGCGGCCTTCGCGAGGGCGGCCGGCGTGATGCCGCGGTCGGAGGTGAAGAGGACGATTCCGTGGCGCATCCCTGATGTCCTTCGGTTATTGAGCAGCGAGCGAAGCGAGCGTGGTCGAAATATAGAACCTGTTCCAGTTTTCCGCGACTGGTGCCTGCTGGTTGGATGGGGCCCATGCTCGACCTCACCGCGGACGCCGTCACCCTCACCGAGCAGCTCGTGAACATCGAGTCCGTGAGCCGCGACGAGCAGGCGATCGCCGACGCGGTCGAGGAGGCCCTCCGTCCGCTCCCGCACCTCACCGTCAGCCGCCACGGCAACACGGTGGTCGCCCGCACCGACCTCGGTCGCCGCGAGCGGGTCGTGATCGCCGGCCACCTCGACACGGTCCCGCTCAACGACAACCTCCCCGCCCGCTACGAACGGCGCAGCGAGGGGGACCTGCTCCACGGCCTCGGCACCTGCGACATGAAGGGCGGCGACGCGGTCATCCTGCGACTCGCCGCGACCGTCCCCGAGCCCAACCGCGACGTCACGTTCATCCTCTACGAGGCCGAGGAGATCGACGCCGAGTTCAACGGCCTCCGCCTCCTCGCCGGCAGCGACCCGGACCTGATGGTCGCCGACTTCGCGATCCTCATGGAGCCCTCCAACGCCGTCGTCGAGGCGGGCTGCCAGGGCACGCTCCGCGTGGACGTCCGTACGACGGGGGAGCGGGCCCACTCCGCGCGCAGCTGGCGCGGCGTCAACGCCATCCACGGCGCGGCCGGCGTGCTGCAGCGGCTCAACGACTACGACGCCCGCAAGCCCGTCATCGATGGGCTGGAGTACCACGAGGGACTCAACGCGGTCTTCATCCGCGGCGGCGTCGCGGGCAACGTGTTGCCCGACGAGTGCGTGGTCGAGGTCAACTTCCGCTTCGCGCCCGACCGCTCCGAGGCGGAGGCCGAGGCCTTCGTCCGCGAGTTCTTCGACGGCTACGAGGTGACGCTCACCGACAGCGCCCCGGGCGCGCTGCCCGGGCTCGACGTACCCGCGGCCAAGGCGTTCGTCGAGGCCGTCGGCGGCGAGGTGAACCCGAAGTTCGGCTGGACCGACGTCGCCCGGTTCACCGGCCTCGGCGTGCCGGCGGTCAACTTCGGGCCCGGTGACCCGATGCTCGCCCACAAGCAGGAGGAGTTCGTGCCCGTGGAGCACATCGAGCGCTGCGAGGCGCGGCTGCGGCAGTGGCTGAGCTCGTGAAGGCCAAGTTCAAGGGCCCGATCATCCAGCGCCGCGGGCAGGTCGACGAGGGCACGACCGACCAGCGGCTGCTCGACTCCCGGGGCTCGACCGACTGGGTGCACACCGACCCGTGGCGGGTGCTGCGGATGCAGGCGGAGTT
This sequence comes from Nocardioides sp., assembly GCA_025965275.1. Lineage (GTDB taxonomy): Bacteria > Actinomycetota > Actinomycetes > Propionibacteriales > Nocardioidaceae > Nocardioides. Next base: position 1,682 of record JAOPXG010000324.1, read on the forward strand.
CGTGGAGGGCTTCGGCGCGCTCGCCGAGCTCGGCCCGGCGATCTCGGTCTTCGGGTCCGCGCGCACGCCGGTCGACCACGCGTTCTACGCCACCGGCGAGCAGATCGGCCGGCTCCTGGTCGAGGCGGGCTTCGCGGTGATGACCGGGGGCGGCCCGGGCACCATGGAGGCGGCCAACAAGGGCGCCTCCGAGGCCGGGGGCATCAGCGTCGGCCTGGGCATCGAGCTGCCCTACGAGTCCGGCCTCAACGAGTGGGTCGACGTGGGCGTCAACTTCCGCTACTTCTTCGCCCGCAAGACCATGTTCGTGAAGTACTCCCAGGGCTTCGTCGTCCTGCCCGGCGGCGTCGGCACCCTCGACGAGATGTTCGAGGCGCTCACCTTGGTCCAGACCAAGAAGGTCACCAGCTTCCCGATCGTGCTCGTCGGCTCCGAGTACTGGAGCGGCCTGCTGGGGTGGATGCGCGACACCGTCCTCGCCGAGGGCATGGTGCACCAGGCCGACCTCGACCGGCTGATCGTCACCGACGACGCGGAAGAGGCCGTGGCGATCATGGCCGCGGCCCGTCGGGGTGATGCCTCGTGATGTGGTTCTTCGCGATCCTGATCGTGCTGGCGCTGGGGGGCGTCGCCCTGGTGGCCGCGGGCCGCGGCGCTCCGCTGGCCGAGGTGTACGACGACCGCCCCGACGCGATCGTGCCCGCCACCGGCCCCCTGAGCGGCGACGACCTGCGCCGGGTGCGCTTCTCGCTCGCCTTCCGCGGCTACCGGCAGTCGGAGGTCGACGCGCTCCTCGACCGCCTCGCGTCCGAGCGCGAGCGGACCGACCCCGTCGATGAACAGCCGGCCACCGACCCGGGTCGTGGCGACGAACCCACGGCGTAGGGCACACTGCCCCCGTGTCGACCGAGGTGATCGTCTACATCCTGACCGCCCTGGCGGCCGTCGTGATCGTGCTGACCCGTCTCCGGCTCGGCCGGGGCGGCCAGGGGGCCGGGCGACTGCAGATGGGTCGCGGCCTGGTGAACCTGCACACGGCGGCGGGCGCCCTGGCGCTCGTGCTGTGGGTGGTGTTCCTCGTGGCCGACGAGGACTCGGCCGCGGGCAGCGAGGTCGTCGGCATCATCGCGCTGGCCTGCTGGTGGGTCGTGGTCGTCGCCGGGCTGCTGATCCTCGTGCGCTGGCTGCCGAGTCGTGGCAAGCACGCCTCCCACGGTCAGGAGGACAGCTGGTCCGACGGCCCCGGGCTCTCGATCCTCGCCCACGTCGGCATGCTCGTCGGCGTCAGCGTCTTCACCTGGGCCTACCTCACCGCCGCCGTGTGATCTAGGGTCTCCGACCATGCGTCTCGGGATCCTGCTCGCCACCCTCGCTCTCGCGGTCGCGCCGCTCGCCACCGTCGCGAGCCCCGCCGACGCCCAGCGCGCGCCGGTCGGCCAGGGCGCGGTGATCGAGAAGGCCGTGATCGGCCACTCGGTCCGCGGCCGGCCGATCACCGCGTGGCACCTCGGCGAGCGCAAGAAGCCGAAGGTCCTGCTGGTCGCCACCATGCACGGCAACGAGGGCGCGCCCCGCCAGATCCTGGCCGCGCTGCGCGACGGCAAGCCGGTCCACGGGATCAACCTGTGGGTGCTGCCGGTCTACAACCCCGACGGGCTCGCCGCCGGCACCCGCAGGAACGCCCACGGCGTCGACCTCAACCGCAACTTCCCCTACCACTGGGCCGACCTCGACGGCAGCTACGAGTCCGGGCCGCACGCCTCCTCCGAGCCCGAGACCCGGGCGATGATGCGGTTCCTGAAGAAGATCCGGCCGGACCGGATCGTCAGCTTCCACCAGCCCCTCCACGGCGTCGACACCGACACCAAGAGCCAGAAGTTCTCCCGCAAGGTCGCCGACAAGCTGAACCTGCCGCGTAAGTCCTTCACGTGCGGCGGTGTCTGCCACGGCACCATGACCGGCTGGTTCAACAGCCGCTTCACGGGCAGCGCGCTCACCGCTGAGTACGGCGCGCGCCCCGGACCGCGGCTGATGCGGAAGGTCGCCCCGCGTCAGGTCCTCTCGATCTGGGACGCCCGGAGGCGCTGACCGCGCCGGCGTCCTAGCGCCCCTCGAAGACCGGCTTCTCCTTGGCCACGAACGCCGCGACCGCGGCCTGGTGGTCCTCGGTGGCGCCGGTCTTCTGCATCATCGCGCTCTCGAACTCCAGCGCCTCCTCGAAGGAGTGCCCGGCGGCGTACGCCACCGACTGACGCATCGCGCCCAGGGCCACCGTGGGCCCGGCCGCGAGCCGGGCGGCCAGCGCACCGGTCTCGGCGGCCAGCTCGTCGGCCGGCACCACCTTCGTGGCGAGCCCGAGCGCGAGCGCGTCGTCGGCGCTGATCGTGCTCGGGAAGTAGAGCAGCTCGAGCGCCTTGGCCCGGCCGACCAGCCGCTGGAGCGTGTAGCTGGCGCCGGTGTCGCACGAGAGGGCGACGTTGGCGAAGGCCAGGTTGAAGCCGGCGGTGTCGGCCACGATCCGCACGTCGCAGGCGAAGGCGAGGCTGGCGCCGGCCCCGGCCGCGACGCCGTTCACCGCCGCGATGACCGGCTTCGCCATCCCGGCGAGGGCGGTCACCGTCGGGTTGTAGTGCTTGTCGACGGTCGTGAAGAGCACGTCGCTGCCGCCGTTGTGGAGCAGGTGGATGTGCTCCTTGAGGTCCTGGCCGGTGCAGAACGCCTTGCCGGTGCCGGTCAGCACGACGCACCGCACCGCGGCGTCGTCGGCGACCTTCAGCACGGTCTCGAGCAGCAGCTCCTTGGTGGCCACGTCGAGGCTGTTGTAGGCGTCGGGGCGGTTCAGGGTGATGGTGGCGACGCCGTCACGCATCTCAAGCAGCACAGGGTCGAGCAGCACGGGGGAGTCGGTGTTCATGGCGGCAGTCTGTCAGGCGCCGAGACAACGGGCGACGAAGCGGTCGGCTCCCGGCTTGAGCCGGGTCGCCTCCCGGGCGAACAGCTCGGCCGCGGCGCGTCCGGGCCAGTCGTCGGGCAGCAGCACGTCGGGCAGCCCGGGGTCGGCGAAGAGGAACTTCCGCCACTCGTGGACCAGGTGGAAGCGGGCCGCGAACGCCGCCTCGTCCGGGTCGTCGTGCGCGCCGAGGTGCTGGTCGACCAGGTCGTCGGCGGCGGCCAGCCACCCGGAGTACGAGGCGTGCAGCCGCTCGAGGTCCCACGCGCTGGTCGGGGCCGGCTCGAAATGGTCGGCGCGGGCGGTGCGCACGGTGGCGTCGGCCCGGTGGAGGACCGACTTCAGCTCCGAGCGCCGATAGGGGCTGACCCAGACGTTGTCGGTGAGCTCGGCGTAGCCGACGAACATCAGGTCGGCGCGCAGGCGGGTCCGGGCCGCCCGCGTCGGCGGCGGGTCGACGAACGCGAGGTGCCAGGTGCCGTCCCACGCCGGGATCTCGCGCCGGTAGACGCGGTTGCCGGTGTCGTCGAGCCGGTGGTTGGCGCGCTCGGTGGTCCGGTAGCCCCGCCCGCCGGCCAGCTGGACCGGCTCCAGCCAGCCCTGCATCACCATCCGCGAGATGGCGGTGCGCACGGCTGGAGCGGCGATCCCGACCGGATCGAGCATCCGCACCAGGGCGGCCACGGGAGCCTGGCTGCCGCGGGCGCGCAGGTGATCGCCGTACACGTCGAAGAGCGCGGAACGGGCCTGCATGGGGCGAGTCTGCCAGTCGGTTCCCCCACCGCCCGACCCTCTTTGCTTCGCGTGACCGCGACATAGGGGATAATGAACCTCGCGTACGGCGTAGAGGGGTCACTCGGAGTCCTCCTGGTACTTGAGAAACGAAGGAAGGTGCGCGGATGGCGGCCATGAAGCCGAGGACTGGCGACGGTCCGCTGGAGGTCACCAAGGAAGGGCGCGGCATTGTCATGCGCGTCCCGCTCGAAGGCGGCGGCCGCCTGGTGGTCGAGCTGAACGCCGAGGAGGCCGGCGCTCTCGGGGATGCCCTCAAGGATGTCGTCGGCTGACGCCGTGCCATCGACTGATCGTCCAGGCCTCCCGAGCCAGGTCTCACCGCCCGAGTTCGCGCTCAGCGCCACAGCCCCGCACGCCATTCTCGGCGCCGAGGTCGTCGCGGTGGCGGTGCTCCCGGGCGACCCCGGCAGCACCGGCGACGCTGATCAGCCGGCGCCACTGGTCCTGGGCCCCGGCGCCGGCGAGCTCGCCGACCAGCTCGGGATCGACCTGCTGGGCGTCCTCGAGCTGAGCCGGGCGACCGGTGCGGCCGGCGAGGTCACCTCGGTGCCGGTGCCGCTCGGCGGGCCCGACAACGCCGACCTGCGCTGCGTGCTGCTCGTCGGCGTCGGCCGGCAGCAGCTCGACGACTTCCGGCGGGCCGGGGCCGCCCTGGCCCGGGCGACCACCGACCGGTCCTCGGTCGCCACGTCGGTGCCCGCGATCGCCCCGGACGGCGGCGTCGAGGCCTTCGTCGTCGGCGCGATGCTCGGCTCGTTCGCCTTCCACTGGCGCTCGCACCCGCCCGAGCAGGTCCCGGTCCGCCGGATCGTGCTCGCCGGGCTGCCCGACACCGAGTCGTTCGCCGCCGTCCTCGACCGGGCGGTCGCGGTCGGTGGCGCGGGCTGGCGCTCGCGGATGCTCTCGACGGTGCCGTCCAACCTCAAGAACCCACCCTGGATGGCCGAGCAGGCCGCGGAGCTCGCCCGCGAGAGTGGTCTCGAGCTCACCGTCTGGGACGAGAAGCGGCTCGCCGCCGAGGGCTTCGGCGGCATCCTGGGCGTCGGCCAGGCGTCGGTGACGCCGCCCCGGCTGATCCGCCTCGACTACACGCCGCCCCGGGCCGGTCGGCATACCCCCACGGTCGCGCTGGTCGGCAAGGGCATCACGTTCGACACCGGCGGGCTCTCGATCAAGCCCGGCGAGGCGATGGTCAACATGAAGCGCGACATGACCGGGGGTGCGGTCGTGATGGCCACGATGGCCGCCCTCGGGGCGGTCGGCTGCCCGGTCCGGGTCGTCGGTCTGGTCGCCGCGGCCGAGAACTCCGTCAGCGGCAACGCGCTGCGTCCCGGTGACGTGGTGCGCCACTACGGCGGTCGCACCAGCGAGGTCACCAACACCGACGCCGAGGGTCGGCTGGTGCTCGCCGACGCCATGGCGTACGCCGTCGCCGAGGTGAAGCCCGACGTGATCGTCGACGTCGCCACGCTCACCGGCGCGATGAAGGTGGCGCTCGGCCAGCAGGTCGGCGGCTACTTCGCCAACGACGAGGCGCTCGCGACGGCGCTGCACGCGGCGGGGGAGACCTCCGGCGAGCCGCTGTGGCGCTTCCCGCTGACCGACGCCTACGAGTCCAAGCTGGTCTCGAGCGTCGCCGACGCCGACAACGCCCCCGGTGGACCGGGCGCGATCATGGCGGCCCTGTTCCTCCAGCACTTCGTCGGCGACCTGCCCTGGGCCCACCTCGACATCGCCTCGGTCGGCGACTCGCCGTCCGAGTCCTACGAGTGGACCACCGGCCCCACCGGCTTCGGCGCCCGCTTGCTGCTGCAGTGGCTGGGCTCGGAGAGTCCGCTGGCCGGCGTCGGATGAACGGCCTGACCGTGCGCTGGTCGCTCGCCGACGCGCCGGCCGGCGTCGAGGAGGAGCTCGCGTCGTACGTCGAGGGCACCTCCCACGCCCGGTTCACCGGCATGTCCGGGCTCCGCTTCAAGACCTGGCGCTGCAGCCCGGGCGCGTGGTTCGAGGGTTGCTACGTCTTCGTCAGCGACGAGGCGCGTGCCGAGTTCCAGGCCACCTTCACCGCGACCGCCGCCGAGGCGCCGGGCTCGACGATCATCGGCAGCCCGCCGATCCTCATCGAGGCGTGCGAGATCGTCGCCGTCGCCGAGGGCTGGGACGGCTTCCTGGCGGCGCCCCGCGCCTGAGCGGCTCCGCGGGCCCGTCAGACGTGCTCGGGGCTCCACTCCTTCTTGGCGACCAGCAGGCCGTCGCCGACCGGGAGCAGCACCGGGACCAGCCCGTCGTGGTCGGCCACCTGGCGGCCGAGGTCGCGGATCGACACGGTGTCCTCGTCGCGCTGGGCGGGGTCGGCGACCCGGTCGTGCCAGAGCGCGTTGTCGAAGGCCACGACCCCACCGGGCCGCAGCAGTCGGAGGGCTTCCTTCAGGTAGGCGGCGTACTCCGCCTTGTCGCCGTCGCAGAAGACCAGGTCGTAGTGGCCGTCGGTGAGCCGGGGCAGCACGTCGAGCGCCGCGCCGGAGATGGTGCGTGCCCGCTGGGCGGGGATCCCGGCCTCGGTGAACGACTGGCGGGCGAGGCGCTGGTGCTCGGCTTCGATGTCGACGGTGGTGAGCACGCCGTCGGCGCGCATCCCGCGCAGCAGCCACAGGCCGGAGACACCGGTGCCGGTGCCGATCTCGACCACGGCGCGGGCGTCGAGGACGGACGCGAGGAACTGGAGCATGGCGCCGCCGCCGGAGCCGATCGGGACGACGCCGACCTCCTCGGCGCGCGACCGCGCGGCGGCGAGGACGTCGTCCTCGGCCACGAACGTCTCGGCGTAGGACCAGCTGGCGGGCTTCAGCGGGGTGACGATGGCGGCCTCCTGGTGCGGTGCTCCGGGACCGACGACCCGGGCAGGATCACCGTATCGCGATGAAGCCGCTTTCCGGACCGGGAACACCGGCGGAGCCGCACTCGTTGGTCCGGACGTGACGATGCGACGAAGTCGGTCGCTCGCTCACAGGGTTCTCTCAGCAGAGGTCCCTACGGTGAGAAAGGACAAGGCACTGTTCCCCCAGACGCGCAGGCGTGACAAGGAGGCCCCGATGGACGACACATCGGTGGTACCCGCTGACATCACTGTTCCTACATGGGACGAGATCGTCGAGCGCCACTCCGACCGTGTCTACCGGCTCGCCTACCGCCTCACCGGCAACCGCCACGACGCCGAGGACCTCACCCAGGAGGTCTTCGTCCGGGTGTTCCGCTCGCTGTCGACCTACACCCCCGGCACCTTCGAGGGCTGGCTGCACCGCATCACCACGAACCTCTTCCTCGACCAGGCCCGCCGCAAGCAGCGGATCCGGTTCGACGCGCTCTCCGACGAGAAGGCCGACCGGCTCACGAGCAGCTCGCCGACGCCGGACGCGGCGTACGCCGACCGCACGTTCGACGACGACATCGAGCGCGCCCTGGCGACGCTGCCCCCCGACTTCCGTGCCGCCGTCGTGCTCTGCGACGTCGAGGGACTCACCTACGAGGAGATCGCCGAGATCCTGGGCGCCAAGCTCGGCACCGTCCGGTCCCGGATCCACCGCGGTCGCGCCATGCTGCGCACCGCCCTCGCACACCGCGCCCCGCAGGCGGGACGCGTGCGGTACGCCGGTCCGGCGACCCCGCCGCTGCTCTCGGGGTGGGGGTCCTCGACGTGATGGGCCACCTGGGGTCGCGGATCAGCGCCCTGCTGGACGGTCAGTTGCCTCCCGACGAGACCGAGCGGGCGTGGGAGCACGTCCACGCCTGTCACGCCTGCCGTGACCTGGTCGAGCGTGAGGGCTGGATCAAGACCCGGCTGGCCGGGCTGTCCTTCGACGTCGCCTCGCCGTCGACGCCCGCCGGCCTCAAGGGCTCGCTGATCGGGGCCCACCTGACGGGCCCGCCCGGTGACGCCTACCTGGCCATGCCCGGCGACCACCGCCGTCGCAGCGCCGGCATGGCGATGATCGGCGGCGGTGCCGTCGGTGCCGCCGTGATGGGCGTGCTCGTCTTCGGTGTCGCCCCTGCCGACGCGCCGACCATCGACCGCGGCCCGGCCTCGATCAACCGCACCGCGACGCCGAGTGCGCCGCTGTCGAGTCCGAGCTCCGCGGTCAACCTGGTCCGCAGCGGGAAGCAGCAGCGTTAGGCGCCTCCCGGGCACCCCCGCAGGCGTGGATTTCGCCCCACGGGACAAGATAGGGGCGTGACCCAGGACGACCCGCGGGACGACGCAGCGGACACCGAGCCCACGCAGCCGAACACGGCGGCACCCTCGGCGCCGGCGCCCAGCTGGGTGCCTCCGACGATGCAGTCGCCGCCGCACCAGTGGGCCGGCCTCCCGCCAGGCAGCACCCAGCCGCTGCCGCCCTACTCCGGGCAGTACCCGGGGCCGTTCTCCGGCCAGTTCCCCGCACCGACGCGCCACGTCGTGCCGCAAGGCCGGGTCCCCGCCTGGCTCTGGCCCGTCGTCTGCGTCCTCGCTCTCGTGCTCGGCGTCGCCGGCGGTGCCGTCGGCGGGCTCGCCTACTCGCAGCTCACCGACGACGGCCCCGGCTCCGTCAGTGCCGGTCTTGCCGGCGTCGACACCGTGACCACGCCGCCGCTCGAGGCCGAGAACGGCTCGATCGCGGCCGTGGCCCAGAAGCTGCTGCCGAGCACCGTGCAGATCTCGGCCGAGTACCAGGGCCAGAAGGGTGGCGCCACCGGTTCCGGCTTCGTGCTCGACCGGCAGGGACACATCGTCACCAACAACCACGTCGTCGCCGAGGCCGACTCCGACGACGGCCCGATCGAGATCGTCGACCAGGACGGCAACCGCTACGAGGCCACGGTCGTCGGGCGCAGCCCGGTCTACGACCTGGCCGTCCTCTACGTGCCTGAGGCGACGGGCCTGACGCCGGCGTCGCTCGGGGCCTCCCAGGCGCTGCGGGTCGGTGACCCGGTCGTCGCCTTCGGCTCGCCGCTCGGGCTCAGCTCGACGGTCACCGCCGGCATCGTCAGCGCGCTGCACCGCCCGGTCACGACGGGCGGCGTGGACGACGAGTCGTCGTACATCAACGCGGTGCAGACCGACGCCGCCATCAACCCGGGCAACTCGGGTGGCCCGCTGGTCAACCTGCAGGGCCAGGTCGTCGGCGTGAACTCCGCGATCGCGACCACCGGTGGCGGCGCCAGCGGCGAGGCCGGCAACATCGGCGTCGGGTTCGCCATCCCGATCGAGCAGGTGCGCGTCACCGCCGACCAGATCCTGCGCGACGGCGAGGCGCGCTACCCCGTCATCGGCGCGAAGGTGAAGACCGGCGAGACCGGCGGCACCGGCGCGGAGATCGACTCGGTCATGCCGGACACCCCGGCCGCCGACGGCGGCCTCGAGAAGGGTGACGTGATCATCGAGATCGACGGCGAGCGGGTCACCGACGGCATCGCGCTGATCGTCGCCATCCGAGCCCACCAGCCCGGCGACAAGGTCGAGTTCACCATCAAGCGCGGTGACGACGAGAAGACCGTCGAGCTCACCCTCGGCTCCGAGGTCGGCTGACCGGTCCGGTGGTTGAGGTGCGAGGAGCGCCAGCTACGAGCCTCGAAACCTCCGCAGCCCACCCTGGGCGGTGACCACGGTGGTTGAGGTGCGAGGAGCGCCAGCGACGAGCCTCGAAACCACGCAGGCCTACCTGTCCTCGGCCTGCGGGCCGTGGGGGCTTGCGACCGACAGGCTGACAACGGGGTACGGCAGGCCCGTGGTCGCGGTTGCTTCCCGGCTCACAGACGTCCCGGTGGTTGAGGAAGGACGAAGTCCTGTCTCGAAACCACCGCAGCCGACCCGCCCTCCCTGGTTCGGCCTGCGGGCCGCTTCTAGGGATTTACAGAATGACGTGGTCGCCGTCCGCGGTGGTTACGGCGGCGATTTCCAGCCCCGGTCGGCCTACGGGCCGGCGCGGGTCGACCGTCGTGGTCACCGCCCCGAGATTTTACTTTCCGAAATGCCCAGAACCCTGTGGAGAACAGGGTTTTCGGGGTCTGACTGTCGGTGCTCAGTGCTTGGCTTGATCCATGGCAGCCACCACCGACCTCGACACCGCATCCGCGGTGCTGGCCGCCGCGCGCACCAGTC
>JAOPXG010000371.1 GCA_025965275.1 Nocardioides sp.
CGGCGAGCAGCGTGGACAGCTCGAACCCGAGGACCGCGAAGGCCAGGCTGGTGATGAGGAAGTCGGCGTACGACCAGACCGACCGGCCGAGCAGCCAGCCGCGCGAGGTCGTCTCCTCGTGCGCGACATTGCGCAGGTAGAGGCCGAGCACCAGGACGGCGAGCACCCCGGAGCCGTGCACGTGCTCGGCGCCCAGGTAGGCGACGAACGGCACCACCACCGTGATGGTGGTCTCGGTGTAGGCGTCCTTCACCAGGCGGAGCAGCCACTTCGTGACCAGGCCGGTCGCGAGCCCGACCGCCACCCCGACCACGATGGTGACGACGAACTCCAGCGCGGTCGCGCCGTACGAGAACTCACCGGTGACGACGGCCGCGAGCGCGACGCTGTACATCACGAGCGCGGTGGCGTCGTTGAACATCCCCTCGCCCTCGAGGATCGTCACCAGCCGGTCGGGGAGCCGCAGCTTGCGCGCGACGGCGGTCGCCGCGACCGGGTCGGGCGGAGACACGATCGCGCCGAGGATCCAGGCCGGACCCCACTCGAGCCCGGCCGCGTGCGCGACCAGGGCCACCGCGACCGCCGTACTGACCGTGAGGCCGACCGCCAGCGCCAGCACCCGTCCCGCCTCGGCCCGGAACTCCGTCGCCGTCGTGCGCTGGGTCGCCGCGAACAGCAGCGGGGGGAGGACCACCGGCAGCACCAGCGCGGGTTCGATCTCCAGCGCGTGGGCGAACGGCATCAGGCCGGCGACCAGGCCGAAGATCGTGAGCAGCACCGGCTGCGGCACCCGGAGCCGGTCGGCGAGCGGGGTCAGCGCGATCACCCCGGCGAGGAGCACGGCGAGCAGCCACGGGTCGCTCATGGGTCCTCCTCGGGCCGAACAACGGACCGGGTCAACCCCCGAACTGCTCGAGATATGCCTGGCCGTCGACATCGAGGTTCCCGTGCACGGCGGCGATACGCCCCCACCGCACCGACATCTTCAGGAACCGCATCGGGTTGTAGACATCCTCCTCGCGGGAGAACATCCCGTCGCCGGCGTACGTCATGATCGTCAGGTTCGACTCCTCGAGCATGGTGCCGTCGCCCGGGTCGGGCATCAGGTTGCGCACCTCGCAGATCAGCCGCGCCGTCGGCTCGTCGACGACGGACCACGCGAGCGGGAAGCCGGTCATCACGCGGCCGGGGAACGACGTCATCGTGCGCACCGACCACGCCCGGATCTCGTCGCGGCCGTGGAACTCGCCGAAGGCGTGCTCCCGGTAGACGGCGTCCTCGGTGAAGAGGTCGGCGAAGCCGTCCCAGTCGCCCGACTCCTGGAAGCCCTGGACGTGCCGGTGGAAGACGGCGTACGCCTCCTCGATCTCCTGCGCGCTGAACGTCACGGCCCCATCCAACCAGCGCGCTGGAACACGTTCTAGTCCTCGTGGTGCTTCTCGCCGCGGCCGGGGTCGGCGACGCGTCAGTCGTCGTCGGACGCCAGCTCCGGCACCGGCTCGCCGCGCACCTGGAAGCGCCGGTAGCTGTAGACGATCAGCGCCCCCGCGATCAGCCCGGACGCGACCTGGGTGACCCCGGTCGCCACGCCGCCGGGCAGCCACCAGCTGTCGGCGACGGGCCACCACGACGGCACGACCGGTCCCCAGATCCACAGCACACCGCAGGCGACCAGGCCCAGCGCGAGCACGCTCGACATCGCGACCCGCGGCCACGTCTCGACGCCCTCGGCCGCACCGCGCAGCGCGCGCACCTTGACCGGCTCGAGGCGCCGCTCGGCCCACTCGTACTCCTGCGACAGGATCACCAGGCCGGCGAAGATCATCAGCAGCCCCGGTCCGGGGAGGATCAGGGCGGCCACGCCGGCGACGACCAGGATCCAGCCCAGCGTCTCCAGCAGCACCCGCCGGACGACCTTGGCGCCGGGAGCGTTCATGACCCGAACTCTGGCAGACGCCACCAACGCCTCGCCGTGACCCGGTTTGACCTGGAGTGCGCTCCAGGGAGTTGGCTGGAGGCATGGACAAGGTCTGGTACATCACCGGTACGTCGCGCGGCCTCGGTCGCGAGTTCGCCATCAACGCCCTGGAGCGGGGCGACCGCGTCGCCGCCACCGCCCGCAACCTCGACAGCCTCGACGACCTCGTCGAGAAGTACGGCGACGCGCTCCTGCCGCTCGCCCTGGACGTCACCGACAAGGCCGCCGTCGAGGCGACCGTCGCGCAGACGCACGAACGGTTCGGACGGCTCGACGTCGTCGTCAACAACGCCGGCTACGGCCACTTCGGCGCGGTCGAGGAGCTCACCGAGACCGAGATCCGCGACCAGATGGAGACCAACTTCTTCGGCGCCCTCTGGGTCGTCCAGGCCGCGCTGCCGATCCTGCGTGCGCAGGGCAGCGGTCACATCGTGCAGATCTCGACCATCGGCGGGATCGGCGCGTTCCCCAACATCGGCGCCTACCACGCGTCGAAGTGGGCCCTCGAGGGCATGAGCGAGGCCCTCGCCCAGGAGGTCGCGCCGCTCGGCATCAAGGTCACCCTGGTCGAGCCCGGCGGCTTCAGCACCGACTGGGCCGGCGACTCGTCGAAGCAGTCCACGCCGATGCCGGAGTACGAGCCCGTGCGCGAGGCGTTGGCCGCTCGCCGCAGCAGCCAGCAGCCGGGCGACCCGGTGACCGCGGGCCAGGCCATCCTCGACGTGGTCGACGCCGACGAGCCCCCGCTGCGGGTGCTCTTCGGCTCCGGGCCCACCGAGATGGTGAAGGCCCTCTACGCGAAGCGCCTCGAGACCTGGGACCAGTGGTCGTGGATCTCCCACAAGGCCCAGGGCGACTGACCCCTCAGCGTCGGGCGCGGTAGCTGAGCTGCACGAAGCCGCTGTCGAACCGGCGCTCGCCGACGAGCTCCAGCTCGAGGCGGGCGCCGTCCGGCAGCGCCCGGGTGCCGCCGCCGACGACCAGCGGAGCCAGGAAGAGGTCGACCGTGTCGACCAGACCGGCGCGCAGCACGGCCGCCGCCAGCGTCGGCCCGCCGACCGACACGTCCCGGTCGGCGGCGTCGGCGAACCGGCGTACGGCGTCGACGTCCAGCTCGCGCTCGATCCGCGTCCGCGGCGTGGTCGGCTCGTCGAGCGTCCGGGAGAAGACCACCTTGTCGGCGGCCCGCCAGAGCTCCGCGAAGTCGCGGGTCGCCGGCGAGGCGTCGGTCAGGTCGAGGGTCTCCCACACCCGGAGGACGTCGTACATGCGGCGCCCGTAGAGGTAGGTGCCGACCGGTCGCTCGACGTCGTTGACGGCGGCGTGCACCTCCTCGTCGGGCGCGCACCAGCCGAAGTCACCGTGCTCGTCGACCGTGTAGCCGTCGAGCGAGCAGATCGCCGAGTAGGTCAACCGAGCCATGCCAGCAGCATCGCAAGGTCAGGCGACGAGGTCGAGGTCCTCGCGGTCGAGCGTGGGGTCGATGGCGACCGCGCCGCCCGGCAGCGGCACCAGCCGGGCGTGCACGTGGGCGGGCATGCCGACCCGGGCCAGGATCACCAGTGAGCCGGTGGTGGCCACCGCGGCGTAGAGCAGGTTCGCGTCGACCTGGGCCATCAGGCCGTAGGCGCCGGCGAGCAGCGCGTCGACGATGAGCATCACCCAGGCCGAGGCCGCGATCGCGGACACGTCGTGGCTGCGCCAGGCGGTGATCGCCGCGGGCGCGATCATCAACGCGACCGAGCAGCCGAGCAGGACCGTGATCGGCAGCGCGCCGACGACCGGCACCAGCGCCGTCGCGGTCACGATGGTCGCCAGCCACACGACCGGCAGCCAGAGCCGGTCCCGCGACCCGCCGCGGAACCACGCCAGCACCAGCGCGCCCGCGGTCGCCGGGAGCGCGAAGAACGCCGGGAGGGTCACCCAGATCTCGTGCTCGACCACGCCGTACGCCGTCCACGCGACGCCGCTGATGGTCGAGTTGGCGAGCGAGGCGACGCTGACGCCCGCGGCCGAGCGCAGGCGGATCAGCTTGCGCAGCTGCGGGACGGTGTAGGCGAAGGCGAGGACGGTGCCGGCGAGGCCGACCGCGGTCGCGAGGGTGATGGTCATGGTTCTGCTCTTCTAGCGCTGGCGCGCACACAAGCCGAGACGGCCGCTGCGCACGGGTGCGCGACGACCGCTTCGTGGGTCTCTCGGTGGGTGGCGCACGGCAGCGAGACGTCAGCCGACCGGCGCACGAGCAATTCTACGGATCCAACGGACCCGGTGCGGCCAAAAACAGGGTGATGTCACGCACACCAAACGGAGAAATATCCTGTCGAGCAATCCGAACGCAGGATATTCGTCGGTCTAGACGTCGGTGACGCGGACCCCGGCGTGGGCCTTGTAGCGCCGGTTGACGCTGATCAGGTTGGCCGTGAGCGCCTCGACCTGGTGGGCGTTGCGGAGCCGGCCGCCGTAGATGCCGCGCACGCCCGGGATCGTCGCGCACAGGTCCTGGACCAGGTCCGTGGCCTCGCGCACGTCGCCGAGCACGAAGACGTCGGTGTCGACCGAGGTGACGTCGGGGTCCTCGAGCCTGACCGCGCTGACGTTGTGGAACGCACCGACCACGGTGCTGTCCGGCAGCAGTGCCTGCGCCTGCTGGGCGGCCGAGCCCTCCTCGACGGGCAGTGCGTAGGCACCCTGCTTGTCGAAGCCGAGCGGGTTCACGCAGTCGACGACGACCTTGCCGGCCAGCTCGGTCGCGAGGCTCGCGACCAGCTCGCCGTGGCCGTCCCACGGGACCGCCACCACGACGATGTCGCCAGCCGTGGCCGCGCCGGCGTTGTCGGCACCGGTGACGTCCCCGTCGACCGCCGCGGCCAGCTCGCTCGCGGCGTCCGTCGCCCGCTCGGCGCTGCGGCTGCCGATGACGACCGGGATGCCGGCCGCAGCGAAGCGCCGGGCCAGGCCACGGCCCTGGGGTCCGGTGCCGCCGAGGACGGCGACGGTCTTGCCGGTCAGGGAGTCGGGCAGGGTGCTCATGGCGGTCACTCTCTCAGGCGGCGCACGCCGACCCGCGAGGTGGTCAGGGGGTGGACCCGCCCACGCCGTGCACCACCAGGTCGGCGAGCGCGCGGTACGCCGCGGCGTCCGCGAGACCGGACGCGGCCGCGATCCGGCCACCGTGGATCGCGGTCATCACCTGGGCGACCGCCGCACCGACGAAGGAGGCGTCCACCGCGCGCAGCGACCCGGCGGCGACCCCGGCGGTGACCAGGTCCTGCACGCGTCGCGCCGCCAGCCGGGTGTTCTCCTCGTAGATCTCGGCCGCGGGCGCATAGGCCTGGAGGTCGGCGTAGAAGTCCTCCGACGCCGGCGACAGCTCCTCGGCGACCGCGTTCAGGTAGACCGCGAGCCGGGCACCGGGGTCGGGCTCCGCCGCGACCTGCGCCTCGATCCGCTCCGCGGCGCGGCGGAAGAAGCCGCGCACGGCGGCCAGCACGATCTGCTCCTTGCTCGCCGCGACCTGGTAGATCGTCGTGCGCGAGCAGCGCAGCCGGGCGGCGAGGTCGCCGACGCCGAACTCCAGGAAGCCCTCGGCCAGGAACAACTCGATGAGCTCGTCGAGGAGCTGGTGGCGGGGCGGCGGCACGCGATGACGTTATCAGTACCAGTCGGCGTATTCTGGTACTCATGCCCGCCTCTCGCCTGCTGCCCACCGACGAAGCCGTCGACCTGATCGCGCTGGTGCGCGAGCTCGCGACCAAGGAGCTCAGCCCCCTGGTCGCCGGCGCCGAGCGCGACGAGGCCTTCCCGCGCGAGGTCTTCCGGATGCTCGGCCGGGCGGGCCTGCTGGGCCTCCCCTACCCCGAGGAGTACGGCGGCGGCGGCCAGCCGTACGAGGTCTACCTCCAGGTTCTCGAGGAGGTCGGGTCGGTCTGGGCGAGCGTCGGCGTCGGCGTGTCCGTGCACGCGCTCAGCGGCTTCGGCCTCGTCACGGCGGGCACCGAGGAGCAGAAGCAGCGGTGGCTGCCCGACATGCTCGGCGGCGAGCTGCTCGGCGCCTACTGCCTCTCCGAGCCGCACGCCGGCTCCGACCCGGCTGCGATGACGACGCGGGCCCGCCGCGACGGCGACGAGTACGTGCTCAACGGCGCCAAGGCCTGGACGACGCACGGCGGGCACGCCGACTTCTACAAGGTGATGGCCCGCACCAGCGACGAGCGCAACGGGATCTCGTGCTTCCTGGTGCCCGCCGACACCGTCGGCCTGACCGCCGACCCGCCCGAGCACAAGATGGGCCTCACCGGGTCGGCCACCGCGACGATGCGCTTCGACGACGTCCGGATCCCCGTCGAGCGCCGCCTCGGCGACGAGGGCCAGGGCCTGAAGATCGCGCTCGCCGGTCTCGACGCCGGCCGGCTCGGCATCGCCGCCGTCGCCACCGGTCTCGCCCAGGGTGCCCTCGACCACGCGGTCGCCTACGCCCGCGAGCGCGAGACCTTCGGCACCCGGATCATCGACCACCAGGGCCTCGGCTTCGTGCTCGCCGACATGGAGGCCGCGATCCAGTCGGCCCGCGCGACGATGCTGCACGCCGCGCGGCTCAAGGACGCCGGCCTGCCGTACTCACGCGAGGCGTCCGTCGCCAAGCTGGTCGCGACCGACAACGCGATGAAGGTGACCACCGACGCCGTCCAGGTGCTCGGCGGCTACGGCTACACCCGCGACTTCCCGGTCGAGCGCTTCATGCGCGAGGCCAAGGTGATGCAGATCTTCGAGGGCACCAACCAGATCCAGCGGATGGTGATCGCCCGGTCGCTCGACCGTGGTGGCGCGGGCGCGCTGACCCACGGCTGAGCCGCTCATCTCCTTGCCCGGCCCGTGGACCATCCCGGGTCCCCGGTGGTTGAGGAAGGCGCGCAGCGCCTGTCTCGAAACCACCCACCGTTGATCGAGCAGGTCGCCCTGCGACCGTGTCGAGATCCCCGCAGCCCGACCGCCTTCCCCACCCCGGTGCGAGGAAGGCGCGCAGCGCCTGTCTCGAAACCACCCACCGTTGATCGAGCAGGTCGCCCTGCGACCGTGTCGAGATCCCCGCAGCCCGACCGCCCTGCCTGTCGCGGGCCGCGGGCTGCTTTGGGTTACGCACCGACAAGGCTGACAACGCGGACAGATGAGCGGGACTTGCGGTCACCTGCCGACTTCCGGCCACCACCTCCCCCGGTGGTTGAGGAAGGCGCGCAGCGCCTGTCTCGAAACCACCCCACGGGCTCACCAACTCCTCGTCCAAATACTCGCCAGGATCACTTGCTATCCGAACACATGTTCGATAGACTGCGGCATGGCCGCACCCGACCTCCACACCCAGATAGCCGCCCTGGCCGATCCCGGCCTGTCGGACGCCGAACGCATCGAGACCATCCGCCTCCTCGAAGACCTCAAGGCCCACGCCTGCGCGGTCCAGGCCCGCCTGGCCGTCGACCTCGACGACTCGGTCC
>JAOPXG010000396.1 GCA_025965275.1 Nocardioides sp.
CGCGGAGAGCCGCTGGGTGCGGGCCGCGGCGCGCACGAACGCCGCGAGCCGGTCGCGGTGGATGCCGGCCTCCTCGAACCGCTCGTCGGCGGCCAGCGCCGCCATCCGCGTGTTGATCGCCTCCACGACCTCGTCGGGACGCCGGAGCAGGGAGTCGCGCAGCCGGCGCACCACGGCGGCGTACGTCGTGGGGTCGACGCTGCCGTCGCACGGGGAGAGGCAGCGTCCCATCTCGGCCAGCACGCACGGGGCCCGCGAGGACGTGAGGGACATCCGGTCGGAGCACTGGCGGACCGGGAACGTCTCGTGCAGCGTGGTCAGGCACTTCTCGGCGGTCTTCCTCGACGAGAACGGGCCGAGGTAGTCGGCGTCGTCGTCGAGCACCCGGCGCACCAGCGACAGCCGCGGCCACGGCTCGCGGGTCAGCTTGATGAAGTGCACCTTCTCTGGGAAGCGTGAGCGGCGGTTGTAGCGCGGCTTGTGTTCGGCGATCAGGCGCAGCTCGCGCACCTCGGCCTCGAGGGCCGTCGCGCACTCGATGCCGGTCACCGAGGTGGCGATGCCGACCATCTCGCCCATGCGGGTGCGGGTCTCGGAGGCGGTGAAGTAGGAGCGGACGCGGGTGCGCAGGTCGCGCGACGTGCCGATGTAGAGCACCCGTGAGCGCTCGTCGCGGAAGAGGTAGACGCCCGGCGCGTGGGGGAGGCCCTCGGCGAGGTGGCGCTTGCGCCGCTGGGCGGTGCTGACCCGGGAGGAGAACGTCTGCAGCTCCTCGAGCGTGTGGACGCCGAGGCCGCCGAGCCGCTCCATCAGCCCGTGGAGGACGTCGACGGTCGCCCGGGCGTCGGAGAGCGCGCGGTGGTTGGGCGTCGTGGTCGACCCGAACGCCTTGGCCAGCGAGGACAGCTTGCAGTTGGGCGCGTCGTCGCGGGTGATCACCCGGCGCGCGAGCTTGGCGGTGTCGAGGACCTCGAAGCGCGGCCAGGGTCGCTCCTGCCGGGCGGCGAAGTGCTTGAGGAAGCCGACGTCGAACGGCGCGTTGTGGGCGACCAGCACCGAGCCCGCCGCGAACTCCAGGAACGCCGGCAGCGCCGACTCGATCGAGGGCGCGTCGGAGACCATCGAGTTGCTGATGCCGGTGAGCACGGCGATGAACGCCGGGATCTCGGTGTGGGGGTTGACCAGGGTCTGGAACTCACCGAGCACCTCGCCGCCGCGCACCTTCACGGCCCCGATCTCGGTGATCATCGACCCGCCCTCGGCCGAGCCGCCGGTGGTCTCGAGGTCAACGACGCAGAACGTGATGTCGCGCAGCGGGCGCCCCAGCTCGTCGAAACTGCGTTGCGACTCCCACTGGGAGGTCGCACGCTGAACGCCGGTAGCCATGTCGTCGACGCTAGATCGGGGCACCGACATTCCCGGGGCGGCGCGCTGGAAACCATAGGGTGTGGCCAGTACGACCCGAGAGAGGAGCGCAGATGAGCATCGAGATCCCCGACGACGCCCACCGCTGGCGCTGCTCGGGCTGCGGCAACCTCACCCGCTTCGACGTCACGCGGACCCGTCGTACGACAGAGTTCTGGCACTTCGACCTCGCCGGCGACCACACCGTCGAGGAGACCGAGCTGCGCGGCGAGTCCGTCGAGACCGTCACCTGCCGGTGGTGCGGTCGCTCCGACGCGATCGAGGTCGTGCCGCGCAACCAAGCCGACGACCAGCCCGTGACCGCCGATCCCGGGACGAGCTGACGGGCCCGGCCATGACCGCCCCCGTGCTCCGCTCGCTGGCCGAGCTCCCGGAGCCGGTACGCACGCGCATCGTCGCGCTGGCCGCCGACGCGCTGCCCGACGTACCCCGGCTCCCTCCGTCCGTTCGACGGGTCGCGACCTTCGCGCCCGCCCGCCGGGCCCGTCTCGGCGGCACCGCGATCGCCGAGGCGCTCGCCGACGACGACTTCCGGGCCCGGGTCGGCACCCAGGTCGCGGCCCGCCCGGCCCCGGCGGGCGACGACCCGGCGACGGAGGCCGCGCTGGGCTGGCTGACCCGTCCCGACGACGACTGGGAGACCGCCTTCGACGACGCCGTACGGTGGGTCGCCGACCGCACCGGGCCTCCCGACGACCGTGCGGACCGGGCCGAGCGTGAGCTGGACCGGCTGCGCGCCAAGCTGGCTGACGCGGAGCAGGCGGTGCGCGACCTGCGCGCGGCCCAGCGGGCCCAGCTCGACGAGCTCAAGGCCGACAACGCGACGCTGCGCCGCAAGCTCGGCGACACCCGGGTCGCCGAGCGCGAGGCGCGGGCCGCGGCCGACGAGGCCGCCGCCCGTCTGGCCGCGGAGTCCGACGCGGAGCAGCGCTGCGCCGCGCTGGAGAAGGAGAACCGCCGGCTGCGCGGCCAGGTCGAGCGCCTCGAGACCGAGGCGACGCAGGGCCGCCGCGACGCACGGTCGGAGCGCGACGAGGTCACGCTGCGGGCCCGGGTCCTGCTCGAGACGGTGATCGACGCGGCGAGCGGGCTCCGTCGCGAGCTGGCGCTGCCCGCGGTCAGCGGCTCGCCGGGCGACCGGGTGGAGGCCGACCTGGCCGAGACCGGCACCCGCGTCTCCAGCTCCGCCGGCGCGCTGGGACCGTCGAGCCCGGCGCTCCTCGAGCAGCTGCTCGCGATGCCGCGCGCCCGGCTGATCGTCGACGGCTACAACGTGAGCAAGTCCGCCTGGCCGGCCTCGTCGCTGGAGGCGCAGCGGATCCGCCTCGTGACCGGCCTGGCGCCCCTGGTGGCGCGCACCGGCGCGGAGACCACCGTCGTGTTCGACGCGGCCGAGACCGACCACCGGCCACCGGTGAACGCGCCGCGGGGGGTCCGGGTGCTGTTCAGCCCGCGCGGTGTGATCGCCGACGACGTGATCCGCGACCTGGTGGCGGCGGAGCCGAGCGGCCGCGCCCTGGTCGTGGTGTCCGACGACCGCGAGGTCGCCGAGGACGCCGCCCGTGGAGGCGCGCGGGTCGCCACGACCGGCGCGCTGCTCGCCCTGCTGGCGCGCTGAGACGCACCGCGACACGCCGGGGGGTGGTCCGGCCGGCCCCCGTTGTCGGTGGTCCCTGCGAGCGTTCCTGACATGACGACGACAATCGACTGCGACACCTGCTCCGTGCGGGGTCTGCACTGCCACGACTGCGTGGTGACGGTGCTGCTCGGTCCGCCACCCGAGCTCACCTTCGACGACGACGCCGGCCGGGCGCTCGACGTCCTGGCCCGAGGTGGCCTGGTGCCCCCGCTGCGGCTGGTCCAGCCCCTCGACGGGCCGCCACAGGTCGAGTCCGCCTGAGACTCCTGTGACGGGTGTGACAGAAGTGGCGCGACTCCGTAAAGAATCGCCGTCCGTGGCGAGAAACACCCCGCGACATGGGTCGAAAGTTGGTCTGCGCGCGGACCCGCCACTAACGTGTGTCGCTCAGGTGGCCGTGGCAGTGGATCACTCGGATCCGCGCGGCCGCCGCGCTGAGTTCCGGACTTCTCCACAACCGTGGTGGAGCCTGGAAGCCGGGGAACCAACTCACCTGGGGTGAATCCCTCGCAAGGCGGAGGCACGCACTGTTGCCACCGAGGAGCGGGGGTAGGGCAAACGTTGTGCCCGAACCCGTCAGCTCACCCGGTAGGCGTACGACGTGCAAGGGAGAGCGCCCGCTCGTGCAGAACGGCCGCAAGCGTTTCATCACCATCCTTTCTGGTTGCGCCATGATCGCGGCGGTGGGCTTCATGCCCTCCTCTCCGGCGCAGGCCCAGCCCGACATCGCCGACGTCCAGGCACGGGTCGACCGGCTCTACCACGAGGCCGAGCAGGCCTCGGAGCGCTACAACGACGCCAAGCTGGAGCTCCAGGAGCTCACCAGCGACCTCGGCTCCCTCCAGGCCGACCAGGGCCGCCAGGACGAGGAGCTCAAGGCGGTCCAGAACCAGGTGCAGGACTCCGTCGTGCGTCAGTACGAGGGCCAGAGCCTCTCCGCCGTCGGCCAGGTCGTCGTCTCCGACGACCCCGAGGCGTTCCTCTCCCAGCTCTCGACCATGTCGGCGTTCAACGACATGCAGTCGCAGCTCTTCGACGACTACGCCACCGAGCTCAAGGCCCTCGACATCCGCCGCGACGCGACGGAGAAGCGGGCCGCCCAGGTCGCCGAGACGCAGAAGCGGCTGGCCGAGGAGAAGGCCACCATCGACAAGAAGCTCGCCGAGGCCCAGGGCCTGCTCGGCGACCTCAAGGCCAAGGAGCGCGAGGCGATCCTGTCCCGCGGCGAGGTGCGCGCCCCCTCCGACGTCCCGGCCTCCGGTCGGGCCGCGGCCGCGGTCTCCTACGCCATGGCGCAGGTCGGCAAGGCGTACGTCTACGGCGCAGCCGGTCCGAGCGCGTTCGACTGCTCCGGTCTGACGATGATGGCGTGGGCCCAGGCCGGCGTCGCGCTGCCGCACTCGTCGAGCGCCCAGTACTCCTCCGGACCGCACGTCGCCGAGAGCGACCTGCAGCCCGGTGACCTGGTGTTCTACTACAGCCCGATCAGCCACGTCGGCATGTACATCGGCAACGGCATGATCGTGAACGCAGAGAACCCCGGCTCCGGCGTCCGCGTCACCAGCCTGCACGCCATGCCGTACGTCGGCGCCGTCCGGCCCGGCTGACCCGCGGCTGATAGTTGGCCGAACCCGCACGCCCGCGACTGGCCGGTCGCCCACGTTCGTGGGTGGCCGGCCTTTCGCTGTGCCTGCTGGTCGTGGTCGGGCTGCTGGCCTGGACGATCACCGACGACGACCCGTACGTCGCCCCGGCACCGGCCCGGGTCGAGCAGAGCGTCCAGCCCGCGCAGGCGGCGCAGACCCTGGCCCGCTTCGTGCGTGCCGTCGACGACGGCGACGCGAACGCCGCCCGGGCGCTCGCGCCGGAGGGCGACACCGACACCGCCGACCTGCTGGCCGGGATCGTGCGCAACGCCCAGCTGCTCGAGGTCGACGACTTCGCGCTTCGCTACGTCGACGCGGACGGCTCGCTCTCCCGTGCCGACGACTCCTGGAGCGCGGCCGCCGACGCGACCTGGCGGTTCCACGGCTTCGACCGGGCGCCCGCGCGCGCCGAGATCCAGGTGCAGCTGCGCAACGACGGCGACCGGGTCGCGCTGACGGGCTTCGGGGGCGGCGACCGGATCGCGCCGCTGTGGCTGACCGGCCCGCTCCAGGTGCGCCGTACGGCCCGGACCCTGGTGATGGTCGACGGCACCGCGGCCGCCGCCGACGGCTACGCTCGCCACGCGACCGCGGCGGTGCCCGTCGTACGGCGGGTCCTGCCGCAGTGGCACCGCGGCCTGGTGGTCGAGGTGCCGTCGTCGGTCGAGGGGCTCGACCACACACTCGACGCCGACCAGGGCACCTACGACCAGATCGCAGCGGTGACGACCGCGGCCGACGGCTCGCTCGCGCCGGACGCGCCGGTGCACATCTTCGTGAACCCCGACGTCTTCGGCGGTCTCCGGCCGACCGGTGCCCAGGTCGTGATGAGCCACGAGGCCACCCACGTCGCGACCGACGCGTGGGTGAGCCAGCTGCCGCTGTGGCTGCTCGAGGGCTTCGCCGACTACGTCGCGCTCCGCGACGTCGACCTGCCGCTGACCACCTCGGCGTCGCAGATCATCGCCGAGGTGCGCCGCGACGGGCCGCCGCGGGCGCTCCCGGGGGCCGCCGAGTTCAACACGCAGACGAAGGACCTGGGCGCGACGTACGAGAGCGCGTGGCTGGCCTGCCGCCAGCTCGCGCTGGACGGCGGCGAGGACGCGCTCGTGTCGTTCTACCGCAGCGTCGACCGCGGGACAGACCTCGGCGCTGCGCTGCGCGCGTCGTTCGGGATGACCGTCTCGGGCTTCACGGAGCAGTGGCGGACCCTCCTGTCAGACTTGGCGGAGTGAGCCTCGCCCCCGACCGTCGCGTCGCCCTCGTCGTCACCGCGGTCGGCGGCGTCGCCTTCGTCGTCCTGGCGGTCCTGCTGGTGCCGTGGCACCCGGTGCCGGGAGGCACGCCGTCGCCGGCCGCGGCCGACTCGGTGTTCAGCCCGGCGGAGATCGCCCGGGCCGAGGACTACTCGCAGTGGGCCCGCGTGTGGAGCTGGAGCTCGCTCGTCGTCTCCTTGGTCGTCGCCTGCGTGCTCGGCTTCAGCCGGTGGGGCCAGCGCCTGGTCGGGCGGCTGCCCGGCTGGTGGTGGGTGCGGGTCCTGCTCGGCGTGACGCTGGTCGAGCTGGTCGGGCGGGTGATCACGCTCCCGTTCGCCGTGCTGCTGCGCCGCCACGTCCTCGACTACGGCCTGAGCACCCAGGCGTGGTCGGGCTTCGCCGTGGACCTCGTCAAGCACCAGGTGGTCAACACGGTGGCCACGTCGATCGTGCTGATCGTGCTGATCGGCTGCGCGCGCCGGTGGCGGCGGGCCTGGCCCGCGGTGGCCGGCGGGCTGCTCGGGGTGCTCGTCCTCGCCGGCTCGTTCGTCTACCCGGTCGTGATCGAGCCGCTCTTCAACAGCTTCACCTCGCTGCCCGACGGCCACCTGCGGACCGCGGTCTTCGCGCTCGCCGACCAGGAGGGCGTGCCGATCGACGACGTCCTGGTCGCCGACGCCTCCCGCCGTACGACGACCCTGAACGCGTACGTCTCCGGCTTCGGAGGCACCCGCCGGGTGGTGCTCTACGACAACCTCGTCGACGACGTGCCGCAGGACCAGGCGCTGTCGGTGGTCGCCCACGAGCTCGCGCACGCGCAGCACGCCGACGTGCTCACCGGCTCGCTGCTGGGCGCGGCGGGCGCGGTCTTCGGCGTCGGCCTGCTGGCCCTCCTCGTCGGCGCGGTGGGGGAGCGCCGCGGACTGTCGATCCGGGACCCCGCGGTGGTGCCGCTGGTGCTGGCGCTGATCGCCGTCGGCACCGTGCTGGCCAGCCCGATCGAGAACGGCATCAGCCGGCAGATCGAGACCCGCGCCGACGTCGACGCCCTCCAGGTCACCCGGGACGGCGACGCGTTCGTCGGCGTCCAGCGCGAGCTGGCGCTGCGGTCCCTGGCCGACCCCACCCCGCCCGCGTGGTCGCAGTTCTGGTTCGGCTCCCACCCCACCGGTCTCACCCGGATCGCGATCGCTCGTCAGCTGACGGGGGAGTAGGTGCGGGTTTCCCCGGGCGGGCTCTAGTCGCTAGTGCAACACCGTTGGTTCGAATGGGTGGCCCAGCATCTTGTTGA
>JAOPXG010000398.1 GCA_025965275.1 Nocardioides sp.
AGCCGATCTCGTTGGAGTCCGACAGGCCGCTGTCGTCGGGTCCGAGATGGAGCCGCCACACCACCCGGCACCGCCCCGCCACGCGGCAGACCGATGCCGCGACGAAGGAGTGCCGCCACGTGCCCGATGAGGTGAGCACCCCGAAGGTCGCGTTGCCGAGCCAGCGGGTGAGCCGCGTGGCACCCCGGCCCGGTCCGAGCAGTGCGGCCGGGGTGACGTCCCGGCCGGTCGTCCGGTCGACCACCTGCCACGGACGTCGGCCGCGGACGTCGGCAACCCGGTAGCGCAGGCCCGGCGACCACACGCCCCGGCTGACCCTCGGGCCCTCGACCCGGCCGGACCGCAGGTCCACGACCTGCCCTCCCGGCGTCGCCAGGGCGTGACCCGACACCGTGGCGAAGGTCCAGAAGCCCGACCGCGGAAGGTGGACCAGCCGCAGCCGGGCCG
Source organism: Nocardioides sp. (assembly GCA_025965275.1). Classification (GTDB taxonomy): domain Bacteria; phylum Actinomycetota; class Actinomycetes; order Propionibacteriales; family Nocardioidaceae; genus Nocardioides. Next base: position 448 of record JAOPXG010000398.1, read on the forward strand.
CGCCGAAGTCCGCGATCCGGAGCGGGCCGGTCCGGTCCGCCCACAGCAGCACGCGATCCAGCACCATGCGCTGCGCGACGACGTCGTAGACGAGCGCCCGCGCCCGCCGACCGTCGCCCCGGCGCAGCTCCCAGGCGACGTAGCGCAGCGTCGGATCCGCCTGCAGGAAGACGTCCTGCCCGAGCACCGGCCCGATGGCGACAGCCGTGCCGCCGTCCACGAGGTCGTAGACCTGGTCGCCGCTGGCGAAGACCGCGCCGGTCCGGGTCGGGACGTAGGCCGACGCGCTCCGCCCGGTCCCGGTGATCCCCGCGGCGCTGACCAGGACGGCTTCGGAGCCGGTCCCCCGCGCGAACATGAACCGCATCGGCACCTCCGGCATCGCCGCACGACGCGGCTTCACCACCGGGGTCGAGGAGCTCGTGGTCGGCTCGCCCGACGGGTCGGCAGCCTGCCCGAGTGGGGTCGACGACACCCGAGCGGTCGGCTCCTCGGCTGACCCGCCCGCGTCGCAGGCGGTCAGCGTGGTCACGACGACCGCGCACACGACGCCGGCCCGGCCGACCGACCAGGCAGCACGCCGCAGGTTGTCCACGTCCCTAGGATGCGCGCCCGAGCGATTCGGTTGCTGATGCTCGCGCCGGCTGCGGGGCAGCGTGTTCGCGCCGTCCGGGGCCGCGGTCGAGGGCTAATCTCGGGGGCGTGCAGTACGGCCAGTGCCCCGCGCCGGGGCACGTCATCGCCCACCTCAGCGACCCGCACCTGCTGGCCGCCGGGGTCAAGCAGTACGGCGTGATCGACACCGAGGCGTCGCTGGCCCTCGCGCTCGAGCGGCTCGCCCGCCTCGACCCGGCGCCCCGAGCGCTGGTCTTCACCGGCGACCTCGCCGACAAGGCCGAGCCGGCGGCGTACGCCCGCCTGCGCGAGCTCGTCGAGCCCGCGGCCGCCGCGATCGGCGCCGAGGTCGTCTGGGTGATGGGCAACCACGACGAGCGCGCGGCGTACTCCGCCGGGCTGTACGGCGAGGCGAGCGACGCCACCCAGGACCGTGTGTACGACGTCGACGGCCTGCGAATCGTGTCGCTCGACAGCAGCGTGCCCGGCTACCACCACGGCGACCTGACCGACGACCAGCTGGCCTGGCTGGCCGACGTGCTGGCCACGCCCGCCTCGCACGGCACCCTGCTCGCGCTGCACCACCCGCCGCTGCCGAGCCCGATGACGCCGCCGGCCGAGATCATCGAGCTGCTCGACCAGCAGCGGCTCGCCGACGTGATCACCGGCACCGACGTGCGGGGCATCCTGGCCGGCCACCTGCACTACTCGACGTACTCCACCTTCGCCGGCGTGCCGGTCTCGGTCGCCTCCGCCACCTGCTACACCGGCGACCCGGCGCCGCTCGCCCGCTTCGTCTCGGGCGTCGACGGCCACCAGGCGTTCACGATGGTCCACGTCTACGACGACCGGGTCGTGCACACGATCGTGCCCGTCGGGGAGGCGCCCGAGGTCAGCGGCTTCCCGGCCGACGTGCGAGCGCAGGTCGAGGCGCTCACGCCCGAGGAGCGGCGCGACATCCTGTCCCGCAAGGACTCGCCCTTCTACGCCGGCGACCACGACCTGCCGGGGCGCGTGTGACCGCGGCCCTCCTGTGGGGTCTCTTCTCCTCCGCAGCCCTCTTCCTCGGCCAGCTCGTCGCGAAGCCGCTCGGGAAGTCGGAGCGCGCGATCGGGCTGATGATGGGCTTCGGCGGCGGCACCCTGCTCGCCGCCGTCGCCTACGAGCTGATCCCCGAGCACAAGCTCGCCGACGGCTGGCAGATCTGTGCCTTCGCCCTCCTCGGAGCACTGACCTACTACGTCGGCGACCGGTTGATCGACAGCAATGGCGGCGAGGCCCGGGCGGCCATCGCGGCCGGCAAGGGCGAAGGCGGCTCCGGCGCCGCGATGTTCCTCGGTGCGCTGCTCGACGGCATCCCCGAGGCGTTCATCCTCGGCCTCGGCCTGGCGCTGGGTGGCCAGATCAGCATCGCCTTCGTCGCGGCGATCTTCGTCTCCAACATCCCGCAGGGCCTCGCCGGCACCACCAGCCTCCGGGAGGCCGGGACGCCCGATCGGCGGATCACCGTCATGTGGGCGCTGCTGACGCTCGCCTGCGGCGCCGTGTCGCTGCTGGGCTTCCTGATGGCCGACAACCTCGCCCACGCCGGGACGTACGCCAGCGCCTTCGCCGGCGGCGCGGTGCTGATGATGCTCGCCGACTCGATGATCCCGGAGTCCTTCCGGCACGGCGGCCGCACCGTCGGGCTGCTGACCGTCGTCGGTTTCCTGGTCGCGGGCGTGCTCACCGTCGTGCAGTGACAACCCCGAAATGAGCTGACGCCCCGATCGGCGAGGATCGGGGCGCCAGTGGCAGGTGAAGGATTCGAACCTTCGAAGGTATACACCGACGGATTTACAGGCCGGCACATGCGAGCCTCTGACCTGCGACGACGGACCTGGCCTCCAAACTTCGACACGTATTCGGCACAGACCATCGACGTTGACCACGACAAGTCGACGCCTGCCGGCCACGTCCAGTGTCCCGAACGGCAGAACGAGATCGGCCTCCATCGGCCCTAGCGACGCGCTTCATACACGCTTGAACAACGCAGCGATAGCTTGGCCGACCCCGATGCAGGTGGTCACCACGCAGTGACGTCCGGCAGAGTGGTGTGTACGGCTCCCGGTGAGCGTGTCGCAGTAGATGCAGCGACGGCCACCGCGTGATCCTTCGAGTGATCTCTCACAACCGACTCGAAGAAGGACACGACGATGACCGTCAACCCCAGTATCGACCCTGCCCGTTTGCTCGAGGAACAGCTCGCCCAAGCGAGTCCCGATCTGCTGCGTGAGCTGCTCGGTTCGTTCATCAACACGCTGCTCTCGGCCGAGGCCGACGCGGTCTGCGGCGCCGAGTACGGCGCGATCACACCGGAGCGGGTCAACCGTCGCAACGGCTACCGGCACCGCGACTTCGACACCCGCGCCGGCACCCTGGACGTCGCGATCCCCAAGCTCCGTCAGGGCTCCTACTTCCCCGAGTGGCTGCTCGAGCGACGCAAGCGCGCCGAACGAGCCCTGACCAGCGTGGTGGCGACCTGCTACCTGCTCGGCGTCTCCACCCGCCGGATGGACAAGCTCGTGCAGTCCCTGGGCATCACCAGCCTGTCCAAGAGCCAGGTCAGCGAGATGGCCAAGGAGCTCGACGCCCACGTCGAGGAGTTCCGCACCCGCCGCCTCGACGACGCCGGACCGTTCACGTTCGTGGCCGCCGACGCCCTGGTCCTCAAGGTCCGCGAGGGCGGCCGGGTCGTGCCGGTGCACGCCCTGGTGGCCACCGGGGTCAACACCGATGGGCACCGCGAGATCCTCGGCGTCCAGGTCACCACCAGTGAGGACGGCGCCGGCTGGCTGGCCTTCTTCCGGGACCTGACCGCCCGCGGCCTGTCCGGGGTCAAGCTCGTCACCTCCGACGCCCACGCCGGACTCACCAGCGCGATCGCCGCCACCCTGCCCGGCGCCGCCTGGCAGCGGTGCCGCACCCACTACGCCGCCAACCTGATGTCCGCGACCCCGAAGAGCAGCTGGGGCTGGGTCAAGGCGCTGCTGCACTCGATCTACGACCAGCCCGACACCGACGCGGTGCACGCCCAGTTCGACCGCGTCGTCGACGCCCTGGCCGACAAGCTCCCCGCCGTGGCCGACCACCTCGACGGCGCCCGCGCCGACATCCTCGCCTTCACCGCGTTCCCCAAGGAGGTCTGGCGCCAGATCTGGTCCAACAACCCCAACGAGCGCCTCAACCGCGAGATCCGACGCCGCACCGACGTCGTCGGGATCTTCCCCGACCGGGCCAGCATCATCCGCCTCGTCGGCGCCGTCCTGGCCGAGCAGCACGACGAATGGGCAGAAGGCCGCCGCTACCTCGGACTCGACGTCCTCACCCGCTCCCAGGCCGTCGCCACCACC
>JAOPXG010000006.1 GCA_025965275.1 Nocardioides sp.
TCCTCTACCTCCCCGCCGGCCTGCCCGCGACCTCCGGCGGGATGACGATCGGCACCCTGGTCGCCTTCGTGGCCCTCCAAGGCGCGCTCTTCCGGCCGATGATGGGCCTGCTGAACGTCCAGGCCGACGTGACCGCCTCGCTCGCCCTCTTCAGCCGGATCTTCGAGTACCAGGACCTCCCCGTCGAGATCGACGACCCGGCCGATCCGGTGCGCCTCGAGCACCCGCGCGGCGAGGTCCGTTTCGACCACGTCGGCTTCTCGTACGGCGACGCACCGGTGCTGACCGACATCGACCTCACCGTCCCGGCCGGTGGGTCGCTGGCCCTGGTCGGCGAGACCGGCAGCGGCAAGACGACGCTCGCGTCCCTCGTGGCCCGTCTGCACGACCCGACCGGCGGCGCGGTCCGGATCGACGGGGTCGACCTGCGCGACCTGACCCTGGAGAACCTCGCGGCGACCGTCGGGGTGGTCACCCAGGAGACCTACCTCCTGCACGCGTCCGTGCGCGACAACCTGCTGCACGCGAAGCCCGATGCCACCGATGCCGAGATCGAGTCCGCGGCCCGGGCGGCCCGGATCCACCACGTGATCGAGTCGCTGCCCGAGGGCTACGACACCATGGTCGGCTCCCGCGGCCACCGGTTCTCCGGCGGTGAGAAGCAGCGGCTCGCGATCGCCCGGACGCTGCTGCGCGACCCGCGGATCCTGGTGCTCGACGAGGCGACCAGCGCCCTCGACAACGAGACGGAGCGCGCCGTCCAGGCCGCGCTCGACGACCTCGCCGTCGGCCGGACCACGATCACCATCGCGCACCGGCTCTCCACCGTCCGCGACGCCGACCAGATCGCCGTCCTCGACCGCGGTCGGGTCGTCGAGCTCGGCACCCACGAGGAGCTGCTGCTCCGCGGCGGGCGCTACGCCGCGCTGGTGCGCGGCGGGCTGGTGAGCTCCGCGGCCTGATCCAGGGCCGTGGCGCGGCAGACCTCGGCCCACGGTGTCGGCTCGAGCCCGAGCTCTCGCGTGATCGCGCTGGAGTCGAGGACGTAGGGGCGTTTGAACTGGTACTCCGTCTCCCGCATCTCACGCAGCAGCGGAACGACGAGGCCGCCGAGTCCGAGCAGCGCCCACGGCCACGCCTTGACCTTGACGGGCTCCCGGCCGACGGCCCGGCAGACGTCGGCCACGGCCTGCGTCTGGGTGACGGCCGGGTTGGTCGGCGCGTGCCACACCCGGCCCCACGCCTGCGGCGCCTGGGCGACCGCGGCCAGGGCGCGACCCATGTCGCGCACGTCGGTGAACGAGTGCGGCAGGTCGACGCGCCCGAACATCCGCACGGTCTTGCCCGCCAACGCCCGCGGCGTGACCTGCGGGACGTGCGCGCTGGTGATCCACGGACCCATGTAGTCGGAGCCGCGGACCTCGACCACCCGGATCCGCCCGGCCTCGTGGGCGGCACGGGCGTCGGCCCACATGCGCGCCCGGATCCGCGCCTTGGTGCCGGTCGCGGCGTCAGGCATCCCCTCGACCATCGGCTCGTCGACCGGGCCGTAGCCGTAGAGGCAGGACGCCGTGACGAGCACGGCACCGCTGCGCTCGGCCGCCTCGAGGAACGCGGCGGCGACCGGCGGCCAGTACGTCGTCCACACGTCGTAGGACGGCGGGTTGATGCAGTTGTAGAGCGCGACGGCTCCGGTGGCGAGCCCGGTCAGCCGGTCCGCGTCGGCGGCGTCCGCGGCGACCCATCGCACACCCGGGATCTCGGGGCCGGTGCCGGACCGGCTCGCGAGGACGACGTCATGCCCCTCGGACGCGAGCTGCACGGCGGTGGCGCGACCGACCGGGCCGGCGCCGACGACGATGTGGAGATCGGACATGGTGTTCCTCCTGGAAGTCTGGTGCGAGAGCACTGCTCTCTGTTTCTCCAGACTGGCACGGCTCGCCGGCAAAAACAAGAGCACTGCTCTCGCAATGTGTCACGATGTGTGCATGTCCCGTGCCGAGAACCGCGTCGAGATCACCCGCACCATCCAGGAGACCGCCCGTCGCCACCTTGCCGAGGTGGGGCCGGCAGCCCTGTCCCTGCGGGCGATCGCCCGCGACGTCGGCATGGTGTCGTCGGCCGTCTACCGCTACTTCCCGAGCCGCGACGACCTGCTCACGGCGCTCATCGTGGAGGCCTACGACGAGCTGGGCGACGCGGTCGAGCGGGCCGACGCCGGCGTACGACGGCGGACGGACCTCGCCAAGCGGTTCCTCGCCGTGTGCGACGCGATCCACGACTGGGCGCGCGCCAACCCGCACGAGTACGCCCTGCTCTACGGCTCCCCCGTCCCCGGGTACGCCGCACCCGACACGACCGTGCCGGCCGCGGCGCGGGTCACCGGCGCGTTCCTCCGGCTGGCCCAGGAGTCCGAGCGGGAGGGCGACGATCTCGGCGCACCCACGCGCGCGGTCGGCAGCACGGAGCGGAAGGCGCTCGACGGCGTCCGCCCCGCGCTCGAGTCGCCCGTCGCCGACGACCGCATGGTGCGCTGGCTGATCGCCTGGTCGACGGTGTTCGGGCACACGTCGCTGGAGCTCTTCGGACACATGCACCGCGGGATCCTCGACTACGACGCCCACTTCGCGCAGGTGACCGGCCAGCTCGCCGCCGACCTGGGGCTCACCCGAGTTCCCTAGTGTGTGCCTTGTGACGGACGGGCTACACGAAGGCGACCGGGTCGCGCTGCTCGTGCCGGGCTCGCAGGCCTACCTCGACGCGGTGCTGTCGCTGCTCGCCCGCGGCATATTTCCCGTGCCGCTCGACCCGCGGCTCACAGCCTACGAGCGCGACCGGATCCTCGGCAGCCTCTCCCCCGGCCTGGTCATCGAGTCCGGCTCCGACCTCGACCGGCTGACCCGTGCGTCGGGTCTCCCCCTGGCCCGCCCGATGCACGTCACCAGCGGCACCACGGGCGTGCCGAAGGGCGTCTACAGCGGCGTGCTGAGCGAGCCCGACGCGGCCG
>JAOPXG010000008.1 GCA_025965275.1 Nocardioides sp.
CCGAGGAGGACCCATGTCCACCGTTGCCGAGCTGCTGATCGACGCGCTCGCCGAGCACGGCGTCACCCAGGTCTGGGGAGTCGTGGGCGACGCCCTCAACCCCGTCACCGATGCGATCCGCCGCGAGGACCGGATCGAGTGGATGGGCGTGCGCCACGAGGAGGTCGCCGCGTTCGCGGCCGGCGCCCAGGCCCAGCTGACCGGCCGGCTCGGTGTCTGCATGGGCACCGTCGGGCCGGGGGCGATCCACCTCCTCAACGGCCTCTACGACGCCAAGAAGTCGCACGCGCCCGTGCTCGCGATCTGCGGGCAGGTGCCGCGTGAGGAGATCGGCAGCGACTTCTTCCAGGAGGTCGACAACGACGTGCTGTTCGCCGACGTGTCCGTGTTCTCGGCCACCGTGTCGAGTGTCGAGCAGCTGCCCGGGCTCATCGAGCTGGCTGCCAACGCCGCGCTCCAGGAGCGTGGCGTCGCCGTGCTGACGCTCCCGGGCGACGTGGGCGGCATGGACCTGCCGAAGCACACCCCTACGCCGAGGTTCGTGACCGACCACCCCGCGACGCCCCCGAGCGACGCGTCCCTGTCCGAGGCGGCCGCAGCGATCAACGCGGCCGGCACCGTCACGCTCCTCGTCGGCCAGGGTGCGGGCGACGCCCGCCCCGAGGTGCTCGAGCTCGCGGAGCGCCTCTCCGCGCCGATGGTGGTCACCCTCAAGGGCAAGGAGGCCTTCGACGCCGACAACCCCTACGAGGTCGGCCAGTCCGGGCTGCTCGGCAACCGGGCCAGCGCCGTCGCCTTCGAGGGGTGCGACCTGCTGCTGATGATCGGCACCGACTTCCCCTACAAGGACTTCTACCCCGACGGGAAGGTCGTGGTGCAGATCGACGCCGACGGCAGCCACGTCGGACGGCGTACGCAGGTCGACCACGCCGTGGTCGGCGACGCCCGGCTGGCCGTGCAGGGACTGCTGCGGCTGGTGGACGAGAAGCGGGACACGGGCCTCCTCGAGAAGGCGCGCTCGTCGTACGCCCGCTGGCGCGAACGCCAGCAGCACCTCGCCAGCCCGGACTACGAGCGGAAGCCCGTGGGCCTCCTGCGCCGCAAGGTCGAGAACCCCGAGGGCCGGGTCCGCCCCGAGCTGCTTGCCGCCGCGATCGACCGGTACGCCGCGACCGACGCGGTCTTCACCACCGACACCGGCATGGCGACGACGTGGCTGGCCCGGTTCGTCCGGATGAACGGCGGTCGGCAGCTGCTCGGCTCGTTCAACCTGGGGTCGATGGCCAACGCGATGCCCCAGGCCCTCGGCGCCCAGGCGCTCGACCGGGACCGCCAGATCGTCGCGTTCTGCGGCGACGGCGGCCTGACCATGCTGCTGGGCGACCTGATCACCGCCGTCACCCACGAGCTGCCGGTCAAGCTGGTCGTCTTCGACAACGGCCGGCTCGGGATGGTCAAGCTGGAGATGGAGCAGGTGGGGCTGCCCGAGTTCGGCACGGTCCTGCACAACCCGGACCTCGCGAAGGTCGCCGAGGCGATCGGCATCAAGGGCATCCGGGTCACCGACCCGCACGCCGTCGAGGGTGCGGTCCTCGAGGCGTTCGCACACGACGGCCCGGTGCTCCTCGACGTGCTGACCAACCCCGACGAGATCGCCGTACCTCCGAAGCCGACGCTCGAGCAGGGCTGGGGCTACGCGATCGCCAGGTCGAAGGAGTTCATCGACAGCCCGGAGTGACCCATCCGGCCACCATCGTCTTCCCGCTCCTGCTCCTGCTGCTCTCCGACCTCGTGCGCAGGTGGAGGCGGCTCCGGCGAGGCGGTCCGGACACCACCCGTGTGGGAGGATGAGGGCGTCCCCTGCAAGTGACCCGAGAGACGTCTGTGCCCACGAACACCGCCCCCCCGCCGGGGCACACCGATCCCGCGATCATCAGGAACTTCTGCATCATCGCGCACATCGACCACGGCAAGTCCACGCTCGCCGACCGGATGCTGCAGCTCACCGGCGTCGTCGACGAGCGGTCCTCCCGCGCCCAGTACCTCGACCGGATGGACATCGAGCGCGAGCGCGGGATCACCATCAAGAGCCAGGCCGTGCGGATGCCGTGGACGGTCCCCGAGGGCAACGAGCAGGGCACGGAGCCCGGCAACTACGTGCTCAACATGATCGACACCCCCGGCCACGTCGACTTCACCTACGAGGTGTCGCGGTCGCTCGAGGCGTGCGAGGCGGCGGTCCTGCTGGTCGACGCCGCCCAGGGCATCGAGGCCCAGACGCTGGCCAACCTCTACCTCGCGCTCGGCGCCGACCTCCACATCATCCCGGTGCTCAACAAGATCGACCTGCCCTCGGCGCAGCCCGAGAAGTACGCCGCGGAGCTCGCCGGCATCATCGGCTGCGACCCCGCCGACGTGCTGCAGACCTCGGCCAAGACCGGCCTGGGCGTCGAGGCGCTGCTCAACGAGATCGTCAAGCAGACCCCCCACCCGGTCGGCGACCCGGACGCCCCCGCGCGGGCCCTGATCTTCGACTCGGTCTACGACACCTACCGCGGCGTGGTCACCTACGTCCGCGTCGTCGACGGCAAGCTCAGCCACCGCGACCGGATCAAGATGATGTCGACCGGCGCCGTGCACGAGATGCTCGAGGTCGGTGTGATCAGCCCCGAGCCGGTGAAGGCGAGCCTGCTCGGCGTCGGCGAGGTCGGCTACCTGATCACCGGCGTGAAGGATGTCCGACAGTCGCGCGTCGGTGACACCGTCACCAGCCAGCACCACGGCGCGGACGAGGCGCTCGGCGGCTACAAGCACCCCAACCCGATGGTCTACTCGGGCCTCTACCCGATCGACGGCGACGACTACCCGACGCTGCGCGACGCCCTCGAGCGGCTGCAGCTGAACGACGCGGCCCTGGCCTTCGAGCCGGAGACCTCGGGCGCGCTGGGCTTCGGCTTCCGCTGCGGCTTCCTCGGCCTGCTGCACATGGAGATCACCCGCGACCGCCTCGAGCGCGAGTTCAACCTCGACCTGATCTCGACCGCGCCCAACGTCGTCTACGAGGTGGCGATGGAGGACGGCAGCGTCGTCACCGTCACCAACCCGAGCGAGTACCCCGAGGGCAAGATCGCCGAGGTCCGCGAGCCCGTCGTACGCGCCACGATCCTGTCGCCGTCCGACTACATCGGCACGATCATGGAGCTCTGCCAGACCAAGCGCGGCAACCTCCAGGGC
>JAOPXG010000023.1 GCA_025965275.1 Nocardioides sp.
CGCAGCCGGTGGGGCCGATCACGAGGATGTTGGACTTCGCGACCTCGACGACCTCCTCCTTGCTGTGCTTGCCCGAGATGGGCTGGAGGCCGGCCTGGACCCGCTTGTAGTGGTTGTAGACCGCGACCGCGAGCGACTTCTTCGCCTGCTCCTGGCCGATGACGTAGGAGTTGAGGAACTCGAAGATCTCCTTGGGCTTGGGCAGCTCGTCGAGGCTGACCTCGGTGCCCTCACTCAGCTCTTCCTCGATGATCTCGTTGCAGAGATCGATGCACTCGTCGCAGATGTAGACGCCGGGGCCGGCGATCAGCTTCTTGACCTGCTTCTGGCTCTTTCCGCAGAAGGAGCACTTCAGCAGGTCGCCTCCGTCACCGATACGTGCCACGGGGTCATCCTCCGGTTGGTCGAGCTCTGCGGGTCGTACGAAAACCTGTCCGACGGTACTCCGTGCCGCCTCCGGTTCGTGGCCGGACACGACGAACGGTGTCGGAGCGTCAGCCGGTCACCGCGGGGGTGCCCTTGAGGGACTGGAGCACGGCGTCGATCAGGCCGTACTCCACCGCTCCCTCGGCGGTCAGGATCTTGTCGCGCTCGATGTCGCGGCTGACCTGCTCGATGTCGCGGCCGCTGTGGTCACTGATCATCTTCTCGAGCAGCTCGCGCATGCGCAGGATCTCGTTGGCCTGGATCTCGATGTCGGACGTCTGGCCGAACGTGCCCTCGGTGTAGGGCTGGTGGATGAGGATCCGGCTGTTGGGCAGCGCCAGCCGCTTGCCGGGGGTGCCGGCCGCGAGCAGGATCGCCGCCGCCGAGGCGGCCTGCCCGATGCACACGGTCTGCACGTCGGGCTTGATGAACTTCATCGTGTCGTAGATCGCCGTCAGCGCGGTGAACGAGCCACCGGGGCTGTTGATGTAGATGCTGATGTCCTGGTCGGGGTTCATCGACTGCAGGCACAGCAGCTGGGCGATGACCGCGTTGGCCACGTCGTCGGAGATCGGGGTGCCGAGGTAGATGATGCGGTCCTCGAACAGCTTGGCGTAGGGGTCGATGCGGCGGAAGCCGTACGACGTGCGCTCCTCCCACTGCGGGATGTAGTAGTTCATCGAGGGGCTCAGCTCAGGGGTGGGTGCAGACACGCGGATCAGTCCTTCTGCCGGGCGGGCCGGCCGTCGTCGGCGGCTTCGCGGGCGCTTTTGACGACCTGGTCGACCAGGCCGTAGTCCTTCGCCTGCTCGGCGGTGAACCAGCGGTCGCGGTCGGCGTCGTTCTCGACCTGCTCGACCGTCTGGCCGGTGTGCTCGGCGATGAGCTCGAGGAGCACCTTCTTGATGTGCAGCGACTGCTGCGCCTGGATCTTGATGTCGGAGGCGGAGCCACCCATGCCGGAGGACGGCTGGTGCATCATGATCCGCGCGTGGGGCAGGGCGTAGCGCTTGCCCTTGGTGCCGGCGCAGAGCAGGAACTGGCCCATCGACGCGGCCAGGCCCATGCCGACGGTCGCGACGTCGTTGGGGATGTAGTTCATGGTGTCGTAGATCGCCATGCCCGCGTCGACCGAGCCACCCGGCGAGTTGATGTGCAGGAAGATGTCGGCTTCGGGGTCCTCGGCCGAGAGCAGGAGCAGCTGGGCGCAGATCGCGTTGGCGTTCTGGTCGCGCACCTCGGAGCCGAGGAAGACGATCCGCTCGCGCAGCAGCCGCTGGTAGATGTGGTCGTCGAGGACGTTCATCCCGCCGCCGCCGTTGAGCTGCGGAGCGTAGGTCCCCGGGTCAGAGGCAGGCCTGGAGTTCTGGGTCACGAGGCGACCCTAGCCGGAAGGATGGACAGTTCCACGGCCAATCCCCCGGTGTTCGCCGACAGCGGATTTACGAGCGCCCCGCGGGCTCGACAGCGGACTTGAGCCGGGAGACGGTCTCGGCCATGCCGGCCTCGAGCTCGTCGGCGTGGCTCTCGCTGCCGCCGAGGGCGAGCGGGGCGAAGACCTTGCTCATCCGGGTCACCCGCTTCGGCACCGGCCGCCGGTGCACGACCCGGGTGCCCTCGCCGTCGGGTGCCAGCTCCCAGATCCACCGGGCGCCGCTCGACGTCGTGTCCCAGGCGACGACGCGGCCGGGCTCGAGCTGCGACACGACGCTGCGGGTCGGCCAGACCACCGCCTTGCGCCGGTTGATGCCGAGGTACCACTGCCCGACCCGCAGGCCGCCGGGCCTGAGGGCCACCATCCGCACCAGCTCGGGGCTCCACTCGGGCATCCGGGCGAAGTCGGTGAGCAGCGCCCACACCCGGTCGGGCGGCGCGGCGATCGTCGCCTCGGCGCGGAGCTCTCGGTCGGCGGGTCCGGTCATGGCCCCGATCCTCGCAGAGTCAGGCCAGCCAGTCGCGCAGCGCGCGATGGACCTCCGGGTGGTTGAGCAGGCCGAAGTGGTCGGTGCGGCCGAGGTGCAGGACGGTGGCGCCCGGGAACAGCTGCTGCCCGTGGCGGTCGCGGCCGTACGCCGACGGCACCCGCACCAGGAAGTCGCCGACGACATGGCCGACCGGGTGGCGCTTGTCGGCGGTCACCGTGGCGGCCACGAGGCGGTAGCGCGCGTGCGGCAGCGGCGGCACGTCCTCGGCCAGCCCCGCGACCAGGTCGTGGACGCCGACCGAGCGCCAGTCGAGGATCCGTCCGAACGGCGCGGTCTCCGGCAGCTTGCCGAGCCCGCGGCTGCCGTGCCCGATGCCGCGGGCGATCGGCGCGCCGAGGTGGGGCGTGCCGAGGGTGACGACGTCGGAGACCAGGTCGGTCCACGGCTTCTCGACCGGGCTCGCGACCGCGCCGGCCGCGCGCACGATCAGGCCGCCCATCGAGTGGCCGACCAGGGTGATCCGGGTGACCGGGACCGGCCACTCCTCGACCAGCCGCTGCATCAGCGCGGAGAGGGCGACGCCGTTCGCCCGCAGACCGAGCCCCGTGTTGGCGCGCAGGAAGACCGGCGTCCACCCCTCGCCCGTGAGCATCTCGCCGTACGTCGTGCCGGTGCGCTCGCGCCAGCGGTTCCAGTAGGACTCGTTCTCGCAGAGCCCGTGCAGGAACACGACGACCCGGCCGGTGGCCTCGGGGAACGCGTCGGCGAGACCGTCCCGGTCGAGCGGCACGTCGGCGCCGTGCGCGCGCACCGCCATCGAGATCGCCATCCGCGGCCGTTCCTCGACGAGGCGGTCGCCGATCAGGCCGTTGACGGCCGAGCTGACGAAGCGCCCGCGCGGGCCGTCCTCGAGCCGCGGGCCGACGCCGGTGCCGGCGACCTTGTCGAGCCCGGCCGAGGCGGCGCGCAGCCCCAGGCTCATGCCGCCGTACACCGCCGACGTGATCGTCCGTCCGGGGTAGCCGCCGAACCGGTCGGCCCAGGCGTCGTGGGTGTCACGCACGCTGCGGACGACCAGCTCGTCGGCCACCGCGGACAGCAGGGAGAGCGCGTCAAGGACGCCGGGACCGGTCCGGGCTCGGGTCTGGGCGCGTGTCGGGGGCATGGCGGGAGCATAGATGCTCAGTGAACGGTCGTGCACTCACCGCGCCGGGGCGGACCGCCGGCTCACTCCTCGGTCTTGTCCTCGGCAGCGTCGTCCGTGGCGTCGTCCGTGGCATCGTCGGTGGCGATCTCGGCCTCGGGCTCACCGATGGTGCCGTCGGGGCGCAGGTTCTTCAGCTCGACCACGTTGCCCGAGGCGTCCTTGACGACCGCACCCTCGACGATCCGGGCCAGCGCCTTGCCGCGCAGGATCTCCTGGACCAGCTCCGGGATGTGGTTGTGCTCGAACATGTGGTTCGCGAACTCCTGCGGGTCCTGGCCGGACTGCTGGGCGCGGCGGACGAGGTGCTCGGAGAGCTCGGCCTGGTCGATGCCGAACTCCTCGGCCTTCGCGATCTCGTCGAGGATGAACTGCGCGGCGACCGCGTCCCGGACCCGGCGGTCGAGGTCGGCCTCGAACTCCTCCAGGGTCTGGCCCTCGTCCTCGAGGTACTTGTCCATCGTGATGCCGGCGTACGCGAGCTGCTGCTCGATGTTCGTGCGGCGGGCGTTGAGCTCGTCGGTGACGACGACCTCGGGCAGCGGGACGTCGACCTTCTCCAGCAGCTGCTCGAGCACGGCGTCACGGGCGGCCGCGGCCTGCTCGAGGCGCTTGCCGCGACCCAGGCGCTCGCGCACGTCGTCGGTGAGCTCGCCGACGGTGTCGAACTCCGAGGCCATCTGGGCGAACTCGTCGTCGAGCTCGGGGAGCTCCTGCTCCTGGACCTGGCTCACGTTGACGGTGACCTCGACGTCCTGACCGACCAGGTCACCGCCCACGAGCTGGGACTGGAAGGTGCTCTCGTCGCCCGCGGCCATGCCGGTGAGCGCCTCGTCGAGGCCGTCGAGCATGCCACCGCGACCGACCCGGTAGGACATGTCGGACACCTCGGCGCCCTCGAGCACCTCGCCGTCCTTGGTGGCCTTGAGGTCGAGCACGACGAAGTCACCGTCGGCGGCCGCGCGCTCGACGTCGACCAGGGTGGCGAACCGCTCGCGCAGCGCCTCGACCTGCTCGTCGACCTCGGTGTCGGTCAGCTCGATGTCCTCGACCTCGGCCTCGAGGCCGTCGTACGACGGCAGCGTGATCTCGGGACGGATGTCGACCTCGGCGGTGAACTCGAGGGTCTCGTTGTCCTCGAACTTGGTCACCTCGATCTCCGGCTGGGCGATCGGCTGGAGGGAGTTCGCCTCGAGGGCCTCCATGTACTTCTGCGGGACGACGGCGTTGATCGCCTCGTCGAGCACCGCACCGCGGCCGACCTGACGGTCGATGACCATCGGCGGGACCTTGCCGCGGCGGAAGCCGGGCACGTTGATCTGCTGGGCGATCTTCTTGTACGCCGCGTCGAGGCTCGGCTTGAGCTCCTCGAAGGGCACCTCGACGGTCAGCTTGGCCCTGGTCGGGCTCAAGGTCTCGACGGCGCTCTTCACAGGTGCCTCCCAAAGGTAGTCATCAATTACT
>JAOPXG010000031.1 GCA_025965275.1 Nocardioides sp.
TGCATGACCCGGCTCTCCGACTTCGACGAGACCGAGACGATCACGGTCACGCCGATGCGGACGTTCCCGGTGATCCGCGACCTGGTGACCGACGTGTCGTACAACTACGAGAAGGCCAAGGAGCTGCCGTACGCCGAGCTCCCGCCCCGCGACGCGGACGGCAAGCGCCGGATGGCGCAGATCGACGTCGAGCGGGGCCAGGAGTTCCGCAAGTGCATCGAGTGCTTCCTGTGCCAGAACACCTGCCACGTGGTCCGTGACCACGAGGAGAACAAGAAGGCCTTCGCCGGGCCGCGCTTCTTCCTGCGGTACGCCGAGCTCGACATGCACCCCCTCGACACCCACGACCGGCGCAAGCTGGCGCAGGAGGCGGCGGGCATCGGGATGTGCAACATCACCAAGTGCTGCACCGAGGTCTGTCCCGAGGGCATCAAGATCACCGACAACGCGATCATCCCGATGAAGGAGCGCGTCGCCGACCGCAAGTACGACCCGCTGGTGTGGCTCGGCACGAAGATCGGCCTGCGCAACAAGGACAACGACGGCCGCGCCGAGCCGTAGGGCGCTGCGCGCGGGCCACGATCAGTCCCGCAGCGTGTGCGGAGGCAGCTGCCCGCGGCGGATCGCGTCGGCCACCGCCTCGATGCGCAGCCCGCTCTCCTGCCAGTCGCCCGACGGCGCCTCCCAGTAGGGCTTCCACCCGCGACGGGCCTCCACGGTCCAGTGCTGCCCGAGGATCACCCTCCCGAGCATCGCGAAACGGCAGCATGACGATCAGCACGACGATCCGTCAGGACAACATCCCCACCAACGCGCGCGACGCGACGTACGTCGCGCCTCCCAGCGCCGCCGCGACGACGGCGGTCACCAGCAGGACGGTGACGATCGCCTTGACGATCGCGAGCCCTGTCGACTGCTCTCCCATGTCCCTCACGCTCCTCCCGAGTCGGACACCGGTGAGACGCGCGAGCGGCCGGGTCGGTTGTCGTTGGTCGGTGCTTGGCTGATCGGGTGACGGAGCACGGAGTCGAACTCGTGGTCGACGAGGCGGGTGTCGCCCACCTCCATGTCTGTGGTGAGGGTCCCGGCGTGGCCCGGTTCCATGCCCTGCTCCGCGAGGAGGCGGCCAAGCTCGCCGCGCTCGGCGACCGGACACCGCTCGAGGAGCGGATGGTCCGCGCGCTCGGCGTGATCGCCGACCGCCAGGCGGCCCTCGACCTGTCCGCCGACTCCCACGTCACCTGGTGGCCGGGCGGTCGAAAAGGTCACACTCTGTAGCCGCGTTCACCTCACCCTCTTATCGTTCGCAGCATGACTGTCGAGGGAGGGCTGGACGAGCCCACGGAGCTCGAGCCCGAGCAGGGCTCGCTCGACCTGGCGTCCCCCGAGGACTCCTGGACCGCGGCCGACTGGGAGAAGCAGGCCGCCGCGGTGCTCCGCAAGGCGAGGCGGCTGGGCGAGGACGACCCCGACGAGCTGGTCTGGGCGAAGCTGACCCGCACCACGCTCGACGGGATCGACGTCACCCCGCTCGGCACCCCCGACCTCCTCGACGACCTCCAGACCAGCGGTCGGCCGACCCGCGCGGGGGAGTGGGACATCCGTGCCCAGGTCGTCACGAACGAGGAGGCGCTGGTCGACCTCAACGGCGGGGCCACGTCGCTGTGGCTGCGGGCCGCCGCGGACGCCGACCTCGCCGCCCTGCTGGACGACGTCCTCCTCGACCTGGCGCCGGTCGTGCTCGACGGCGTCGACCCCGCGGCGTTCCTGGCCTACGCCGCCGGCCGGGACCTGCACCCCGCCACCAACCTCGGCGTCCCTGCCGACGCCGCGACCGCCGAGCTCGCCCGGCAGGCGCTGGACTCCGGTGTGCTCGGCTTCGTCGTCGACGCGACCGTCGTCCACGACCGGGGCGCGTCCGACGCCCAGGAGCTGGGCTGGTCGATGGCCGCGGGCGCGACGTACCTCCGCACCCTCACCGACGCCGGGCTGACCGTCGACGAGGCGGCCGGCCTGGTCGAGTTCCGCTACGCCGTGACCGACGAGCAGTTCCCGTCGATCGCCAAGCTGCGCGCCGCTCGCCGGCTCTGGGCCCGCGTGCTCGAGCTCAGCGACGCCACCCCCGGGGAGCAGCGCCAGCACGCCGTCACCAGCCGGCCCATGATGAGCAAGTACGACCCGTGGGTCAACATGCTCCGCACCACCGTCGCGGCGTTCGCCGCGGGCGTCGGGGGAGCGGACGCGGTCACGGTGCTGCCCTTCGACAGCCCGCTCGGCCGCCCGGACGCCTTCGGGCGCCGGATCGCCCGCAACACCTCGCACCTGTTGATCGACGAGTCGCACGTCGCCCGGGTCGCCGACCCGGCCGGAGGGTCGTACGCCGTCGAGAAGCTCACCGACGACCTGGCCCGCGCCGGCTGGGCGGTCCTCGGCCGGATCGAGGACGGTGAGTCGCTCGACGACGCCATCGCCGAGGTCGTGGCGAAGCGGGAGTCCGAGGTCGCGCGGCGCAAGCGGCCGATCACCGGGCTCACCGAGTTCCCCAACCTGGCCGAGGAGCTGCCCGAGCGGGAGCCTGACGACGCGGCCGAGGTGCGTCGCTACGGCGCGAGCTTCGAGGCCCTGCGCGACGAGCCCGCCACGGGCCGGGTCTTCCTGGCCACGATGGGCACCGTCGCCGCCCACACGGCGCGCGCGACGTTCGCGAGCAACCTCTTCGCGGCGGGCGGGGTCGCCGTCGACGTCGCCGGCCCGACCACGGACGCCGACGAGCTGGTGGCGGCCTACGACGGCCAGGCGGTCGTCTGCCTGGCGGGCGCGGACCCGACGTACGCCGAGTGGGGTGCCGACGCGATCGAGAAGCTCCGAGGCGCGGGCGCCACGCACGTGATCATCGCCGGGAAGCCGATCGACGGCACGGACGACTCCTGTGCGATGGGTGTCGACGCCCTGGACTTCCTGACCCGCACGAGGGAGAAGCTGGCATGAGTGTCCCGAAGAGCTTCAGCGGCGAGCCCTGGATGTCGCCCGAGGGCATCGAGATCAAGCCGTCGTACGGCCCGGAGGACCTCGAGGGTCTCGACGCGCTCGGCACGTTCCCCGGGCTGAGCCCGTTCCTGCGCGGGCCCTACCCGACGATGTACACGACGCAGCCCTGGACGATCCGTCAGTACGCCGGGTTCTCGACCGCCGAGGAGTCCAACGCGTTCTACCGCCGCAACCTCGCGGCCGGCCAGAAGGGCCTCAGCGTCGCGTTCGACCTCGCGACCCACCGCGGCTACGACTCCGACCACCCGCGGGTCCGCGGCGACGTCGGCATGGCCGGCGTGGCGATCGACTCGATCTACGACACCCGCACCCTCTTCGACGGCATCCCGCTCGACGAGATGTCGGTGTCGATGACGATGAACGGCGC
>JAOPXG010000088.1 GCA_025965275.1 Nocardioides sp.
CGATGCTGCGGAAAGCGCTCCTCGCGCTCGCCGCACCCAAGCACCAGGCCGCCCAGGGTCCGTTGGGTGAGCGACGTCCGGGTCCGGAGCGGATGGGGCGCGCGTTCGCCGAGTACATCCAGCGCTACCCGGTCGACCAGCTCCCCCACAGCGGCGGGCTGACCGCCACCGTGGTCGTGACCATGGGACTCGACACCCTCACCGGCGGACTCAAGGCCGCCCAACTCGACACCGGCGAACGCATCTCACCCGGACTCGCCCGCCGCCTGGCCTGCGAAGCCGGCATCATCCCCGCCGTCCTCGGCGGACCCTCCGAGGTGTTGGACATCGGCCGCAAGGCCCGCTTCCACACCGCACCCATGCGCATCGCCCTGACCATCAGAGACGGCGGCTGCACCGCCGACGGCTGCGACTGGCCACCCGGCCTGTGCCACGCCCACCACGACGACCTCCCCTGGTCGAAGGGCGGCAACACCAGCGCCAAGGACGGGCGACTCCTCTGCCCCAAACACCACACCCGAGCCCACGACCCCACCTACACGATGACCAGGCTCCCCGGTGGGAAGGTCAGCTTCACCCGACGCCAATAGCCCGACCTCAACCACCGCGCGGGTCACCGCCGTGCGCTCGTCAGCGGTGGTTTCGAGACAGGACTTCGTCCTTCCTCAACCACCGACCACCGCTGTAACCACCCGCTCTCCTTGTCCCGTTGTCAGCCTGTCGGCGCGCCACTCCAGGCGGCCCGCAGCGCACATCGGGGAGCGAGGTCAGGAGTTCCAGTGCCGCAGGACCGGGGACTCGCGCTCGTGGGCGAGGACAGAGATGGTGGCGGTGTCGAGCTGGAAGTGCCGGCCGCTGGCGACCTCCAGGCCGAGCCACCGGGCGGCGAGCGCCCGCAGGGAGTGGCCGTGGCCGAAGACGAGGGTCGCACCCTCGACGGCGCGCACGCGCTCGATGACCCGGTCGAGGCGGGCGGAGACCTGCTCGGCCGTCTCGCCTCCGGGCGTCGGGTGCGTCCAGATCGTCCAGCCCGGGTCGGTCTCGCGGATCTCGTCGGTCGTGATGCCCTCGTAGTCGCCGTAGGCCCACTCGGCGAGGTCGTCGTCGACCTGCGCGTCGGGGTAGCCGGTCAGCTCAGCCGTACGGCGGGCCCGCAGCCGGGGGCTGGTCAGCACCAGCGCGAAGTGCTGGCGGGCCAGCCGCTCACGCAGGGCGACCGCGACCTCCTCACCCTCGGGCAGCAGCGGGACGTCCGTGGTCGAGGTGTGCCGGCCGTCGACGCTCCACTGGGTCTTGCCGTGCCGGACCAGCCAGAGCTCGTTCACCCCGCCATTCAAACAGCAGCCCGGGCTCAGTCGTCGGCGAGGACGACCACCCGGTCGCCGGGCAGCACCCGGAACGTCTCCGACTTGGCCGGGTTGACGCGGACGCCGAACGACACGTCGCCCACCGCGAGCGCCTCGGACTTGTAGCCGATCGCGGTCTCGTTGCGCCGGATCGCGCCGGCCACGATCGTCGCGAAGCTGACCTCGGCGCCCGGCTCGACGTACCACTCGGCGGGGCGCAGGTAGATCTCGCTCCCCTCGTTGCCGAGCAGCTGGCCGAACACCGCCTCGAGGCGGTGGTCCTCGGAGAGCTGGGTGACCAGCAGGCTGACGATCTCGCCGCTGACGACCACGTCGTCGACGTGAGCGACCTGGGCCAGCACCCGGTTGCGGTCGTCGAGCATCTCGCTGACGACCGGCGTCGCCGAGTCGTAGCGGGACAGGATGTCGCGCACGTGCAGGAGCGTCACCAGCGTGCGGGCGTCGGCCGCCTGCGGCTCGAGGTCGTCGGAGTAGCAGAGCACGATCACCTGGTCGAGGCCCGCGAGCACGTGCTCCTCGAGCGTGGCCCGGTCGGTCGTCGGACCCGGCGCGACGGTGACCTCGAGGTTGCGCAGGCCGGGCACGGCCGGCACGCCGAACGACGTGAGCACGGTGAGGGTCGATCCCGGGGGCGCGTAGTGGTCGAGCTCGCGGAGCACGATCGGCGCCCGCTCGTTCCAGCCGATCAGCAGCGCCTGGGTCGGGTGCTCCTCCTCCCCGACCCCGGTGCCGAGCTGGTCGAGGTCGGGCACGGCCACGGAGTTCGGCTCGCCGGCCAGCGTCGAGTCGTCCTCGGCGACCACGACCAGCGTGTGCCCGTCGATCCGGGTGTCGGGCAGCGGGTTGAGCTCGGGGCCGTCCGGCGAGATCAGGCCGATGACCGTGGCCTCCTCGAAGGCCTGCTGCGCCTCGCCGTACGTCTTGCCGTCCAGGGAGTGCTCTTCGAGGAAGTAGATCTCGTCGCCGTCGTAGTCGAACAGCTCGGTGTAGACGGCGGCGGCGCCCGACTGGCGCGAGGTCTGTACGACGAGCTTGGCCACCGTCTCCCGGATGTCGAGCAGCACCGTCCGGTCGGCTCCGACCAGGCGGGCGGCCTCGAGGTTCGTGGGGTTGCGGATCTCGGCGACGATGCGGGGCGTCTCGGCGCCGCCGTGCGTCAGCGCGAGCAGGGTCTTGATGACCTCGCTGTCGGGGTCCTGGGAGCCCTCGGGGGCGAGCAGGATCACCGAGCGGGCGCTCTGGTGGCTGCTCAGCGCGAGGTCGTCGAGATCCATCGGCGAGCCGGATCGGCAGATGATGCGGGTGCCGCGGAAGTCGTCGACCTTGGCCCGCAGGTCCTCCTCCATCTCGACCTTGTCGCGGTCGGCGAGGATCACGACCACCGGCTTGCGGCGGCTCTCGTTGGCAACGGTCAGCTCGCGCACGATCGTGAAGATCGAGTCCGACCACCCGAGGATCACGGTGTGGTCCTTCTCGAGGACGATCGACCGGCCGCGACGCAGGTCGGCGAGCTTGGTGTCGATGCCGGCCGCGATCACACCGATCAGCGCGCTGACGATGAACAGGCCGCCGATCGTGAGCAGCAGCATCGTGAGCAGGAACCGCCAGGGACTGCTGCCGTCCCCCGCGACCGTGCCCGGGTCGAGCGCGTGGAAGAGGCTCTGGATCAGTTCGCGGAAGAACCCGTCGTCCTTCATCGGGTCGCTGTCGTCCCGCAGCGGGAGCACCCAGACGATCAGGGAGAAGACCAGGATCAGCACCAACGTGGCCACGCACAGCCAGGCGATCAGCGCCGGCGTGCCCCGCGACATGCTGTTGTCGAAGCGGTAGCGCAGCCGGTTGCCCAGGCTCGACTTCGGCGTCGTCGCCGACCGGGCGGGACCCGATCCTGAGGTCTTCGGTTGTGCCATCGCCTTCGCCGTGCGCTGCCGCATCTG
This sequence comes from Nocardioides sp., assembly GCA_025965275.1. GTDB lineage: Bacteria > Actinomycetota > Actinomycetes > Propionibacteriales > Nocardioidaceae > Nocardioides. Next base: position 3,305 of record JAOPXG010000088.1, read on the forward strand.
CTGGCCGGTGCGTGCCATGGGTTCCTCTCCGGGGGGCTCGTGATCACGGCATCGTCTCGCAAACCGAACCCTGCGGCACGACTTTCCGGCGAACCAGTGGGCGCCGCACCTCGGACAATGTCACGATGCGCGTCATGGATCTGTCCCGCGCCCGCATGGCCGTCGCCGCCGGTTTCCTCACCCAGGGCCTGATCCTGCTCAGCCTGACGACCCGGCTGCCCGACTTCCAGGACAAGTGGGACCTGTCCGACGTGACCCTGTCGCTGATCCTGCTGATGATGATCCTGCTCGCCGGGGTCGGGTCGGTGGTCTCCGAGACGTTGGCGAAGCGGCTCGACAGCGCCGTGCTCCTGCGGTCGGGGCTGCTGGTCATCGCCGTGGCGGTCCCGGCGCTCTGCCTGGCACCGAACACGGCCGTCTACATCGCCGGCATCGCCGGCTACGGCGTCGGTCTCGGCGTGGTGGACGCCAGCACCAACATGCAGGCCGTGGCCCTCGAGCACCGCTACGGCCGGCCGATCCTGCCGTCGTTCCACGGCGCCTGGACGCTCGGCGGCGTGGTCGGCGCCATCATCGGGCTGGCGACGGCCGAGCTGCCCGTGGAGGTCAACGCCCTCGTCGGCCTCATCCCGCTGCTGGTGGCGTTCGGTGCGTTCCTGCCCCGGGACCACGGGCCCACCGAGCTCGCGGCCCAGGTCGCCGTCCCGTGGCGCCCGATCGTGCTGGTCGGCATCGCGATGGTGCTCTTCTACATGGTCGACACGGGCGTCCAGACCTGGGGACCGCTCTTCCTCGACCACACGTTCACGACCCCCGAGCGGTACGTCGCGCTCTCGGCGCTGGCCTACCTGCTCGCCAGCGGACTGGTCCGGATCGCCGGCGACCGGCTGGTCGCCTCGTTGGGGGTCGTGCTCATCCTCCGGGTGGGTGCCCTCGTGGGCGCCGGCGGTCTCGCGGTGGTCGTCTTCTCCCCCACCTGGCAGATCGCCGTGGTCGGCTTCGCCATCCTGGGCGCCGGCGTCGCCGTCGTCGCCCCGCTGAGCTTCTCGGCCGCGGCGCGGATCGCGGGCGGCGAGGGGTTCGACCCGGCCGTCCGGCAGGCCCGCGTGGACGCCGTGATCGCCCGCTTCAACCAGTTCAACTACGTCGGGGCGCTGCTCGGCTCGGTCATGACCGGCCTGGTCGGCCAGGACTCGCTGCGGATCGGCTTCGCGGTGCCGATGATCCTGGTGCTCGGGATCATCCCGCTCGCGCCGGCGTTCGTGCCGAAGATCGTGGCCGCGGTCAGTGCACCCCGGCCATCAGCGTCCTGATCGGCCGCGTGAAGAGCAGCACCAGCGCGCCGACCCCGATCGCGACCAGCCCGATCACCAGGAAGTACGCCGTCTCGTCGTTCGGGTCGTAGTACTCCGCCAGCCGCCCCGACATGGCGGTGCCGAGGGCGACCGACAGGAAGTAGAGCGCGACCATCTGGGTGCGGTAGCTCGCCGGCGCCAGCTTGGTCGACAGCGACAGGCCCACCGGCGAGATGAAGAGCTCGGCGAGCGTGAAGACGAGCAGGATCCCGGCCAGCGCCCACAGCGAGACCGTGTTGGCGCCGGTGGGCATCGGCAGGAACATCAGGAACGCGAGGCCCATCAGCACGGTGCCGATCCCGAACTTCACCGGAGTCGACGGCTGCCGCGGCCCGAGCCTCGTCCAGGCGGCGGCGAAGACCGGGGCCAGCGCGATGATGAAGACCGGGTTGATCGACTGCACCCACGACACGGGCATCTCCCAGCCGAAGAAGTCGCGGTCGACCCGCTCGTCGGAGTAGATCGTCACGACGGTGAACTGCTGCTGGTAGAGCGACCAGAAGACGGCGTTGGTGATGAAGAGCGGCACGAACGACCACACCCGGCTCCTCTCGACCGCGGTGACGTGGCTGCTGGTGAGCAGCAGGGTGAAGTACGCCAGCGCCGCGGCCGCCGTGATCCAGGCGACCCAGTCGGACAGGTTGCCGGCGTTCATCAGCCCGACGAGCAGCAGGGCGACGACCACCACGACGGCGACGACGAGGGCACCGGCGTAGCGGATCCGCTCGGAGGCGGCCAGCGGGTCGGGGACCACCCGGGTCGCGTCGGGCAGCCGGTGGCGACCGATCGAGTACTGCACCAGACCGAGGAACATGCCGACCGCGGCCAGCCCGAAGCCCCAGTGGAAGCCCTCGTTCTTCTGGAACCACCCGGTCAGGAGCGGGCCGGCGAACGCGCCGATGTTGATGCCCATGTAGAAGAGGGAGAAGCCTGCGTCGCGCCGTTCGTCGTCCTCCGCGTAGAGCGAGCCGACCAGCGAGGTCGCGTTCGCCTTCACTCCCCCGCTGCCGAGCGCGATCAGGCACAGCCCGACCCCGACGCCGGCGAGCCCGGGGATGAGCGAGAGCGCGATGTGGCCGAACATGACCACGCACGCGGCGTAGAAGAGCGTCCGCTCCGGACCCAGCACCCGGTCGGCGAGCCAGGCCCCGAGGATGGTGGCGAGGTAGACGGCGCCGCCGTACGCCCCGACGATGCCGGTCGCGGTGGCCTGGTCGATGCCCAGGCCGCCCTGGTCGGCGGAGTAGTAGAGGTAGATCAGCAGGATGCCCTGCATGCCGTAGAAGCTGAACCGCTCCCACATCTCCACGCCGAACAGGTTCGCCAGCGGGCGCGGCTGCCCGAAGAAGCCGCGGTCCAGCTCGCCGTCCGGTGAGCCCGGGGCCTGGTCGCCGACGCGAGTGCTCATCTGATCGAGGTTGCCACCGGACCCCGATCGGCGGCAACCTCGCGATCCTCGCTAGCTCGGTCCGGGACCGCTCCAGTTCTTGTCCGGCTGGGGGACCGGGCGGCCCGGCTGCTCGCCACCGCGCGACTCGAGGTAGCTGTTCTTCGGCACCATCACCTTGCGCCGGAAGATGCAGACGACCTTGCCGTCCTGGTTGTAGCCGATCGTCTCGACGTAGACGACGCCCCGGTCGTCCTTGCTCTTACTCTCGGTCTTGTCGAGCACGGTCGTCTCGCCGTACAGCGTGTCACCGTGGAACGTCGGCGCCACGTGGCGCAACGACTCGACCTCGAGGTTGGCGATCGCCTTGCCGGAGATGTCCGGCACCGACATGCCGAGCAGGATCGAGTAGACGTAGTTGCCGACCACGACGTTCTTGCCGAACTGCGTGGTCTCCTCGGCGTAGTTCGCGTCGAGGTGCAGCGGGTGGTGGTTCATCGTGAGCAGACAGAACAGGTGGTCGTCGTACTCGGTGACCGTCTTGCCGGGCCAGTGCTTGTACGTCGCGCCGACCTCGAACTCTTCATAGCTTCGACCGAATTGCATGCGCCCATGCTGCCCGCCCACGCGCGGTACCGGAACCGGCACGCACCCAATCGGGTGCGTGCCATTTGTCACGACCCGCCGCCGCCGGCCTTCCTGCGGTGCAGCTTCGGTGCCCCACCGACGACCTCGGAACCGTGGGCCTTCTCCTTGAGCGGGCCGTCCTCGTGGACGCCCTTCTCCTTGGAGTTCTTCCGGTCGAGGGCCTCACGCATCTTCGCCTTGAGGTCGTCGTTGGCGTTCGATTCGGTCATCGTTCCTCCTGGTGCGGTCGAACGGGGACAGTCCACCCAGCCTTGCATGCCGTGCAACCGATCCGCCACGCCATTCGTCCGAC
>JAOPXG010000103.1 GCA_025965275.1 Nocardioides sp.
CGACCCGTGAAGCTGCTCCCCAGACCGGGACATCAGCCGTTGACGACGAAGCGGACGCTGGTCACGTCGACCGCATCAACGATGTCACACGCGATGTCGCTGAAGTCCGTCGCACCGTCGTCGATGCCGTCGGTGTCGGCATCGGTCTGGGTGACCGTGCACGGCTCCAGCGCACCACCGTTGATCGAGACCTGAACCGCCCCAGCAGTCGTGGACAGAAGCTCTTCGGCCTTGGCCGAGATGGCCGTCGTCGTGTCGGTTGCCGGAGTGTAGGAATGCACGACGTTCGTGATGGTCGCACCGCTGACCGACTGTGCCACCGAACCGACGTGCACCGCCGCCTGGTCGATCGTGCTGGTCGCCGTGTACGCCGACGCGCCGGCGGCGATGACCCCAGCAGTAGCCAGCGCGAGGGCCAGCTTCGAAGAGTTGCGCATGTTGAGTTGAGCCTTCCATCGAAGTCCGGTGCCACCCCGTGGGGCACCGCGACATGACAGAGGGTGCGCCGACGACGGTCCCGTTCTGGGCGTTTCGATCGCGGATGACACGAAGAGATCACCTGAACTACGGCCGAGCTTTCGTATTTCGGCTCCCCTGTGTCCGAAGCGGATCGGTCGGGCCTGGGCACGAGTTCCGCAAACGCGCACGAGGACACATCCGCCACTGCCCCGACCTCGACAAGCACACGAACTCGCCGACCAATGGCACGAGGACCGGTGTGACCTACCAGGCCCCGCCGAACGCCGCCTCGGTGTTGGCGTCGACCGCGGCGCACAGGTCGGCGAGGTCGTCGCCGCGCGCCTCGGCCATCGCGCGCATCGTCAGCGGCACCAGGTAGGACGCGTTGGTCCGGCCGCGGTGCGGCGTCGGCGTGAGGTACGGCGCGTCGGTCTCGACGAGCACCCGGTCCTGCGGCGCGATCGCCAGGGCGTCGCGGAGCGGCTGGGCGTTCTTGAAGGTGACCGTGCCCGCGAAGGACAGGTAGGCGCCGCGATCGAGGCACTGGCGGGCGACGTCCGCGTTACCGGAGAAGCAGTGCATCACCCAGCGCTCCGGCGCGCCCTCCTCGTCGAGCACGGACAGCACCTCCGCGTGGGCGTCGCGGTCGTGGATGACGAGCGTCTTGTCGAGCCGCTTCGCGAGGTCGATGTGGCGGCGGAACGACTCGACCTGCACCGCGCGCCCCTCCTCGCCGGTGCGGAAGTGGTCGAGCCCGGTCTCCCCCACCGCGCGGACCTTGGCGTGCGCACCGGCCAGCTCCTCGATCTCGGCCATCGCCGCGTCGAGGTCCGGCAGGCGGGGCGCCTCGTTGGGGTGCAGCGCGACACCGGCGACCAGGGCGTCGTACGACGCCGCGGCCTGCACCGCCCAGCGCGCGCCCGGCAGGTCACAGCCGATCTGGACGATCCGGGTGACGCCGACCGCGGCGGCCGCCGCGATGGCGTCGGTGACCGGGAACGGGTCCTCGTCACCGCGCGCGATGTCGAGGTGGCAGTGGTTGTCGTCGACCGGGTGCGGCAGCGGCTCCGGCGCCTCGGGCCGGGTCATCCGGCGACCCGGGCCAGGATCGCGTCGGCCAGCGCCTCCGGCGCCTGGGTCGGGATCCAGTGGGAGACACCGCCGAGGACGACGAGCTCGTACGGCGCGTCGACCCAGCGCGCGGTGGCGTCGACCGCGGCCCGGCCGACGGCGACGTCGCCGTCGCTCCACACCAGCGTCGTCGGCACGGTGACCCGGCGGCGGGCCGCACCCGGCGAGGTGAACGGGATCGCGCGGTACCACGCCAGCCCGCCCGGCAGCGCGCCGTACTCGACGATCTCGGAGCGGAAGCGGGCCAGGTCCTCCGCGGTCATGCCGCTCCGGCGCATCGACCGGTCGAACGGGCCGCGGGGCTTGCGAGCGCTGAGCTCGGGGAGCCGGGGGAGCTGGAAGAGGCCCATGTACCAGGACTTCAGGCCCTGGGTCGAGGTCACCCACGACGTCGCGAACGCACCGGTGTGCGGCACCGAGACCGCCGTCCACGACCGCACCTGCGCCGGCCGGGTCATCACCACGCCCCACCCGACCGCCGCGCCCCAGTCGTGGCCGACCAGGTGCACCGGGCCGCCGATCGTGTCGATCAGCGCCAGCGCGTCGCCGACCAGCCGCCCGGCGGCGTAGTCACGGCGCCGCGGCGGCCGGGCGCCCGGCGAGTAGCCGCGCTGGTCGGGCGCGAAGGTGCGCAGGCCCTGCGCGTGCAGCAGCGGCGCGACGTGGCGCCAGCTGGTCGACCGCTCCGGGAAGCCGTGCAGCAGCACGACGGGGGTGCCGTCGAGCGGTCCCTCGTCGCGGACGTCGAAGGTGAGGCCGTCGTTCTCGAACTGGGTGATCCGCTCGCTCATGGTCACTCCTGTGCCCCGTGCACCAGGTTGTAGACCGTGCGCTTGGGCACGCCCGCCAGCCGGGCGACCTCGACGATCGCGTCCTTGCGGCGCACGCCCTCGGCCTCGAGCTCGGCGACCGCGGCCCTCAGGCTGACCGGGTCGTCGGCGACGGCGGCGGCCGGGACGGCGCCCGCGACCACGATGGTCACCTCGCCCCGGATGCCCTCGGCGGCCCACGCGACGAGATCGGCCAGCGGACCGCGCCGTACCTCCTCATGGGTCTTGGTCAGCTCGCGACAGACGGCGGCGGGCCGCTCGGCACCGAGCGCCTCGGCCATCGCGGCGAGCGCCACCTCGGTGCGGTGCGGGGCCTCGAAGAAGACCATGGTCCGCTCCTCGCGGGCGAGCGCGTGGAGGCGGCGTGACCGCTCCCCCGCCTTGCGCGGCAGGAAGCCCTCGAAGCAGAACCGGTCGACGGGCAGGCCGCTCACGGCCAGCGCGGTCAGCACAGCCGACGGTCCAGGCACCGCGGTCACGAGGACGTCGT
>JAOPXG010000119.1 GCA_025965275.1 Nocardioides sp.
CGACCCGGTCGCGGACCAGCAGCTTGCCGCGGTCGGTGTGCTTGGTCCGGGCGGCCTCGCTGCCGCCGACGCGGGCGACCGCGAGGCGCGCGCGCAGGTCGTCCACCAGCTCCTTCATGTGGCTCACCCGGCTAGGTTAGCGATCATTAACCTCGCGGTCCACCGGTGCACCGGTGAAACCGACACGAGCGGAACAACCGGCCGCGACCCCCGGTTATGACCACATGAGCGCCGTATCCGTCACCGCCGACACGTTCGAGGAGACCGTCGTGGAGAACGACGTCGTCCTCGTCGACTTCTGGGCCTCCTGGTGCGGCCCGTGCCGCCAGTTCGCGCCGGTCTTCGAGGCCGCGTCCGAGCAGCACACCGACGTGGTCTTCGCCAAGGTCGACACCGAGGCCGAGCAGTCGCTGGCCGCCGCCGCGCAGATCACGTCCATCCCGACGCTGATGGCGTTCCGGGACGGGATCCTGGTCTTCAGCCAGCCGGGTGCGCTCCCGGCGCCGGCGCTCGAGCAGGTCATCACCGCGGTGAAGGGCCTCGACATGGACGACGTCCGCGCCCAGATCGCTGCTCAGTCGGACGGAACCGCCCAGGAGGGTTAACGCCCACTAACCTGGGGTCATGAGCAGGCGCGAGCAGATCCTCGCCACCGCGGCGGAGCTGTTCGCGTCGCGCGGCTACCACGGGGTCTCGGTCGCCGATCTCGGTGCGGCCTGCGGCATCTCCGGCCCCGCGCTCTACAAGCACTTCGCCTCCAAGCAGGCCGTGCTCGCCGAGATGCTCGTGTCGATCAGCGAGGAGCTGCTCCGCGTCGGCCGGGAGCGGGTCGACGCCGCCGCCGACCCGCGTACGGCGGTCGCGGCCCTGGTCGACTGGCACGTGGACTTCGCGCTGCGGCACCGCCCGCTGATCGTGGTCCAGGACCGGGACTGGGAGTCGCTGCCGGCCGAGGCCCGCGAGCGGGTGCGCAGCCTGCAGCGGGAGTACGTCGACCTCTGGGCCGCCGAGCTCCGGCTGCTCGACGGCAGCCTGGACCTGCCGACCGCCCGCTCGATGGCGCACGCGGCGTTCGGCCTGATCAACTCCACGCCCCACAGCGGCCTGCTGCCCGACGACCAGATGCAGGCGCTACTCAGCCGGATGGCCCTCGGCGCTCTCCTCTGACCGGACCGGACTCGTCCAGCAGCAGCGTGGCGTAGAGCGCGGCCTCGAGGGCGGCGTCGAGGTCGCGGTCGTCGTCGGACGCAGCGACCACCTCGGTGCGCTCGTGCAGCCGGGCGAGCAGGTCGTCGCGGGCGAGCCCGCGCAGCTGGAGCAGCACGAACGGGTCGGCCTCCATCAGCCAGGCCAGCTGGTGGAGCACGGCCAGGGCGTGCACGCAGGGGTCGGCCCAGAAGTCGCAGGTGCACTCGGCGCCGAGCTCCGCGCCGTACGGCAGCAGCTCCGCGCCGGCCTCCTCGGCGTGCTCGACCAGGCCGTGCGGCAGGTCGCCGGCGAGCAGGTCGGCGATCCGGCCCGACTCCGCGGCCACCGTCTCGACGAGCGCCGCGCGGGCCGCGTCGTCGAGCACCGGTACGGTCCCGGCGACCGTCCACAGCCCGCGCTGGTCCTCGACCGACGCGACCCACCGGCCCGGCTCCGTCGCGATCTGACCGACCCGGCCGCCGCGGGCGAGGGCCCGGGCAGCCACCAGCTCGGTGTCGGAGTAGGCCGACTCCTCGACCGCCCGCACCCAGGCCTTGCCCCACCAGGTCGTGGCGCGCACGGTCGAGCGGCGCGGCGCGACCCGCGGGTGGATCACGGCGCCGGCCATCAGTGGTCCCGCAGGGAGACGAAGTCGCGCAGCTCGTCGTTGCTGAGCTCGGTCAGCGCGCCCTCGCCGTTGGCGAGGACGGCGTCGGCCAGCGCGCGCTTGCGGGTCAGGAGCTCGGCGATCTTCTCCTCGATCGTGCCGCGGGTGATCATCCGGTGCACCTGTACCGGGCGCGTCTGCCCGATCCGGTAGGCGCGGTCGGTGGCCTGCTCTTCGACGGCGGGGTTCCACCACCGGTCGACGTGGACCACGTGGTCGGCGCGGGTCAGGTTGAGCCCGGTGCCACCGGCCTTGAGCGACAGCAGGAAGACCGGTACCTCGCCGGCCTGGAAGCGCTTGACCATCGACTCGCGCTCGCGCACCGGGGTGCCGCCGTGCAGGAAGAGGTGGGGTACGCCGGCCCGCGCCAGGTGGCTCTCCAGGAGCCGGGCCATCGCGACGTACTGCGTGAACACCAGCGCCGCGCCGTCCTCGGCCAGCACGGTGCCGAGCAGCTCGTCGAGCAGGTCGACCTTCTCGGACCGCCCCGAGAGACGCACCGCGGCCTGCTTGAGGAAGTGGGCCGGGTGGTTGCAGATCTGCTTGAGCCCGGTGAGGAGCATCAGCACCAGCCCGCGCCGGGCATCCTCGTCGGCACGCTCGATGCGCTCCATCGTGTCGCGCACGAACGACTCGTACAGCACGACCTGCTCGCGGGTCAGCCGGAGTGGGTGGTCGGTCTCGGTCTTGGCCGGCAGCTCGGGCGCGATGCCGGGGTCGGACTTGCGGCGGCGCAGCAGGAACGGGCCGATCAGGTCGGCGAACTGGCGCGCCTTGGTCGGCTCCAGACCGGACTCGATCGGCGCGGCCCACACCTTGCGGAAGGCGTTGCGGCTGCCGAGCAGGCCGGGCGTCGCCCAGTCGAGGATCGCCCAGAGCTCGGTCAGGTCGTTCTCGACGGGGGTGCCGGTGAGCGCGACCCGGGCCGTGCTCGGGATGGACCGGAGCGCGCGGGCGGTCGACGTGCGCGGGTTCTTCACGTGCTGGGCCTCGTCGGCGACGACCGTGTCCCAGGTGGTCGCCGCGAGCGTCTCGGCGTCCCTGCGCATGGTGCCGTACGTCGTGAGCACGAACCCGTCGCCGGCGGCCGACAGGTCACGCGCGCCGCCGTGGAAGCGGACGACCGGCACCCCGGGTGCGAACCGGTGCACCTCGTCCTCCCAGTTGCCGAGCAGGCTGGCCGGGCAGACGACCAGGGTCGGTCCGGTGGCGCCGAGCTCGCGGCGGTGGAGGTGCAGCGCGATCAGGGTGACCGTCTTGCCGAGGCCCATGTCGTCGGCGAGGCAGGCGCCGAGGCCGAGCGACGTCATGTCGGCGAGCCAGGTCAGGCCGTGCCGCTGGTAGTCGCGCAGCGTCGCCCGCAGCGCGGCAGGCGGGTCGACCGGCTCGCGGGTGGCCGCGGTGAGCAGCTGCTCGCGCACCGTGAGCAGGCTGGCGCCGACGATCACCTGCTCCTCGCTCTGCTGGCCACCCGGGCCGGCGACCTGCACGGTGCCGGTGAGCGCGGCCGCGACCGCCTCCGCCGGCTTGACCGTGCGCACCAGCCGCTTGCGGGCCTTGCGGGCCATCGCCGGGTCGACGACCGTCCAGCTGCCGCGCAGCCGCAGGATCGGCGCCGCCGACCGGGCCAGCTGGTCCATCTCCTCGACCGTGAGCGGGTCGCCGTGGATCGCGATCTGCCAGTTGAAGGAGAAGAGCGCCTCCTGGTTGAGCAGCCCCGTCACCAGCGGCTCCTCGCGCGGGCCGCTCGGCGTCCGGTCGAGCACGGTGGTGGCGGTCAGGTCGCGCCCGAGGCTGCGCGGCCAGAGCACGTCGACCCCGCGGTCCTTCAGCGCGCCGACGCCGTCCTCGAGCAGGCTCACCAGCTCGTCGGTGTCGAGCGTGACCTCGTCGGGCACCCGCAGGTCGAGCAGCCGGTCGAGCACCGGCCACGCGTCGGCGGCCGCCCGCAGCGCGATGGTGGCGTGGGTGCGCGCCCGCTCGCCGAAGCCGTGCTCGGCCGGGTCGCCGAGCCAGAGCATCGCCGCATCGCAGACGTGCAGCGGGTTCTGCTCGTCGTGGACCTGCGGCACCAGGCGCACGGCGCCCGCGACCAGCTCCTCCTCGTCGGCCTCCACGCGCAACGAGACCGTCACCAGCTGCGGCAGGTCGCCCGCCCCGTAGCGCTGGTGGCGCGCCAGCCGCTCCTGCAGCCGCTGCTCGAACGACGGACGGGCGGGCCGTCGTACGGCGGGCTCCGTGGCAGTGGGCGCCGCCCGCGGCATCGCGTCGGCCACCGCGTCGAGCAGGCCGCGGACCAGCGCTTCGTCCTCGGTGCTGGAGCGCGCCAGCAGGGCGATCCGCTCCTCGTCGTCGGCGTCGAGCCCCGCGACCCGCCAGCTCGGCGAGCTCGTGTCGGGGGACGGCGCGAACTTGCCGGCGGCGACGAACCGCATGGCCAGCAGCGCGGCCCCGGCGAGCATGCCGACGGTCGGGTGGAGGTCGTCGCGCGAGCGGGCGCGGGTCAGCACCGGCAACGCGGCCCGGATCGGCAGGCTGACGGTGCGCCGGTCGTCGGTGAACTCGACGACGCCCTCGCGCGGCGGCTCGGCGGCGCGGAAGGTCGCCGGTCCGGTCACCGGGACGAAGCTCATCCGGGGTCCCCGCGGAATCGTGGGCTGGAGGAGCGCAGCGGGGGAACCACGCGATTCCGTGGGGTGGTCACGCTGAGACCGTAGCCAGAGACACCGACTCGAGTTTCGGACGACCTCCTACGCTGTGTCGCATGAGCATCCTCGACGCCCCGATCGCCCGTCTCGACGGCACCCCGACCACGCTGGGCGAGATCACCGGTGGCAAGCCGGCCCTGCTGGTCAACGTGGCGAGCAAGTGTGGCCTGACCCCGCAGTACGCCGGGCTGGAGACGCTCCAGGAGGAGTACGCCGAGCGCGGCTTCACCGTGGTCGGCCTGCCGTGCAACCAGTTCCTGGGCCAGGAGCCCGGCAGCTCCGAGGAGATCGCGGAGTTCTGCTCGGCGACGTACGGCGTGACCTTCCCGATGACCGAGAAGATCGAGGTCAACGGCGACGACCGCCACGAGATCTACCGGGCGCTGGTCGAGACGCCGAACGAGAAGGGTGAGGACGGCGACGTGACCTGGAACTTCGAGAAGTTCCTCGTCGACGCGCAGGGCAACGTCGTGGCCCGCTTCAGCCCCCGCGTCGTGCCCGAGGACCCGACGCTCGTCGCGGCCGTCCAGGCCCAGCTCGCCTGAACCCGCCGGGCACTTTTTGCACTCACCCGGTGACGAACCCCACTTCGGTCGCGACGAAAGAGGGATGCGGGTTGTCGGTGGCCGCGCCTAGCCTCGACGGGTGAGCACCGAGATGCAGGCCCAACCCACCCCGCCCGCCAGCGACAAGCTCGACAAGCGGGTGCTGATGGTGGCCGGCGTGGTCGTGCTCGGCGCGATCATGTCGATCCTCGACATCACGGTCGTGTCGGTCGCCCTGCAGACGTTCCAGCGGGAGTTCGACGCGACGTCGGCGCAGGTCGCGTGGACGATGACCGGCTACACGCTGGCCCTGGCCAGCGTGATCCCGCTGACCGGCTGGGCCGCCGACCGGTTCGGCACCAAGCGGCTCTACCTGATCGCCGTGGGGCTCTTCACCGCCGGCTCGGTCCTCTGCGCCACCGCGTCGTCGCTGGAGATGCTGGTCAGCTTCCGCGTGCTCCAGGGCCTCGGCGGGGGCATGCTGATGCCGCTCGGCATGACGATCCTGACCCGCGCCGCCGGACCCGAGCGGGTCGGCCGAGTGATGGCCGTGCTCGGCATCCCGATGCTGCTCGGTCCGATCTTCGGCCCGATCCTCGGCGGCGCGCTGATCGACTCCGCGTCGTGGCACTGGATCTTCCTGATCAACCTGCCGATCGGCATCGCGGCGTTCGTCTACGCGTTCCTCGTGCTGCCGAAGGACCACGTCGAGCCGTCGGAGACCTTCGACTGGGTCGGCATGCTGCTGCTGTCGCCCGGGCTCGCCCTGTTCCTCTACGGCGTCTCCTCGATCCCGGAGGCCAAGCAGGAGGACGGCACCATCTGGACCGCGCAGGTCGTCGCGCCCGCCCTGGTCGGCGCCCTGCTGATCATCGCGTTCGTGCCGTGGGCGCTGAACCGCTCCAACCTCCACCCGCTGGTCGACCTGCGGCTCTTCAAGAACCGCACGATGACGGTCGCCGTGCTGGCCATGTCGCTGTTCGCGATCGCGTTCTTCGGCGCCAGCCTGCTGTTCCCGCTCTACTTCCAGTCGGTCCGGGGCGAGGACGCGCTGCACGCCGGGCTGCTGCTCGCTCCCCAGGGCATCGGCGCGATGATCACCATGCCGATCGCCGGCGTGCTGGCCGACAGGATCGGGCCCGGCAAGATCGTCCTGGTGGGCATCACCGTGATCGCGGTCGGCATGGGCATGTTCACCCAGCTCGACGCCGACACGTCCTACACCTACCTGATGTCGGCGCTGTTCATCATGGGCCTCGGCATGGGCGGCACGATGATGCCGATCATGTCCGCCGCCCTCGCGACCCTGAAGGCGGAGACCATCGCCCGCGGCTCGACCCTGATGAACATCATCCAGCAGGTCGCCGCCTCGATCGGCACGGCGCTCTTCTCGGTGCTGCTCACCAACGGCGTGATCGACCTCGACCCGACCGACCCGGCGACATACATCCCCGGCCTGGCCGACGCGTTCGCCACCGTGTTCGTGGTGGCCACGATCCTGGTCGCCTGCGTGCTCATCCCGG
>JAOPXG010000190.1 GCA_025965275.1 Nocardioides sp.
CCCAGGTTTGCGGTCGAGTCGGCGCCAGTTTCCGGGAAACTGGCGCCGACTCGGCTCTGTCGCGGGTGTGTGTGACTTGAAATCCCCACCCCGCAGGCTGGGCGGTCGCTAGAAGTGCGTCCAGCCCTTCGGCCCGTCGTACTCGGCACCGTCGACCGTCACTCCGGCGCCCTCGGTGACCTCGCCGACGACCGACCAGCCCTCGGGCACCGACGCGGTGTCGGGGAAGGTCGCGAGCAGGGCGTGGTCGTCGCCGCCGCCGAGCATGAACTGGAGCGGGTCGGCGTTGAGCGCGGCGCCGACGGCGTGCAGCGGCTCGGGGACGTCGAACGCCGACGGGTGGATGTCGATCGCGACGGCCGAGTCCTCGGCGAGGTGGCCGGCATCGGCGATCAGGCCGTCGGACACGTCGATCATCGCCGTCGCACCCGCCGCGGCGGCGACCGGGCCGGCGGCGTACGGCGGTTCCGGGCGGCGGTAGGCCTCGACCAGGACCCGCGGGGAGCGGAACCCCCGCCCCAGCACCGCGAGCCCGCCGGCGGCCCAGCCCTGGCGCCCGCAGATCGCCAGGACGTCGCCCGGGCGGGCGCCGGAGCGGACGACCGGCTGCTGCGTGCACGCACCCAGCACGGTCACCGCGATCACGATCTCGTCGGCCCGGGTCAGGTCGCCGCCGACGATGCTGGCGCCGACCAACGCGCACTCCTCGGCGAAGCCGCGGGCGAAGTCGAGCGCCCAGGCCACGGGCAGGTCCGGCGGCGCGGCCAGCCCGATGGTGAGCGACGTGGCGCGACCACCCATCGCGTTGATGTCCGAGATGTTCTGGGCGGCCGCCCGGTGCCCGACGTCGGAGGCCGAGGCCCAGTCGCGCCGGAAGTGCCGCCCCTCGACCATCAGGTCGGTGGAGACGACGACGTGACCGGTCTTGATCCGCAGCACCGCCGCGTCGTCACCCGGCCCGATCAGCACGTCCTCCCCCTGGGGGAAGAGGTCGAGGAGGGCCGAGATCAGTCCGAACTCACCGGCGTCGGCGAGCGTGGCGTCGGGCGGGAAGGGCTGCGGGTCGGGCATGGACCCATCCCACCAGATGTGAACGTCCGCGGCGGTGACCACCTACCGACACGCCAGTACTGCACGGTAGGTTGGCTTGGTCACATGCCCGCAGTACCCCCAGATCCAGGGAGAGTTCGATGGTCGTCCAGGCGTACATCCTGATCCAGACCGATGTCGGCAAGGCCGCCGAGGTGGCCACCGCCATTGCGCAGGTCAAGGGCGTGACCCTCGCCGAGGACGTCACCGGCCCGTACGACGTGATCGTCCGAGCCGAGGCCCGCAACGTCGACGAGCTCGGCAAGCTCGTGGTCTCGAAGGTGCAGAACCTCGACGGCATCACCCGCACCCTGACCTGCCCGGTCGTGCACATCTGAGTGGACGCACCACCGCGTCTCCGACGCCCCGGGTCCTCACGGACGCGGGGCGTCGTCGCGTGCGCCGCCGTACTCCTTGCGGCCGGGTGCAGCTCCGGCCCCGTCGAGATCGACGCCCCGGATCTCTCGGCGGCGGACGCGCAGACCTGCCGCGACCTCGTCGACGACCTTCCTGAAACCCTCGCCGGCCAGAAGCAGGTCGAGACCACCGGCGACACGGAGTACGGCGCGGCCTGGGGCGACCCGGCGATCGTCCTCACGTGTGGCGTCGGCAAGGCGGACCTGTCCGACATCCCGCCCTGCGCAGAGGTCGACGGGGTCGGGTGGCTGGTGCCTCCGGACGAGCTCGCCGGCGACCGGGACGCCACCTTCACCGCCGACGGCTACCGGCCGCGGGTGCGCCTCGAGGTGCCCGACGACTACCTGCCCGAGGGCGGGGCGAGCGCGCTCGCCGAGCTCGCTGCGCCGGTGAAGGCGCATCTGAAGAAGGTCGAGCGCTGCCTCTGACCTGTCAGCGCAGGCCGGTGTCGCGCGCGAGCGCCAGCTGGATCAGCCGGTCCACGAGCGCCGGGTAGTCGACGCCGGACGCCGCCCACATCTGCGGGTACATCGACGTCGGCGTGAAGCCCGGCATCGTGTTGATCTCGTTGACCACCAGGGTGCTGTCGGGGAAGACGAAGAAGTCGACCCGCGCCAGGCCCTCGCACCCGACGGCCTCGAACGCCCGGGCGGCCAGGTCGCGCAGCGAGGTCGCGACCTCCTCGGGCAGGTCGGCGGGGATGTCGATCTCGGTGTCCTCGCCGGGCAGGTACTTGGCGGCGAAGTCGTAGAACTCGTGGTCGCCGCCGACCCGCAGCTCGGCGGGCAGGCTCGTCTCCGGGGTGCCGTCGAGCGCCTGGAGGACCCCGCACTCGACCTCGCGGGCGCCCTCGGCGGCCGCCTCGACCAGCACCCTCGGGTCCTCGCGGAGCGCAAGCTCGACGGCCTCGTCGAGCTCGGAGGCGTCGTGGGCCTTCGAGATGCCGATGCTGGAGCCGCCCCGGGCGGGCTTGACGAAGAGCGGGTAGCCGATCCGGGCCGCTCGCTCGCGGCAGGCCTGCGCGTCGCGCTCCCACTCGCGGGCGGTGACCGTGACCGAGGGCATGACCGGGAGCCCGGCCGCCGCCAGCACGATCTTCATGTAGGCCTTGTCCATGCTCACCGCGGAGGCGAGCACGCCGGCGCCGACGTAGCGGACCCCGGACATCTCGAACATGCCCTGGATGGTGCCGTCCTCGCCCCACGGGCCGTGCAGCAGCGGGAAGACGACGTCGACCTCGCCGAGGGTGCGCGGCGGCTGCGCCGGCTCGGTGACGACGAGGTCGGTCGACGACCGGTCGGGCGCGAGCGCGATGCTCGCGCGGTCGCCGTCGACGGCGGGCAGCTGGTCGGGTCCGCCGATGCGCAGCCGCTCCGGGTCGCCGGACTCGAGGACCCAGCGGCCGTCGCGGGCGATGCCGATCGGGACCACGTCGTACACGTCCCGGTCGATGGCCGCGAGCACGCTGCCCGCCGTCACGCACGAGATCGCGTGCTCACTGGATCGGCCGCCGAAGACGACGGCGACACGGGGCTTGCGCCCTCGACCGGCAGGGACTGCGCTGGGCTCGTTCATCGCGTACGACCCTATCCGCCTAGCCTTTCCTGCATGACCGACGCCTCGCCCGACCCCGGGCACGACTGGAAGCCCGCCACCGTGGCCGTCACCGCGGGACGACCGGCGCACGAACCGGACCAGCCGCTCAACCACCCGATCACCATGGCCGCGACGTACGTGGCCGGCGGTGACCTCGAGTACGGCCGGTACGGCAACCCGACCTGGACCGCTCTCGAGGACGTCCTCGGGGCGCTGGAGGGCGGCCGCTGCCTGACCTTCGCCTCCGGCCTGGCCGCGGTCGCGACCGTGCTCGACCTGGTCGGGCAGGGCGCCACGGTGGTGGCGCCCGCGCACTCCTACACCGGGACCCTCCTCCAGCTCGCCGACCTCGAGGCACGCGGCCGGATCAAGACCCGACTCGTCGACATCACCGACACCGCGGCCGTCGTCGAAGCATGCGACGACGCGGCCATCGTGTGGTTCGAGTCGCCCACCAACCCGGCGCTCGAGCTCGCCGACATCCCCGCGATCGCGGCCGCGGCCCACGAGGCCGGCGCGTACGTCGTCGTCGACAACACCTTCGCCACTCCTCTGCTCCAGCAGCCGCTGGCGCTCGGCGCCGACATCGTCGTGCACTCCGCGACCAAGTACCTCGCCGGCCACAGCGACGTGCAGATGGGCGCGATCATGACGGCCGACGACACGCTGTACGACGTGCTCAAGGGCCGGCGTGACCTGGTCGGGGCGATCCCAGGCCCGTTCGAGGCCTGGCTGACCCTGCGCGGCGTACGCACCCTCCACCTGCGGGTCGAGCGCGCTCAGGCGAACGCCACCGAGCTGGCCCGGCGGCTCGACGCCCATCCCGCCGTCGGCGAGGTCCGCTACCCCGGCTTCGGCGGGATCGTCTCGATCGTCCTCGCCCAGGGCGCGCTGGCCGCCGACCTGCTCTGCCACAAGACCGAGCTGTGGATCCACGCCACCTCGCTCGGCGGCGTGGAGTCGACGCTGGAGCGGCGCCGGCGCTGGAAGGCCGAGCCCGCCACCATCCCCGACGCCCTGGTCCGACTGTCCGTCGGCGTCGAGGACGTCGACGACCTGTGGGCCGACCTGGAGACGGCGCTCGACGACCTGGGCTGAGCACCGTTGGTCGAGCAGGTTGCGCTAGCAACCGTGTCGAGACCCCCGCAGCCGCCTCGATGCCCTGGCCACGTGGTCGCCGTCTGCACGTACGTCACCGGATCTCGACACGCTCCTCGCGACTTCGTTCCTCAGTCGCGCCGCTTGCTCGACCACCATCAGACGGCCTGACCTCGTTCCTCGGTCAGTCAGTCTCTGCCTTGGTGTCGCGGGCGATGAAGGCGTCCATCATCTCCTGCGCGGTCATCCGTCCGTCGACCACGGCGTCGACGTGGTAGGCGATCGGGGCGTCGACGCCGGTGCGCTGGGCGAGGGCGAGCAGCGACGAACAGGACTTCGCACCCTCGGCGACCTGGCGGGTGACCTTGTAGATCTCGTCGGCGGTCATGCCCTGGCCGAGCTTCTCGCCGAAGGTCCGGTTGCGCGACAGCGGCGACGAGCAGGTGGCGACCAGGTCACCCAGGCCGGCGAGCCCCATCAGGGTCAGCGGGTTGGCGCCGAGCGCCATCCCCAGCCGCGCGGTCTCGGCGAGCCCGCGGGTGATCACCGAGGCCGTGGTGTTGTCGCCGAAGCCCAGGCCGACGGCCATGCCGACCGAGAGCGCGACGACGTTCTTGTACGCGCCGCCGAGCTCGCAGCCGAGCACGTCGACGCTGGTGTAGGGGCGGAACGCCGGGCTGTGGATCCGGTCCTGGAGCATCCGGGCGACCTGCTCGTCGGCACACGCGACGACCGAGGCGGCCGGCTCGCGGCGAGCGATCTCCTTGGCGAGGTTCGGTCCGCTGACGACGGCGATCCGCTCGGGTCCGGCACCGGTCACCTCGCCGATCACCTGGCTCATCCGGTCGAGGGTGCCGAGCTCGACGCCCTTCATCAGCGAGACCATCAGGGCGTTCGGCTCGATGTACGGCGCCCACTCGGTCAGGTTGACGCGCAGCGACTGCGACGGGGTCGCGAGCACGACGAGGTCGGCACCGTGGAGCGCCTTCTCGACGTCGTGCGTGGCCGAGACCTGGGGCGGCAGCTCGACGCCCGGGAGGTACTCCGGGTTCTCCCGCTGCTCGGTGATCGCGTCCGCGACCTCCTCACGGCGGGCCCACAACGTCACGTCGTTGCCGGCGTCGGCCAGCACGATCGAGAAGGCGGTCCCCCACGAGCCTGCACTGAAGATCGCGACCTTGCCACTCACGAAGCGTCCTTCCCACGAAACCTCTTGTCCGGATGCTTGTTCGGGTTGCCGGTCTCCTTGACGCCCGCGCGACGTGCGTCGAACCGCTCGACGGGAGCCTTCTCACCGCGGATCTCCTCGACGAGCTCCGTGATCGCGGCCATGATCCGGTCCGTCGCCTGCTGGGTCACGGCCGTCGATACGGGCAGCGCGGCCAGGTCGGCGAGGTCGACCGGGTCGCCGACCCGCATCTCGATCTTCTTGCGGGGGAACAGGTCGGGCTTCTTCGAGTACGGCGCGAGGATCTTCTGCGCACCCCACTGGCCCACCGGGACGACCGGGCAGCCCGTGGCGAGGGCGATCCGGGCGGCGCCGGACTTGCCGGTCATCGGCCAGCCGTCCGGGTCACGGGTGATGGTGCCCTCGGGATAGACGACGACGCACTCGCCACCGCGCACTGCCGCGACAGCCGCGTCGTACGCACCGACCGCGTTCTTGCTCAGGCGCTCGACCGGGATCTGGCCCGCCGCCCGGAGGAAGAACGCGAACGCCTTGTTCTTGAAGAGCCCCGACTTCGCGAGGTAGCGCGGCAGCCGGCCGTGGTCGTAGACGATGTGCGCGGCGGTCAACGGGTCCACGTGGGAGATGTGGTTCAACGCGAGGATGAAGCCCCCGGACTCGGGGATCTTCTCGCCGCCGACCCACTCGTGGGTCGTGGTGGCCAGCAGCAGCGGCTTGATGACGGGGACCGCGAGGTTCCACGCCCACCCCCGCTTCTGCTGAAGCTTTCGTACCGTCACGGACGCAGGCTACTCGGTCGCCGAACCCGGATCCGTCCCACCAGCGGACGCCGCGCCGCGCCTGCGGGACGAGCCTGACAGGATCGTGGCGATGTCCGATCAGCAGTACGCCGTGCTCGTGCCGGTCAAGCCTCCGGCCCTCGGCAAGTCGCGCCTCGGGGACGTCGGCGACGACGCCCGGCGCAGCCTCGCCGAGGCCTTCGCCCAGGACACCGTGGCCGCCTGCCTGGCGGCACCGTCGGTCGCCGTGGTCCTGGTCGTGACCGACGACGTGCGCTTCTCGACGGTGCTCACCGCGCTGGGGTGCGAGGCCGTGCCCGACGGTGTCACCGGCGACCTCAACGCCACCCTGCGCCAGGCCGCGGCCGAGGCCCATCGGCGCTGGCCCCACCTGGTGCCGGTGGCGGTCTGCGCCGATCTCCCCGCCCTCGTGCCCGGCGATCTCGACGCCACCCTCGCCCGCGTCTCCGGCCCGCACCCGTGGTTCGTGCCGGACGCGGACGGCGTCGGCACGACGCTGTACGTCGCGGCCTACGAGGAGTTCGACCCGCGGTTCGGGCCCGGGTCGCGCGACGCCCATCTCGATGCCGGTGCCCGCGAGCTCGCGGACGTGGCGGCGTCGGTACGACGCGACGTCGACGACCTCGACGACCTGCACCAGGCCGTCGCCCTCGGCGTCGGCCCGCGCACGGCGGCCGCCGTCCCCACCACGACATGACGACGGGCCGCCACCCCGGAGGGTGGCGGCCCGTCGACCGAGCTGGTGGGTCAGGCCTTCTTGGCCGGAGCCTTCTTCGCAGGCGCCTTCTTGGCCTGTGCCTTCTTGGCGGCCGGAGCCTTCTTCGCCGGAGCCGCCTTCTTGGCGGGTGCCTTCTTGGCGACGACCTTCTTGGCCGGAGCCTTCTTCGCCGGAGCCGTCTTCTTGGCCGGAGCCTTCGTCGCGGGTGCCTTCTTAGCCGGCGCCTTCTTGGCGGGAGCCGACTTCTTCGCCGGAGCCGACTTCTTGGCCGGTGCCGACTTCTTCGCCGCTGCCGACTTCGTGGCGGGAGCCGCCTTCTTGGCAGGAGCCGACTTCTTCGCCGCCGCGGACGCCGCCTTCTTGGCAGGAGCCGTCGCCTTCTTCGCAGCAGGAGCAGCAGCCGCCAACGTCAGCTTGGGCAGCTTCTTCGCACCCGAGACGACGTTCTTGAGGTCCGCTCCGGCCGAGAACTTCGGCACCGACGTCTTCTTGGCCTTGATCCGCGCACCCGTCTGCGGGTTGCGCACCCAACGTGCCTCGCGGACGCGCTTCTCGAACGAACCGAACCCGGTGATGGCGACCTTCTCGCCCTTCGCAACCTCACGCGTGATCGTGTCCAGCACGGACTCGAGAGCGTGAGCTGCAGCCTTGCGGTTCCCCTCGTAACGAGCCGCGAGCACGTCAATGAACTCTGACTTGTTCACTGTCTTCCCTTCCAATGAACGACAAGTGGTCGAGCTCGTGCTCGACTTTCTTCAACGCACGCTAGGTATTCGTGGCCGTGCTCACAATCACCAAGCGGTGTTTTCGCCCGTCTTTTTCAGACGGGTCCAATGACGAGATCCGGTCAGCGCAGCGGTATTCGCGCGATTTCGGCCCCGGAAGCGATCAATTCCCCACAAACGAAACGGGCGAATCCCCAAGCCTGCTTGGGGATTCGCCCGTTCTCGCGTGCTTCGGCGGAGCGGTCAGCTCGCGTGGATCGTCGCCGGCTTCCAGCGCGGACGACTTTGCTCGTACGACGAGATGTCCGTCTCGTTCCCGAGCGTGATGCCGATGTCGTCGAGCCCTTCGAGCAGCCGCCAGCGTGTGTAGTCGTCGATGTCGAAGGAGTCCTCGATCGCGTCGACGCCCTCACCGGCCCGCACCGTGCGCGACTCGAGGTCGACCGTGACGGTCGCGCCGGGGTGCTCCTCGAGGTGGTCCCAGAGCCGCTGGACGACCTTCTCGTCGACCTGCGCTGCGACCAGTCCGGCCTTGCCGGAGTTGCCGCGGAAGATGTCGGCGAAGCGGGGCGAGATCACGGCCTTGAAGCCGTAGTTCTGCAACGCCCAGACGGCGTGCTCACGCGACGAACCGGTGCCGAAGTCCGGACCGGCGACGAGCACCGAGCCGGCGGCGTACGCCTCGTTGTTGAGGACGAACGTCGGGTCGTTGCGCCAGGCCGCGAACAGCCCGTCCTCGAAGCCCGTGCGGGTCACCCGCTTGAGGTAGACGGCCGGGATGATCTGGTCGGTGTCGACGTTGCTGCGACGCAGCGGGACGCCGACGCCGGTGTGCGTCGTGAACTTGTCCATGGTCAGCTCCCCGTGGTGGTCAGGGCCGGCTCGAGGTCGGCGGGCGACGAGAGGGTGCCGCGGATCGCGGTGGCCGCGGCGACCGGCACCGACACCAGGTGCGTGCGTCCGCCCTTGCCCTGGCGGCCCTCGAAGTTGCGGTTGGAGGTGGAAGCGCTGCGCTCTCCGGGCTCGAGGGTGTCGGGGTTCATGCCCAGGCACATCGAGCAGCCGGCGCCGCGCCACTCGGCCCCCGCCTCCTTGAAGATCACGTCGAGCCC
>JAOPXG010000191.1 GCA_025965275.1 Nocardioides sp.
CCTCCGCGAAGTCCGAGAGCCTGCACATGCACATCAGCCGCGGCTTGCCGTTGACCTCGGCACTGCAGGACCCGCACTTGCCGGCCTTGCAGTTCCAGCGCACAGCGAGGTCGCCGGCCTGGGTGCCCTGCACGCGGTGGATCGCGTCGAGAACGACCTCACCCTCGGAGACCTCGACCGGGTAGTCCTTGATCTCGCCACCGGACTTGTCGCCGCGCCAGACGCGGAGCTTCAGGGTGTACGCCATCTCAGGCCTCCTTCGTCGTGGTCGGGGCCGGCGGCGTCTCGAAGTACTTCTTGAGCTCGTCCGGCATCACCGGGAGCGGCTTCTCGTGCAGGTCGACGCCCGTGCCCTCGGCGTTCAGGGTGACGACCAGGTTCTTCGTCCCCCACACGGGGTCCGGGCCGGGGAAGTCGTCACGGGTGTGGCCGCCGCGCGACTCCTCGCGGGCCAGCGCCGCCTTGGCGATGCACTCGCTGACGATCAGCATGTTGCGCAGGTCGATGGCGAGGTGCCAGCCGGGGTTGTACTGCCGGTGCCCCTCGACCTTCATCGACTTCGCCCGCACCTTGAACGCCTCGATCTCGGAGAGCGACTCCTCGAGCTCGGCGGCGGTGCGGATGATGCCGACCAGGTCGTTCATCGACTGCTGGAGGTCGGACTGGATCGTGTACGGGTTCTCCCCTCCCTCCGCCAGAGAATCGGACACCTCGAACGGCGCCAGCGCGCTCGCCTGGGCCGCCTTGACGTCGGCCTCGTCGATCTTCGGGCGGTTGTCGCCCAGCGAGCTCGTGTACGCCGTCGCCGCCTCGCCGGCCCGCTTGCCGAAGACCAGCAGGTCGCCGAGCGAGTTGCCGCCCAGGCGGTTGGAGCCGTGCATGCCGCCGGAGCACTCGCCCACGGCGTACAGGCCCGTGACCGCGCTCTCCTGGGTGTCGGCGTCGACCTCGACGCCGCCCATCACGTAGTGGCAGGTCGGGCCGATCTCCATCGGCTCGGCCGTGATGTCGACGTCGGCGAGCTCCTTGAACTGGTGGTACATCGAGGGCAGCCGCTTGCGGATGAACTCCGGCGAGCGGCGCGACGCGATGTCGAGGTAGACGCCCCCGTGCGGGGTGCCGCGGCCGGCCTTGATCTCGGAGTTGATCGCCCGGGCGACCTCGTCACGCGGGAGCAGCTCGGGGGGACGGCGGTTGTTCTTCTTGTCGTCGTACCACCGGTCGGCCTCCTCGATCGTGTCGGCCGTCTCGCTCTTGAAGTACTCCGGGATGTAGTCGAACATGAATCGCTTGCCCTCGGAGTTCTTGAGGATGCCGCCGTCGCCGCGCACCGACTCCGTGACCAGCAGCCCCTTCACCGAGGGCGGCCAGACCATGCCCGTCGGGTGGAACTGCACGAACTCCATGTTGATGAGCGAGGCACCCGCGCGCATGGCGAGCGCGTGGCCGTCGCCGGTGTACTCCCACGAGTTCGACGTGACCTTGAAGGACTTGCCGATGCCGCCGGTCGCGAGGATCACGCTCGGCGCCTCGAAGGTGATGAAGCGACCGGACTCGCGCCAGTAGCCGAAGGCGCCCGCTGTCTTGCTCTGCCCGTCTTCTTGGCGCTCTTTCAGCAGTTCGGTGATCGTGCACTCCATGAAGACGTCGATGCCGAGCTGCACGGCGCGCTGCTGGAGGGTGCGGATCATCTCGAGGCCGGTGCGGTCGCCGACGTGGGCCAGCCGGGCGTACTTGTGGCCGCCGAAGTCACGCTGCGAGATGAGGCCGTCGTCGGTGCGGTCGAAGAGCGCACCCCAGTCCTCGAGCTCCATCACCCGCTCGGGGGCCTCCTGCGCGTGCAGCTGCGCCATCCGCCAGTTGTTGAGCATCTTGCCGCCGCGCATGGTGTCCCGGAAGTGCACCTCCCAGTTGTCTTCGGGCCAGCGGTTGCCCATCGCCGCGGCGATGCCGCCCTCGGCCATCACCGTGTGGGCCTTGCCCAGCAGCGACTTGCACACGAGCGCCGTCCTCGCGCCCGCGTCGTGGGCGGCGATCGCTGCACGCAGGCCCGCGCCGCCGGCGCCGATCACGACCACGTCGTACTGGTGCCGCTCCATGCCACCCGTCGCGTCGCCCGACATCTCGTTGCCGGTCATGGGGTGTCGCGTCTCGCTCATCGGAAAGCCCAGTCCTTAGAAGAATCGCGGGTCGTCGAAGACGTTGGCCGCCAGCAGGAAGATGTACGCATCCACGATGGCGATGGAGAAGAGCGAGTACCAGGCGTACTTGGCGTGGTTCGCGTTCAGCTTCGACACCAGGGTCCACGCCTTGTAGCGGACCGGGTGCTTCGAGAAGTGCCGCAGTCGTCCACCCACGATGTGGCGGCACGAGTGGCAGCCGAGCGTGTAGGCCCAGATGAGCACCACGTTGACCAGCATCAGCAGGGTGCCGAGGCCCATGTGGATGCCGTCGGACTCGCCCTCGGCCGGCCCGAAGGCCAGCACGACGTCGTACGTCAGGATCAGGCTGACGATCACGGCGGCGTACCAGAACCAGCGGTGGACGTTCTGGAAGATCAAGGGGAAGCGCGTCTCGCCGGTGTACTTCGCGTGCGGTTCGGCCACGGCACAGGCGGGCGGCGAGAGCCAGAACGCCCGGTAGTAGGCCTTGCGGTAGTAGTAGCAGCTCATCCGGAAGCCCAGCGGGAAGATCAGGATGATCAGCGCGGGCGACAGGCTCCACCAGCTCAACGGCTGACCGAAGTCCGAGGAACCGGACACGCAGGAGTCGGTGAGGCAAGGAGAGTAGAACGGCGAGAGGTAGGGCTCCACGAAGTAGTCGTGCCCCCAGAACGCCCGGAACGTCGCGTACACGATGAACGCCGAGAACACCGTGAAGGTCGCCAGTGGGTAGAGCCACCAGCGGTCCGTCCGGAGGGTCTTCACCCCGATCCGCGCCCGGGTGGGCCCGTTGACGCCCGTTGCACCTGCATCTGTCGCTGCCTGCCGAGCGTCTGTCGACGCCATCGCCACCTCCGCGGTCTGGTGTTCGCCTGAGCAGTCTGCACATTCGCCGCGCGATGTGAAAGAGCCCACACCATCGTCTCAGGAACGCGTTGCAGTTTTCGGGTGCGCCGAGGGTTCATCCGGCATCCACTTCGGGGTCGGGACCCGGCCACCCGCCCGGGGCACCGTGGGGGCATGCGGATAGCGCTGGTGACCGAGACGTTCTACCCGGCGATCGACGGCACGACCACGACGGTCAAGGCCGTGGCCGACCGGCTCATCGACACCGGCCACGAGGTGATGGTCGTCGCCCCGGCACCCGGCCTGGCGTCCTACCGGAGCAGCACCGTCGCCCGGATCCGGGCCTTCGACCGGCCCGGCGGGCAGGTCCGCGAGGCTCTCGAGCGGTTCGCGCCCGACCTGGTCCACGTCACCTCGCCCGGCGCCGTCGGCCGCAAGGCGCTCAAGCACGCGAACCGGCTCGGCATCCCCACGCTGGTCGTCGAGCAGTCGCCGCTGATGGACGTCGCCGCCGACTACTGGCGCACCCGCGTCGCCGACCGCGCAGACGCCGTCGTCGTCACGTCGCGCTGGATGGTCGACCGGCTGGCTGACTTCGAGGTGACGGCCGGGCTCTGGGCGCCGGGCGTCGACACGGCCGCGTTCACGCCCGCGCTGCGCGACGACTGGCTGCACGACCGCTGGTCCCGCGTTCGGTCACGCACCGGAGCGCTGGTGGTCGTCGGATACGTCGGCAGCCTCCGCAAGAGGCACGACGTACGACGTCTGGCGGCGCTGGCGCGGGTGCCCGGGATCCGGCCGGTGGTCGTCGGCGACGGGCCACAGCGCGCCTGGCTCGAGGGACGGCTGCACGGGGCTCGGTTCACCGGTGCGCTCGGGACCGGTGACCTGGCCGCCGTGCTGCCCTCCCTCGACCTGCTCGTGCACCCGGGTGAGCAGGAGACGTGCTGCCACCCGCTGCGCGAGGCCGGGGCCAGCGGGGTCCCGGTGGTCGCGGCCCGCGCCGGCGGTGCGCCGGACGTCGTCCGCCACCTCGAGACCGGCCTGCTCTACGACCCGGCCCACGAGCACGGGCTGGCCCGGGCGGTGACCGCGGTGGCCGCCGACCGGCACCGTGCGCTCCTGGGCGCCCGGGCCCGTGAGCTGGCCGTCCGCGACTGGACGACCGCCGTCGACGAGCTGGTCGAGCAGCACTACCGGCCACTGGTGGTACCCGGAACCGCACTGGTCGGTAACCGGACATAAGTCACACCGTCGGCGGTCATATGCGCTCCCGAGCGGGGGTAGCGTGGCCTTTCGTGGCAACGACGACCCTGGTCAAGGGAGCGCGCGCTTCGCGCTCGACCATCACGCTCAAGCTGTTGATGGCGGCGAGCGGCATCCTCTTCATCTTGTTCGTGCTCGCGCACATGTACGGCAACCTCAAGGCCTTCTCCGGCCATGACGCCTACAACGACTACGCGGAGCACCTGCGGGTCATGGGCGAGCCGATGGTCCCGCGCGAGGGGTTCCTCTGGATCCTCCGCTCGGCGCTGATCGTCGCGCTCGTCGTGCACGTCGGCTCGGCGGCCGCGCTCTGGAAGCGCGCGAACCGGGCCCGGAGCACGCGCTACGTCGTGAAGAAGAACAGGGCCTCTAGCCTCTCCTCGCGGACGATGCGCTGGGGCGGGCTGACCCTGCTGCTCTTCATCATCTGGCACCTGGTCAACTTCACGATCGGCAAGGTCAACGTCTCCGGCGGGTCGACCAACGACCCGTACAACCTGCTGGTCGACACCTTCGACACCTGGTGGATGACGCTGATCTACCTGGCCGCGATGCTCGCCCTGGCGATGCACCTGCACCACGGGGCGTGGAGCTCCGCCCAGACCCTCGGCCTCACCAACAACGCCCGCGCCCGCCGCAACGCGAAGACGCTCGGCTGGATCCTCGCCGTCGTCATCGCCGGCGGCTTCTCGCTGGTCCCGATCTTCGTCCTCGCCGGCGTCATCACCAAGTAAGGGGTCTCCCGCCACATGACCGACATGCCGGACACCACCCTCACGTCCGACCCGTCCCACGACGCTCCCGGCGACCACGGCGACGACGCCGCCGGCTACTACACGCCCGGCGACCCGATCGCCGACACCAAGGCCCCCGGCGGCCCGATCGACCAGCGCTGGCAGACGCGCAAGTTCGAGGCCCGCCTGGTCAACCCGTCCAACCGCCGCAAGCTCTCGGTGATCATCGTCGGCACCGGCCTGGCCGGCGGCTCCGCGGCCGCCACGCTCGGCGAGGCCGGCTACAACGTGAAGTCCTTCTGCTACCAGGACTCGCCGCGGCGCGCGCACTCGATCGCCGCCCAGGGCGGCATCAACGCCGCGAAGAACTACAAGGAGGACGGCGACTCCGTCCACCGGCTCTTCTACGACACCGTCAAGGGCGGCGACTACCGCTCGCGCGAGTCGAACGTCTACCGCCTGGCCGAGGTGAGCACCAACATCATCGACCAGTGCGTGGCGCAGGGCGTCCCGTTCGCCCGCGAGTACGGCGGCCTGCTCGACAACCGCTCCTTCGGCGGCGTGCAGGTGTCCCGCACCTTCTACGCCCGCGGCCAGACGGGCCAGCAGCTGCTGATCGGCGCCTACC
>JAOPXG010000212.1 GCA_025965275.1 Nocardioides sp.
CGGACACGCCGAACGCCGGTGCCGAACGTCCCGCACCATCGGGGACGGCGGCCAGGACACGGGCAGCCGAGTCGCCCTCCAGCACGCGGGCGTAGCCGATGAACAGGGCGGTCTCGGGGTCGACCGGCGCCCGCCAGACCTCGGCGATGTCGCCCTGCTGGACGATCCGGCCGGACCGCATCACGGCCAGCCGGTCGGCGACGGCGAACGCCTCCTCGTGGTCGTGGGTGACCATCAGCGCGGTGGTGCCGGCCGCGCGCAGGATGTCGCGCAGGTCGGCCGCGAGCCGCTCGCGCAGGCCGGCGTCGAGGGCCGACAGCGGCTCGTCGAGCAGCAGCAGCCGGGGCGACACGGCCAGCGAGCGGGCCAGCGCGACCCGCTGCCGCTCGCCGCCGGACAGGGTGCCGGGCAACCGGTCGCCGTACCCCTCCAGCCCGACGAGCGCGAGCAGCTCGCGCACCCGCTCGGGCGCCTTCGGGGTACGCCGGAGCCGCAGCGCGTAGCCGACGTTGCGGGCCACCGTCAGGTGCGTGAAGAGCTGGCCGTCCTGGAACATCAGCGCGAAGCCGCGCTTGTGGGTCGGTACGCCGGCGAGGTCGTCGCCGTCCCAGCAGATCCGGCCCGCGGTGGTCGGCTCGAGTCCGGCGACCGCGCGCAGCAGCGTGGACTTGCCGCTGCCGGACGGGCCGAGCACGGCGAGCACCTCGCCGTCGGCCAGGTCGAGGGTCGCGTCGACGACGGCGGGCACCCCGTCGTACGCCACCGAGACGTCGTGCAGCGACAGCATCAGAAGGACCCCACGGACGGGACGCGCAGCCGCTCGACGAGCAGCATCACCACGGCGGTCGTGGCGGCGAGGACGACGGACGCGGCGAGGGCCATGCCGTAGTTCATCGCACCCGGATGCCCGATCAGGCGGAAGATCACGATCGGCATCGTCGGGTGGTCGTCGCGGGCGAGGAACGACGTGGCCCCGAACTCCCCGAGCGACACCGCGAACGCGAAGCCGGCCGCCGCCAGCAGCGGCTTCCACATCGCCGGCAGGTCGACGGTCATGAAGGCCCGGACCGGCCCGGCGCCCAGCGACGCCGCGGCCTGGCGCTGCCGGTCGTCGACACCACCGAGCACCGGCACCAGCGTGCGGACGACGAGCGGGAGGGCCACCAGCGCCTGGGCGATCGGCACCAGCAGCAGCGAGTCCCTGAAGTCGAGCGGCGGCTGGTCGAGCGTGATCAGGAACCCGAAGCCGAGCGTCACCGCCGAGACGCCGAGCGGCAGCATGAACAGCCCGTCGAGCAGGCCGCGCACCCGCCGCTCGGACCGGGACCGCGAGCGGCGGGTCACGACGATCGCGACCAGCAGCCCGAGCGAGAGCGACATCCAGGTCGCGTCGACCGCCGTACGCAGGGAGGTCACGAGCGCGTCGGTGACCGGCACCAGCAGCGCCTGGTGCGAGCCCTCGCCCGACAGCGCACGGTAGTTGGCGATGCTCCAGGTGTCGTCGGCACGCAGCGAGCCGACGACCAGCGCGGCCAGCGGGGTGCCGACCAGCACCACGACGAGACCGGCGGCGAGCAGCCCCGGCCAGTCACCGCGCGACAGGCGGCGGTGGCGGGCCGTGGAGCGAGCCAGGCTCGGGTCGGGTACGGCGCGCAGCCGGCCGGTCACGACCAGCAGCGCGGTGATCGCCAGCAGCTGCACGATCGAGAGCGCGGCCGCCGCCTGGAGGTCGAGCAGGTTGGTGGTGAGCAGGTAGATCTCCGTCTCGACCGACGAGTAGCGCAGCCCGCCGAGCGTCAGCACGACGCCGAACGCCGTCGCGCAGAAGAGGAAGACGACGCTCGCCGCCGAGACGATCGCGGGCCGGAGCGCGGGCAGGGTGACGGTGCGGAAGACGTGGGCCGGCCCGGCACCCAGTGCGGCGGCGGCCTCGGCGGGGCGCGGGTCGAGCGACTCCCACGACGCGCCGACCGCACGGATGACCACAGCCACGTTGAAGAACACCAGGCCCGCGATGATCGCGGCCGCCGAGCCGTCCAGGCCGAGGAAGCCGAGCGGGCCGGACTCCCCGATCAGCTCGCGGAAGGCGACCCCGACCACGACGGTCGGCAGCACGAACGGCACCAGCAGCAGCGCCCGCAGGACGCGGCGGCCCAGGAACTCGCGGCGGTAGAGCAGGTGCGCCGCGGGCAGGCCGAGCAGCACCGCGAACGTCGTGCCGAGCACCGACGACCAGACCGTGAACCAGATGACCCGGTGCACCCGCGGCCGACCGAGCACCTCGAGCACCGCACCGGGGTCGAAGCCGCCGTCGACCCAGAACCCCTCGCCGACCATCCCGCTCACGGGCAGCACGAAGAACACGCCGAGGACCGCGAGCGGCACCGCGGCGAGCGCGACGAGCGTGAGCGCGCGCTTCATCCCTGAACCCATCGGGGTCACCTGGAGGTGACGTCGCTCCACTCGCGCAGCCAGTCGTCGCGGTGCTCGCTGATCGAGGCCGGGTCCACGGCGTACGGCGTGGTCGGCTGCTTGGCGAACTCGGCCCAGTCCTTCGGGAGCGGGGCGTCGGACGCGACCGGGAAGACGTACATGCTCTCCGGCAGCGCCGCCTGGACGTCGGGGCTGAGCAGGAAGTCGACGAGCGCCTCGGCACCGTCGGGGTTCGCCGCGCCGTCGAGCACGCCGGCGTACTCCACCTGACGGAAGCAGGTGTCGAGCAGCGCGCTGGTCGACGTCTTCCCGTCCGCGACGGTGAACGCCGGCGACGAGTCGTAGGACAGGACGATCGGCCGGTCGCCCTGCCCGCCGCCCTGCGTGAAGTCGACCTCGTAGGCGTCGGACCACCCGGCCGTCAGCTTCGCGCCGTTGGCCATCAGCTTCGTCCAGTAGTCCGGCCACGCGTCGCCGTACGCCGCGACCGTCGTGAGCAGGAAGGCCATGCCGGGCGAGCTGGTCGCGGCGCCCGGGAGGACGAAGAGGTCCTTGTACGCCGGGTCGGCGAGGTCGTCGAGCGTGGTCGGCGGGGCCAGGTCGTGGTCGGCGAACCAGGTGTCGTCGACGTTGACGCACACGCTGGCGTTGTCGATCGGCGTGAGCCGGTGGTCGTCGTCGCCCGCGAGCTCGTAGGCGTCGGCGCCGACCGGGAGCTCGGCGTCGTACGGCGCGAAGACCCCCGCGTCGAGCGCCCGCGACGCGAACGTGTTGTCGACGCCGAAGGCGACGTCTCCGAGCGGGTCGTCCTTGGTGAGGACGAGCTTGTTGGTGAGCGCGCCGGCGTCGCCGGACCCGCGGACCACCAGGTCGTAGCCCGACTCCTCCTCGAACTGCTTCTCCAGCTTCTTCGGCAGCACGAACGACTCGTGGGTCACCAGCACGACCCGGTCGGAGGCGGTCTCGTCGCCGGGCGACGAGTCCTCTCCGACGGCCGAGCAGGCGGACGCCGCGAGGACGATGGCCAGGATGGGCGCGGCAAGGCGCATGTGTCTCAACTCCGACTCCCTTCGCCGGTGCTAACCGGATCAGGTTCATAGGGTCTGCGGCGGATCCGCACTCTCAGCACGTGGTGGCGTGCTCCCCTGTCTTGTGGGGTCGAGCCTAGACCCTCGACCGCTCAGGTGGTTTCACCCGGTGGTCGAGGAAGGACGAAGTCCTGTCTCGAGACCCCGGAGACCAAGGCAGTCGCGTCGGCGCGGTGACCTCGTCCAGGCGGGCCGGCCGACACGGCGTCGAGGAAGCGGACCTGTGACAGACCCGTTGTGCGAGGCTGCCGCCATGAGCCCGAGCCGCCGCCACGACGCCCTGGCCTGGGCCGTCCCCCGGCTCCGGAAGTCGCGCGAGCTGGACACCCCCGAGGCCGAGCGGGCCCGCCTCGAGGCGTGGCACGCGACGCTCGACCCGGTGCTGCCGACCCGGCTGGTGCCGCGCTTCGCCCGGCGGTTCTCGGTGGTCACCGAGGTGCTCAGCGGCCCGGCCGGTGACTTCGCGTCGTACGTCGTCACCCCGCGCGGGCCCGAGCCGCAGCGCACGATCGTCTACCTGCACGGGGGCGGCTTCGTCTCGGGGATCGACCCGTTCCACGTCCGCTACACGACCCGGCTGGCGACCGCCCTCGGCGCCCGGGTGGTGCTGCCCGACTACCCGTTGACACCCGAGCACACCTGGCGGGACTCCCATGACGCGATCGCCGACCTGACCGCGCGCTGGGCGGGTCGGTCCGAGGTCGTCCTGGCCGGCGACTCCGCAGGCGGCGGCTACGCGCTCGCGGTCGCCCTCACGCTGCGCGAGCGCGGTGGACCGCAGCCCTCGCGCCTGCTCCTGCACTCGCCGTGGGTCAACCTGACGACCAGCACCCCCGAGACCGCCGAGTTCACGGAGCGCGACCCGTGGCTGTTCCTCGGCAAGATCACGGCGTACGCCGGCTGGTGGGCCGGGACGCCCGCCGACCTCGCCCGGCCCGAGGTGAGCCCGGCACTCGCGGACCTGTCGGGCCTGCCACCAGCGCTGATGTTCTGCGGCACCCGTGACACCCTCGCGCCCGGCTGCCGCCTGCTGGCCCGGCGCGCGAGCGAGTCCGACTGGGACCTCACCTACGTCGAGGTCCCGGACCTGATCCACGTCTACCCGCTGCTGCCCTTCATCCCCGAAGCGCGCGATGCCTTCCGACGCACCCTGGAGATCCTCCGATGATCACCATCACGGCCGGACCGTTCACCGCCCTCGACGGGCCGACGGCGTACGCCGTGTGGAAGCTGCGGCAGGACGTGTTCGTCGTCGAGCAGCAGTGCCCCTACCCCGACCTCGACGGCCGCGACGACGAGCCCGGCACCCGCCACGTGCTGCTACGCGACGACGCCCTCCCTGACGTGCAGAGCCTGCTCGGCTACGCGCGCGTCCTCGACGACGGAGCGACCTGGCGGATCGGGCGGGTCGCCCTGACGCCGTCGGCCCGTGGTCGAGGACTCGCCGACCACCTCATGAGCACCGCCCTCGAGGTGTCCCAGGCGCGCGACGTCGTGCTCGACGCGCAGGCACCCCTGACCGGGTGGTACGCGACGTTCGGCTTCGAGGTCGACGGGGCGGAGTTCCTCGAGGACGGGATCCCGCACGTCCCGATGCGGCTCAGTCGCTGAGCGCCGCGTAGCGGATGCCGTCCGCCCGGTCCTCGGCGGTCGCCTGGCCGCGGGCGACCAGCAGCTCGAGGTGGGCCTTGGTCTCCATCGCGGCCATGCCCTGGCTGAAGAGGTCGAGCTCGTCGTACGCCTTCTCGTGGCGGGTCCAGCCGAGCTGGTGGGCGACGGCGAAGCCCGTGGCCGGGCCGCCCGCGAGGGCGGCCAGGCTCTGGTCGAGCCGGTTCTCGTGGAACGACAGCAGCTCGTCGACCCGGGCGTGGGACGACGGCGCGACCGGGCCGTGGGCCGGGAGGATCTGCAGGTCGGGCAGCGCGCGCACCTTGGTCAGCGAGGCCATGAAGGCACCGAGCGGGTCGGGGGTCGGCGGGACCGTGAACCCGATCGACGGGGTGATCGTGGGCAGCACGTGGTCACCCGCGAAGAGCAGCCCGGCGGCCTTGTCGGCGAAGACGTAGTGGCCCGGCGTGTGGCCCGGCGTGTGGACGGCGTCGAGGGTGCGGGCGCCGACCGGGATCTCGTGGTCGCCGTCGAGCCAGGTGTCGGGGAACGCCCACATCAGCGGGTCGGGCAGCTCTCGCGAGCCTGCGGCCCACAGGTCCGCGATCTCCCCGGCGCCGGCCGTGTGGAGCACGTCGAGGAACGGGTTCTGGCTGAGGTCGGCGTCGTTGAGCAGGTCCAGCGCCGGCTTCTCGGCAAGGCCGAGCGCGACGTCCGCGCCGTACTCCTTGCCGAGCACGGTCGCCAGCGTGAAGTGGTCGCGGTGCACGTGGGTGACCAGGAAGCGGCGGATGTCGGCGAACCCGTAGCCGACCTCGCGCAGGCACTTCTCGAGCAGGTCGCGGGCGACCTCGATCGCCCAGCCGCCGTCGATCATGGTCAGTCCGTCGTCGGTCTCGATGACGTAGACGTTGACGGCCTTGAGGCCGTCCATCGGCAGCGGCAGCGGGATCCGGTGGATGCCCTCGGTCACCTTCCAGGCGCCCTCCTTGCTCCAGTGCTCGCCCGAGTCGGGCGAGACGGCATAGGCGGTGGGGACGGAGGAGGAGGTCACGTCCGGACTTTAGATGGAGACGTCGGGGAACCCGAGGTCGAGGGTCGGCTGCTGGATGCCGCCGTCGATCTCGATCAGCTTGCCGGTGACGTACTGCCCGGCCTTCGAGGCGAGG
Organism: Nocardioides sp.; assembly: GCA_025965275.1. Taxonomy (GTDB): domain Bacteria; phylum Actinomycetota; class Actinomycetes; order Propionibacteriales; family Nocardioidaceae; genus Nocardioides. Next base: position 6,299 of record JAOPXG010000212.1, read on the forward strand.
TAGAGCACGCCGGCGGCGATGTCCTCCGGCTCACCGACCCGGCCGAGCGGCGTCTTGCCCTCGAGCTGGCCCATGAGCTCGGGCTGGCCCGCGACGAACTCCAGCGCGCTGGTCAGGATCGAGCCGACGTAGATGCCGTTGACGCGGATGCGGGGCGACAGGTCCTGGGCGGCCATCTTGGTCCAGTGCGCGAGCGCGGCCTTGGCGGTGCCGTAGGCGACGAACCCGCGGTCCGCCGTACGTCCCATCATGGAGCTGATGGTGACGACGCTCTTCTGCTTCCCGTCGACGTCCTGCAGCATCAGCGGGACCGCCGCCTGCGTGAGCGCATGGGCGGTGGTCACGTTGAAGCTGAACGCCTCGTTGAGGAAGCGGCCGCTGGTCTTCATGAACTCCCGCGGGAACGTGCCACCGACGTTGTTGACGACCGTGTCGAGCCGGCCGAACTCGTCGTACGCCGTCTGGGCCAGGCCGGCGACCGCGTCGAGGTCGCTGAGGTCGGCGGGGACCACGAGGCACCGGCGCCCGGTCGCCCGGACCTGCTCGGCGACCACCTCGAGCTGCTCGGCGGTGCGGGCGGAGATGAGGACGTCGGCGCCGGCCTCGGCGAGCGCGACGGCGGTGGCGGCGCCGAGGCCGCGGCCCGCGCCCGTGACGATGGCGACCTGGTCGGTGATCGCGAACCTGTCGAGAATGCTCATGTCGTGCTCACCAGTCCTCGGCCGGTCACGAGAGGCAGGTCGAGGGCGGTGACCAGTCCGCCCTTCGCCTCGACGACGGCGGGCAGCGCGTTGACCAGCCGCTGGGCGGTCGTGATCATCCCGGAGACGTTGTGGTCGCCGTGCTCGCCGTGGTGGGTCAGGTCGAGCTGCATCATCGGCTCCCCGGTGACGATCACCCGGTAGCCGCCACCGCCCTCGGCGGGCTGGGGCCACTCGGGCACCTGGTCCTCGGCGGTGCGGGTGACGTGCTCGAGCACCACGCGGGGCACGCCGTCGACCGTGCCGATCAGCTCGAAGCGGACCGCGCCCATGGTCCCGGCCTTCACGTCGCCGGACACGCTGGGGGTGTCGACCTCCGCGGCGCGGCGCTCGACCTTCTCGACGAGCGGCTCGTCGAGGACGACGTCGAGGCCGGCCGCGATCTGGCGCACGACGCTGCCCCAGGCCATGGTCAGGATGCCGGGCTGCCAGAGCAGCGGCTCGAAGTCCATCGGCCGGCCGAAGCCGAACATGTCGCCCATGACGACGGGCTGGTAGTACGTCGAGTAGTCGGCGATCTCCATGACCCGGACCTCGTCGATGCGCTGGCTCAGGCTGGTGAGCGCGAGCGGCAGGAGGTCGTTGGCATAGCCCGGGTCGATGCCGTTGACGTGCAGGCTGGCGCCCGTCGTACGCCCTGCCTCGGCGAGCCGGTCGAGCATCGGCTCCGGCAGGATGCCGTGCGGCCACTGCAGCAGCACCGGCCCGCTGGAGACGACGTTGATGCCGGCCTCGACGAACCCGAAGAGGTCCTCGATGCACTCGAAGACCCGGTCGTCGGCCATCGCGGTGTGGAGGATCGCGTCGGGCTTCAGCGCGACCAGCGCGTCGCGGTCGGTGGTGGCCAGCACTCCGAGCTCGCGGCCGAGGTCGGCCAGGATCCCGGCGTCCTTGCCTTCCTTGTCGGGGTTGGAGACCCACACCCCCACCAGCTCCATCCGGGGGTGGGCGTCGATCCCCGCTATCGCGTGGCGCCCGATGGTCCCGGTCGACCAGACGACGACCCTCAGCGGCTTGTCCTGTGACATGCAGTCAACCTAGAACACGTTCTAGTTGTCTGGGAAGGGGTCGCCCGCCGCCGTGATCACCGGGCAGCGGGTGCCGGAGTAGATCGTGGGTACGCAGCGGTTGCAGTGGATGCAGACGCCGCCGGCGGAGAGGTCGGCCGGGTCGGCCTGGAGCCTGTTGACCAGGTCGGGCTCGCGCAGGAGGGCCCGGCCCATGGCGACGAAGTCGAAGCCGTCGGCCATCGCCTGGTCCATGGTCGCGCGCTGGTTGATGCCGCCGAGCAGCATCAGCGGCATCGACAGGCCCTCGCGGAAGCGCAGCGCCTTGTCACGGAAGTAGGCCTCTTCGAAGGGGTAGGACTTCAGGAAGCCGCGGCCCACCGGCGTCTTCATGCCGAGACGTACGACGAGGGGCATCGTCTCGGCGAACTCCTTCAGGGGAGCCTCGCCGCGGAAGAGGTACATCGGGTTCATCAGCGACGACCCGCCGCTCATCT
>JAOPXG010000221.1 GCA_025965275.1 Nocardioides sp.
ATCCCGCGCCAGCAGTTCGAGGTGCCGATCCAGGCCGCGATCGGCGCCCGCGTGATCGCCCGCGAGAACATCCGCGCGATCCGCAAGGACGTGCTCGCCAAGTGCTACGGCGGTGACATCACCCGCAAGCGTAAGCTCCTCGAGAAGCAGAAGGAGGGCAAGAAGCGGATGAAGATGGTCGGCCGGGTCGAGGTGCCCCAGGAGGCCTTCATCGCCGCTCTCTCCAACGCGCCGACGGCGGAGAAGACGAAGAAGTAGTGGTGCGGTTCGCGCGGGTCGAGGACGACCAGTGGGAGATCGTGGTCTGGCTCTGGCAGGCGTTCGGGCTGGCTCGCCTGGGCGCGGCACCCGCACCTGGATGAGGACGCTCCGGTCGGCTTCGCGTTGGTGACCGACGTCGGTACGCCGGACCGGCAGCTCGCCCACTTCTTCGTCGTCCCGGCCGCGCGGCGCAGCGGTGTCGGCCGCGCGCTCGCCGCCCACGTGCTGGCGCAGCACCCCGCGCCCTGGACGGTCGCCTTCCAGCACGACAACACCGAAGCCGGCCCGTTCTGGCGGCGGGTCTGGAGTGACGCGTTCGGCGACGACTGGGCCGAGACCGTGGAGCCGGTGCCGGGCAAGCCCGACGTCCCGCCCGACCACTGGATCCGGACGTGGTGACCGACGATGTGCGGTTCCGGGAGGCCTACCGGCGCGCCTGGGTCGGGAACTCCACCGGCACCGTCCGCTACACGTTCGCGGCGTTCGGGTGCCTGTTCCTGGTGGGCATCCAGGTCGCGATGTTCGTGGTCGCGGACAACACCTGGGCGCTGATCGCGATCCCGGTGCTGCCGCTTGCCGGCTACTTCCTCCTGGGCTGGGTCCGACGACGATGACGAAAGGAGGCAGGCCGCTCGGCAACCCGGGAGCCGCCACGGGCGTCTGACCCAGGACCCGGCACCCGTCCTGGAAGGACCTCCTGATGCGCACCGTTCTCACCGGCCTGCTGCTCGCTCCGCTCGCCCTGCTCGGTCTCGTCGGCCCGGCTGACGCGCACGGACAGACGGACCGGGCCGCGACCCGGACGGTCGTGGTCCGTCCGGTGACGGCCGGCGGCGCGGCCGCCCCCGGCTGGCGGGTCCACAGGGAGCGCGACGGTGCGGCGACCTGCTACGACGCGTCGGTGTCGGCGCTCGACGACGGGATCGCCTCGTGCTCCCCGAGTGTCCTGTACCTCCCTTCGTGCTGGCACTCGTCGCACCACACGGTGTAGTGCCTGCGCGACGTGACCGAGCACGAGCTCGTGCGGGTCCGCTACCGAGGCTCCTATCCGAGCGTCTCGGCTCCGGAGCAGCCCAGCCCCCAGGCGCTGCGGCTCGCGCACGGCCAGCGCTGCACGCTGCGCGTCGGCGGCGCGTGGGGCACGGTGCCGCGGCACCCGAGGTGGGTCGGCTTCTACTCCTGCGCCGACGGCTCGGTCTACGGGCCGCCGGAGGGAGACGGCATCGACCGCACCGACGCCGCCTGGCGGGTGCACCTCGTGCACGCGGACAACTCGGTCGCGCGCCGCTCGGTCCGGACCGCCTACTTGGTCGGGACCGCCGGCTGACGGCCGACCGCCGACGGTCTGGTGGGATGGGGAGCGTGACCGTCACGCTCCCCGAGACCTTCGTGGCCTACGCAGCGCGCGGTCCGGAGTGGGCGACGTTCCTCGACCGGCTGCCCGCGCTCGTCCGCGACCTGCTGGGGGAGTGGCAGCTCACCGTCGACGGCGAGCCCGCCCACGGTCACGTCGCGCTCGTCGTCCCGGTGCGCACGCGGTCCGGCCGTCCGGCCGCCCTCAAGGTCGGGTGTCCGCACGAGGAGGCCGAGCACGAGTACCTCGCGCTCCAGCACTGGCACGGTCGCGGGGCCGTCCAGCTGCTCCGGGCTGACCCGCACCGGTCCGCCCTGCTGCTCGAGCGACTGCACCCCGAGGACCTCGGCGACCTCTGGGACGTCGAGGCGTGCGAGGTCGCGGCCGGCCTCTACGGGCAGCTGCACGTGCCGGCGCCGCCGCAGCTGCGCTTGCTCACGTCGTACGCCGAGGGCTGGGCGCGCGAGCTCGACGGGCTGCCGCGCGACGCCCCGCTCCCGCGGCGGCTGGTCGAGCAGGCCGCCGCGCTGGCGCGCGACCTGAGCCGTGACGAGGCGAGCACCGGCCGGATGATCCACACCGACCTGCACTACGCCAACGTCCTCGCCGGTGACCGCGAGCCCTGGCTGGCGATCGACCCGAAGCCCCTCAACGGCGACCCGCACTACGAGGTCGCGCCGATGCTCTGGAACCGGTGGGAGGAGATCGGCTCCGGACGGAGCGTGCGTGACGGCGTCCGGCTGCGCTTCCACACGCTGGTCGACGCTGCCGGCTTCGACGAGCGGCGGGCCCGCGACTGGGTGGTCGTGCGGATGATGGTCAACGCGCTCTGGCGTCTGCAGGACCCGCCGGGCACCCGTCGGCTGACCGCGGACGGCGACTACTTCACCCGGTGTGTGGCGGTCGCCAAGGCGGTGCAGGACTAGGCCGGAGCGGCTGACGGGTTTCCGATGGCGGCCATCTGGAGACATTCCGAGAGAGCGGAATCGGGATGAGGCCCGTACCGTGGAGAGCGTGCGCGACCACGCAGAGCGTCGGACGCCGCCACTGACACCGGGGGATTCATGAACACCAACACGCCGTGGCCTGCGGTCGACCAGTCGTTCCTGGCCGACCTCGCCACCCGCACACCCGCGCCGTTCACGCATGGCCTGAGCGGCGATCCGCGCTTCTCGCTCGACGCCATCGCCCGGCTCGGGGACGAGCTGGGTGCGGAGTCGATCTCGGCCGAGAAGGCCTCGAAGCCTCTCGTCTCGGCCGACGCCGGCGCGGCCACGACCCTCGAGCTGGTGGCCGTGTCCGACCAGATCCGTGCCCTCGCGGCCAACGACTCCTGGTTCACGCTGCTGAACATCGAGCAGTCCGAGCCCTATCGCGAGCTGGTCGACCAGCTGCTCGAGGGGATGGCGGCGAACGCCGGACTCGATCCCCGCACCATGAAGCGCCGGATGGGGTTCGTGTTCGCGAGCTCGCCCGGCTCGGTGACCTCGGCGCACTTCGACATCGAGCACAGCTTCCTGCTGCAGCTGGAGGGCCACCGCAAGCTCGGCTTCGGGAAGTTCGCCGACCGTGAGCAGCGCGAGCGCGAGGTGCACCGCTACTGGAACGGCTCGTTCGGCCGGCTCGACACGATGCCCGAGCAGGTGGCGGAGTTCGACCTCGCGCCCGGGCTCGGCGCCTACATCCCGCCGTACCACCCGCACTGGCTGAGCAACGGCGACAGCACCTCGTTGTCGCTGACCATCACGTTCTTCGACCGCTCCAACGCGGACGAGTCGATGGTGCAGGCGTTCAACGAGAAGATCAGGCGGCTCGGCATCGACCCGAGCGTGTACGGCGACGCTCCCCGCCGGGACCGCGCGAAGGTCGCGTTCATGCGGGTGTACGGCGCGGCGAAGCGCCGGATCAAGGGGCCGGAGACCTCAGCCTCGCACTGACCCGTCGGGCGGCGTCCTCGGCGGCGAGCACGCCCCGGGCGACGGTGCCGTGGGCGGCACGGAGCCGTCCCACCGACCGGGTCTCGTCGGTGAACGAGGACTTGTAGCCCTCGCCACCGCGCAGCAGGTCGGCCTCGTGGCACCCCGCGGCGAGGGCGTCCTCGATGACCCGGACGATCAGCACGGTGCCGGCACCGTCGTGCCGGGAGTCGAGGGAGCGGGCCACCTGGTAGAGGCTGAGCCGGCCGTCGGTGACGAACGCGATCGACACCGCCGCGACCTCGTCGTCGGACCCGAGCACGTCGACCCGCGCCTCTCCGCGGGCCACCCCGTCGGTGACCGCGCGCTCGAGTGCCGCCATCTCGGCGAGCAGGGGAGCGCGGCCGTCGCGGCCGTCGTGCAACGACCGGAACGCCGCGAACCCGCCGGGCAGGTCCGCCCCGGTGAGGCGACGGTGGCCGATCCCGGCCGCGGCCAGGCTCCTGGCCGACCGTCGGACGCTGCGGCGGAAGTTGGAGGAGCGGCCCGCCAGGTAGTCCTCGGCCCGGTCGGGCAGCGGCTGGAACGGCGCCACGTCCGACGGCTCGGCCTCGGCCTCGACCGCCCGGGCGAGCAGCGAGTCCTCCACGACGCCGCGCAGGTCGAGGATCCGCTGCCCGGGCCGGGAGAACCACGCCCCGACGGCGCCGACCACTGCGTCCTCGGCGCCGGGCTCGGCCATCAGGTCCAGGTGGTCGGGGCAGAGGACGGTCGGTCCCGGGGCGACGTAGGTGGGCACGCCGCAGGTCCGGCGCTCGCGCAGCGCCACCCCGCCGACGAGCCGCCCGCCGTCGAGCACCAGGAGGTACGTCGTCCCCTCCGGCGCCACGGCCTCGAGCCACCACGATCGCTGGAAGGGCGAGGCGACGGGCTGGCTCCCGACGAGCGCGTCCCACGCCGCACGGTGGCTCCCCAGGGCGGCGACCGTCGACACCGGCGCACGCCGGGGACCGGACCTGGGGTCTCGCTCGGTGCCCGGCACGAGGTGCACCCTAGGTGACGCTGCTCTCGTTCCCGGCCGAGTACCCGTCCACAGGCGGGACACCGTGTTTGAAGGATTCGTCAGCGGGCACGGTTTGTTCATACGGAAGTTGCGTCGCCCGCTCTCGGGGCCACGTCTGGCGGTGCGCGCAAGCCATCAAGCACCACAGGGGGATTTCGCGCATGCCGAACGACGTGTCCAAGCAGTCACCGATGATAGCCAAGGCCGGTGCGGTCGACGGCGCCGGCGGATCCGGGACCGCGGCCGCTCAGGCCCAGGCCATGCGCGCCCAGCTGGGTGTCCAGCGTGACAACGAGAAGCTACTGGCCGAGGCCAGCGAGATCAAGCGTGCCGCCGCCGACGAGGCCGACGCCATCGTCGCCGCGGCCGAGGCCCTCGCCGCCCGGCTGGTGACCGAGGCCCGTGAGAGCGCCGAGGCGCTGACCGTCGAGGCGCGCGAACGCGCCGACGGCATCGTCGCCAGGTCGCGGCTCGAGGCCGACGAGCTGCAGCGCCACACCGAGGCCGAGCGCTCTCGCATCCGCGAGGAGGTGCTGGCCGCCGGGCGCGCGGAGATCGAGGAGTTCCGCACCCGCACCGCGGGGCTGCTCGACGACGCCGAGGGCGGGCTCCGCCAGGTCGGCCCGAGCCTCGAAGGCGCCGTGTCGACCCTGGTCGAGGTGCTGCGGTCCCTGGAGCAGGTCCGCAACGGAGCGTCGGACCCGGAAGCGTCCGGCCGGTCGGGTGAGGCCCGTGCGCTGGTGGCTGCCCCGGACCGTGACGGACAGCAGGGTCCGGCCGACGAGGCCGCCGACCCGACCGCCCCCCACGACCCCGATGCGCGTCCGCTCGGGTGGCTCTTCCGCGCCACGCAGCCCTGACCGCCCGGTGGCAACGACACGCACCGGGCCGTCGTACCGCGCCCACGACGCCTCCGGGGGAACCCTGCGCATCAGCCTGCTGGTCATGATGCTGACCGTGGTCGGGCTCCTCGGAGCCGGCTGCTCCCAGATCTCGGCCCAGATGGACGGCGAGACGGTCACGAGCGCCCCCACGGAGTCGCCGGCCCAGCCGATCCTCGTGACCCGCGACTGGGGCGTCGTGGACGGCATGTTGTCGGTGGTCGTCATGAACACGACCGACCGCACGCTGCACAGCGCGGACGCCGTGATCACCGCTCGCGACGAGAACGACGTCCTCGTCGCGACCTCGCTCGAGAGTCCCGAGGGCGGGTGCTGCCCCGTCGTCGACCTGCCACCGGGTCAGCAGTTCGGCTTCTACCTCGATGTCGGAGACTCGGCGTCCGACATCACTCACGTGGACGTCGCCTACCGCAACGTCGCCTGGGCGGCCGCCGACGCCGTGACCGAGAACCCGCTCAGGGCGCACCCCGTACGGCTGGAGTCCGACGCGGGCGAGACGGTCGTGGTCGCCGACGTGCAGAGCACCGCGGCGATGGTCCCCCAGGCCAGCGTGCAGGCCTTCCTGACGGGGCCCGGCGGTGAGCTCGTCGCTGTGGTGGCCGGCCGGTGGTTCTGCTTCTCCGAGGGGCACCACGAGATCCGGATGCAGCTCCTGCACGCCGTCCCGTCCGGCACCACGATCAACCGCATCGTCATCCGTCCCGTCACGAACGACCCGGACGGGACGCCGCTGCACTGCGCGGGCCCGGCCGAGACCGGCTGAGGGGCTGCTGATGACTGCCGGATCCACCGCCTCCGAGGAGCGCATCGAGGCACCGCACTGGACCGTCGGCGACCGGCTGGCTGCCTTCGCGGCGCTGCTGCCCGCCGACGTGCCCGGCCCGGTCGTCCTCGCCCTCACCGACGACCTCACCCCCCACCTCCAGGCTGCCTTCCCCGGTGCGCTCGTGCTGAGCGACGGGACCCGCCTCGACGGGTGGCCGGACCCCGGCCGGGTCGTCCGCTGGGACGGCACGCACCCGCCCGTCGCGCCCGGGTCGGCCGCCCTGGTCGTCGTCGACGCCCGGCACTACGACGAGCAGGCGCTGTCGGCACTCGTCGCCACCGACGGGGTGATCGCCGTTCTCGGCGACGCAGGTCCCTTTCTCCTCTACCCGAGCGCCGAGAGCCCCGAGCTCGTGTGGCACCGCGCGTGGCCCGTGAACATGCCGAGCGGACCCGTGCCCTGGCTGCGGCGCGTCCTCGGCCTGACCGTCGGGCGTGGTGACGCGGTGCCCCGGCTGCGGGTGAGCGGCGACCAGCCGTCCCTGGCCGACGAGGTACGCCGCGACCTCGCCCGAGCGACGGGGCTCGACAGCGACCTCGTCGGGCTGGTCACCGCCGGCCAGGTGGTGCTGCGGGTGCGCACCGTCGAGGGCGACCTGGCCGTCCGCCTGTCCCTGACCGACACGGAGCGCGAGGTCGACGTCGCGTCGCGGGTCCTGCACGACGTCCCGGAGGCGCGCAGGTTCCTTCCCGTCCTCGTGGCCGAGGGTCAGACGCGGGGACGGCCCTGGGCCGCGACCGAGTGGACCCCCCGACGGCATCGACCCCCGAGCTGGCCGTGGCCGCGCGCGTCCCGGCAGTGGGAGGTCGCCCGCGAGCTCGCGGAGGTCCTGGCCGGCCGAGAGACCGGCCGCACCGGCGCCGGCTGGGCCGAGCGGTGGAGCTCCGGCGCGCACGTCGTGCCCGCCGGTGTGCGGGTGCGATGGGCGGCGGCCCTCGAGGTCCTCGACCGGGGCGTCCCGACCGGGTGGTGCCACGGCGACCTCTGGCCGGGCAACGTGCTCCTCGACGGCGCCGTCACCACCGTCATCGACTGGGACAACGCCGGCGACGACGCACCCCTCGGCATCGACGGCCTCCTCGTCCACGCCCTGCAGGACGTGGCCGGCTCCGACGGACTCGTCACCGAGACCCTCTTCCGGCTGGTCGACGACCCGTACCCGGTCGCCGCGACGATGGTGGGCGGCCGGCGCTGGGCCGACTGGGAACGGCCCGAGCGGCTGGCCCTGGCGCTCGCGGCGGTGGTGCTCTACCTGCGCAACCGGTCCCTGCACGACCTCGGACACGACCAGCTCGCCCGGCACCTCGCGGCCGTGGCCCGGGTGCTCGACGGTGCGGTCGCGACACCCGACGCCGCGACCCCGGCCCCCGAGCCGCCCAGCATCGAGGCAGCCCGCACGGCTCGGGGAGCGCTCTGGCTGGCCACGAACGGGATCGTCGTCAAGACGTCCCAGACGGTCGTCCTGCTCGCACTCGCGGCCCTGCTGGCGCCCTCGGCGCTCGGCGTCATCGCGCTCGGCACGGTGGTCGCCAACGTCTCCGCCGTGGTCACCAGCCTCGGCACCGCCAGCGCGCTCGTCTACTGGCGCGGCGACGTCCTCCGGGTGGCGCGCACCGCCGTCACCGTGGGCGTCGGGATGGGGACCGGGATCGCGGCGCTTCTGTGGTTCGCTGCGCCCTGGCTGGCGACCAGCTTCCACGCCACCGACGGCGGGGCCGCGGTGATCCGCGGCCTCACCGTCACGCTGCCCTGCCTCGCGGTCGCGGCCGTGACCAACGAGCTGCTCCGCCGCCGGCTCGCCTTCGCCCGCCGGATCCTGCCCGACACGGTCTCGTCGATCGTCGGAGCGGTGGTGGCGATCGTGCTGGTCACCCAGGGCCAGGGCGTGATGGCGCTCGTCGTCGGGCAGATCGTGCAGGGGGTGCTCACCCTGCTGCTCACCTGGCTGGTGCACCCGCCGGTACTGCCCGGCTGGAACCTCGAGGACGCCCGCGGCCTGCTGTCGTACGGCGGGCCGTACGCCGGTGCGAACCTGCTCGAGCTGGTGCAGCTCAACATCGACTACCTGATCGTGTCGCGGGTCCTCGGCGGCGAGGCGCTCGGTCAGTACTCCCTCGCCTTCCGGCTCGCGTTCATGCCGTACCTGATGATCGTGGTGGTCACCACCGGCGCGGCCTTCCCGTTCCTCTGCCGCCAGCGTGGTGTCGACCTCGGCCGGGCCGCCGTCACGGTGATGACCGCGACCCTCACCCTGGTGGCCCCGATCTGCCTGGGTCTCGCCCTCTTCGCCGACGACCTCGTGCTGCTCGGCGACAAGTGGCAGCCCGGTGTCCCGGTGGTCGCCTGGCTCGCGCTCTACGCGGTGCTGCTCAGCGTCGGCCAGCTGGTGCAGACGGCGCTGAACGCGGCTGGTCGCCCCGCCCTCTCCATGGGCCTCCGGCTGTGCCACCTGACCGTCCTCTTCGCCACCCTCGTGCTCCTCGCTCCGCACGGCATCACCGCGGTCGCGATCGGGCAGGTCGCGGCGGCGGCCTTCATGTCGCTCGTCGCGCTGGCCTTCGCGCGGCTCCACGTGACCGGGTTCTCGCTGCGTCGCCTGGCGTCGTCGTTGCGACCCGCGCTGGCCGGCGTGGCCGTGATGGCGGCCGTGGTCCTGCTCGCCCTCGAGCTCCTCGACCTCGACGCACCCTCGCTGGTCGGGCTCCTCGTGATCGGTACGGCGGGGGTGCTCGCGTACGCCGCGACGGTCTGGACGCTGGACCGCGACCACCTGCGCGAAGCCGGCCGCCTCGTCAGGAGACAGTCGTGAGGGGCGGGGTGCGCGCGCTCGGGACCGCGCTTCGTCCGATCACCACCACGGCCCGCCGGGTGGCCCGCGGTCGCGGGCTGACGATCATCGGTTGGCACCGGGTCGACGGGCACAGCGACGGGCTCTCCACGGGTGTCGACGACTTCCGCCGCCACCTCGACGAGCTCGACTCCTGGGGTGCCACGGTGCTGCCGCTCGACGCGGCCGTGGCCGCACTGGCAGCCGGCACTCTTCCCGACCGGGCGGTGGCGCTGACGTTCGACGACGGCTACGCGAGCGTCGTCGAGACCGCCTGGCCGATCCTGCGGGAGCGTGGCCTACCGGCCACGCTCTTCGTCGTGACCGCGAGCCTCGCCGGTGACCTGCGCTTCGCGTGGGACCGGCACGAGCCCGAGCACGACCGGCTCCGCCTCGCCCGTCCCGACGAGCTGCTCGACGCCGCCGCCGAGGGGCTCGACATCGGGTCCCACACGGTCAGCCATCCGTGGTTGCCGCGGCTCGCCCCGGCCGACCTCGCCCGCGAGCTCGTCGACTCCCGCGCGACCCTCGAGGAGCTGCTGGGCAGGCCGGTCACCTCGCTGGCCTACCCGACCGGAGGCTGGAACCCCGCTGTCCGCGCGGCCGCGGAGGCGGCGGGTTACCGGATCGCGATCACCGTCGACCGTGGCCTCAACACCGTCCGCACCCCGCACCTGTCGCTGCGCCGGGCGTTCGTGCCCCCCGACCCCGAGGACCTGCGCCTGATCCTCGACGGCGCCTACACCGTGCTCCGGCCGCTCGACTCGTGGCGCAGCCGCAAGGGCCCCCCGTGGTGACCCCGTGGTGACGTCGGCGCAGGACCGCGCCACGGCGCCGGCGCGCCGGCCCGCGACGCCGCGTGACCGCCGTACCCACACGGCCTGGACCGTGCTGCTGCCGCTGGTCTGCGCGTCCGCGATCGGTGTGGTCGCCGGACTGGCCCCGCTCCCGGTGCTCGTCGTCACGCTGGGCGCGGCGGCGGTCTGCGGGATCGTGCTGGAGCTGGAGTGGGCGGCCCTCGTGGTCGTCAGCGCGTCCGTCTTCGAGGACTACCTGGTGCGCGCGGACCCCCGCGCCGTGAAGGTCCTGGGCGTGCTCCTCGTCCTCGCCTGGATCGTCCGCCGCTGCTCGGGGCGGCTGCATCACGAGCAGCGCAGCCCGGTCCTGGTGGCCGCCCTGGTCTTCGTGGTCGCCCTGCTCGTCTCGACGCTCGTGCACAACAACGGCGACACCGGCACCGCCGTGGTGGTCCGGTACGCCGGCTTCCTCGCCGTGCTGCTCGTGCTCTCCGACGTGCTCCGGGGCCGGCTCGCCCCCGAGCGGCTGGCCCGCGCCTACGTGGCGGCCTGCACCGCCGCCGCCGTGTGTGGCCTGCTCACCTACGCGCTCGCGGAGGACCCGCGGGTGGGAGGGCCGATCGCCGACCCCAACGACTTCGCGTTCTTCCTGCTGCCGGCGGTGCCGCTGGCGTTCGCCCTGCGGCGGCGCGGCCGGCACGGCTGGGTGTGGAGCGTCGCCGCGGTCGTCGTGGTGCTGGCCGTGATCGGCACCCTGTCCCGGGGTGCGCTGCTCGGCCTGGTCGCGATCGGGGTGTTCGCCCTGGCGACCCGGATGGTGCGGCTGCGTGCCGCGGTGGGCCTGGCTGTCGTCCTCGTCGCGCTGGTCGCCCTCACCGCCGCGTTCTTCCCGAGGCTGGTCGAGACGAGCCTCCACCAGAAGGGCCACGTCGCCGACCAGAACGTGTCCGAGCGGCTGGCGCTGTGGCGCGAGGCGAGCCAGATGACGCTCGACCGGCCGCTCGTCGGCATGGGACCGGGGGCGTTCTCGCTCGACCACGGGGCGTACTCCCCGGAGCTGCCGGACGACGTCAACCATCCGCTCGACGTCGCGCACAACACCTGGCTCGAGATCTCGAGCGAGCTCGGTCTGTTCGGGCTGGCTGCCTTCGTCGCGCTGCTCTCGGTGGCGTTCGCGCAGGCCTGGTCCGGCTGGCGACGGGCCCGCGACCCGATGTCCGCGGCGGTGTCGGCGGCCCTGGTGGGGGCGGCCGTCGCCGCGACCTTCGTCACCGAGCAGTACTACCTGCCGCTGTGGCTGCTGTGTGCCCTGGCGGTCGGCGTCGGGTCGCGCAGCGCGCCGTGCGTCCACCTCGCACCGGGCACGGCCGAGGGGGAGGACCGAGCATGCGGATCGCGCAGCTGCTGACCCTGGACGCCGGAGGTCCGGTCGACCATGCGGTCGACGTGGCCGTCGGGCTGGCCGCCCGGGGGCACGAGAGCCACGTCGTCGGGCCCGAGTCGGCCGGCACTTCCCGCGCCCGCGCCGCCGGCGTGGTCTGGCACCCGGTGGCGATGACCTCCAAGCGCGACGTCGGTGCCGGCGCCCGGATCGTGCGCACCCTCCGGTCGCTGCGCCCCGACGCGGTGCACCTCCAGGACCGCAGGGCCGGCTGGCTCGGACGCGCCGCCGGACGTCGCCACGCCCTCGGCGACGCGGGACTCGTCTACACGCTGCACGGGGTGGCCGACGGGCTCTCGGACCTCGTGGCCGGCAATGCGTTGGCCGGTCCGCGCCGCCGACGGGACCGTCTCTACTACCTGACCGGCGAGCGTCTCGTCACCCGGTGGGGCCGGTGCCGGGTCGTCGTCCCGAGTGCCGCCGTGGCGCGGTACGCCCTCGACCACGTCGGGCTCCCGCGGGACCTGGTGGACGTCGTGCCCAACGGCGTCGACCCGGTCCGCTTCGCGCCGTCGGCCCACCCGGCCGTCGACCGCCCTCCGACGGTCCTGTGGCTCGGGATGCTCGCGGAGGTGAAGCGGGTGCGGACGCTCCTCGACGCCGTCGAGCGGGTGCCCGGTCTGCGGCTGCTCCTCGTGGGCGACGGGCCGCTGCTCGGTGAGACCCAACGCCGGGCCTCGAGCGCCGGCCTGGCCGGGCGGGTCGAGCTGGTGGGCCGCGTGGCCGACCCCACGACCGTCATGGCCCGCGCCGACCTCTTCGCGCTCTCGTCGGCCGCCGAGAACTGCCCGATGGCCCTGCTCCAGGCGATGGCCGCCGGGCTGCCCGCCGTGGCGACCGCGGTCGGCGGCGTGCCCGAGGTGGTGCGCGACGGGATCGACGGGCTGCTCTGCCCCGTCGACGACACCGATGCGTTCACCGACGCGCTGGCCGCCCTGGCCGGCGACCCCTTCCTGCGCGAGCGGATGGGCCGCTCGGCGCGGGCCCGGATCCTCGACGGCTACACGGTCGACGACTGCGTCGACGGGCTGCTGGTCAGCTACGAGGAGGCCCGGTGCGCGCGCTGACGGTGATCGCGGAGATGGGCTCCGGGGGAGCGGAGACGGTGGTGGCGGACCTCGCCGTCCACCGGCTCGAGCAGGGTGACGACGTCGGTGTCGCGAGCGGCGGCGGGTGGCGGGCCGACGAGCTCGCCCGCGTCGGTGTCCACACCGTCGACGTGCCCCTGCGCGCGCCCGGTCCGGTCTCCGTGCTGCGTACCGCGGGCCGGCTGCGGCGCGAGGTGGCGAGCCGGCCGGTCGGCCTCGTCCACGCCCACAACGTGCGCGCCAGCGTGGCGGCGCGCCTCGGCACCCGCGGGACGCCGATGGTCACCACGGTCCACGGCCTCGCCGACGAGGACTACCCCCGGGCGGCCCGGCTGCTGCGCCGGTCCGACCTGGTCGTCGCGGTCTCGCAGGACGTGGCCGGCCGGCTCAGCACCGCCGGCCTGCCCGAGCAGCGGCTCCGGGTGATCGAGAACGCCGTACCGGCCGCCGACGACGTCGACCGGGCAGCCGCGCGCCGCGAGCTCGGCCTCGACCCGGTCCGGCCCGTGGTCCTCTGCGTCGCTCGGCTCGCGCCGCCCAAGCGGGTCGACCTGCTGCTCGACGCCTGGTCCGGGACCGCGATCGACGCGCTGCTCCTCGTCGCGGGGGACGGACCGGACCGGTCGTCGCTCGAGCACCGGGCCGCCGGGCTCGACGGCCGGGTCAGGTTCCTGGGCGATCGCCGCGACGTACGCCGGCTGCTCGCCGCCGCCGACGTGCTGGTGCTGCCGAGCGACCGCGAGGGTCTGCCGATGACCGTCCTCGAGGCGATGGCGGCCGGCGTCCCCGTGGTCGCCTCGGCCGTCGGCGGCCTGGCCTCGTTCGACCCGGAGACGATCGCGCTGGTGCCGCCGGGGTCCGCGTCCGCCCTGGGCGACGCGGTGCGGCGGGCGCTCGCCGACCCGGGCCGGAGCCGACGGGTGGCCGAGGTCGCACGAGAGGTGGTCCGACGACGGTATTCGTCAGCGGGAATGCGATCTGCCTACGAGAACTTGTACGAGGAGCTGCTCGGTGGCCGGAAGTCGTAACCAATTCACAGCACCTGCGTTGGAATTATCACTACTGTCTGGGGGGCCGGCCGATCGTCGGCGCCTGCGACAGTCTCCGCTCGGGGGAGTGCGGCCGGAAAGATCTTCCAGGTCGCTCGGACTGCGTGCCCGCGGCACGCAAGGGGGAGCACCATGGAGCTGAAGGACGTCGGTCGCGCTGTCTGGCGGCACCGACTCTTGGCCATCGCGATCGTGCTGACGACAGCCGGGGCCGTGGTGCTGGGCCTCTACCTGTCACCGAAGACCTACACCGCGTCGGCCACCGTCTCGGCGGCTGCCTCCGACGACGCGGCGAGCGCCGAGGACCTGAACGCCCTGCGCGGCACGCTCGGTGAGCTCAGCAACTCCCAGGACGTCCTCGACGGCGTTGCGAGCCAGCTCTCCGAGCCACGCTCGACCGACGAGCTCCGTCGCGAGATCTCGGGACGCTGGGTGGAGGGCACCATCCTGGTCCAGATCACGGTCAGCGACGAGGACCCCGACATGGCCGCGGAGATCGCGAACACCGTCGCCGAGGTGCTGCCGCTGCACGACCCGAGCAACGGGTCGTTCCTGTTCACGACCAGCAACCCGGCCGCTCCCGCCACCACCTTCTCCAGCCCCAACCTGCTGCTCGGCATCGGGGTCGGGGCCCTGCTGGCGCTGGTGCTGGCGGTCTGTGGTGCCCTGCTGCGCGACCGCTGCACGAACCGGATCGGCAGCGCCGCGGAGGTCGAGGAAGCCGGGGACGCGCCCGTCCTCGCGCACGTCTCGCCGCCCCGCGACCCGACGACCCTGCCCGCGCTCTACCCCGGCACGTCCGCGGCCGACGTCTTCCGCACCCTGCGCATCGCGCTCGAGGCCGAGGCGAGCACCGTCCCGGTCAACCGGGTGGTGGTCTCCGGGGTGACCTCGGGCGAGGTCAACGTCTGGCTGGGCGCCAACCTGGCGATCTCGCTCGCGAGCGTCGGCCGCCGCGTGCTGCTGGTCGACGGTCGGATCGGTGACCGGCACGGCCAGTCGATCGCGGCCGCCCCCGACACGTCGGGTCTCTACGAGCTGCTCCTGGGCGGCGACCTCGACACGGCCCTGAGCGCGGGGCCGGTCGACAACCTCAGCGTGCTCCCGGCGGGCGACTGGGGCGGCGAGCCTGCCGACGTGCTGCTCGAGACCCGCTTCTCGACCGTGATGGCCGAGGCCGCGGCGCGGTTCGACGTCGTCGTCGTCCTCGCGCCGCCCCTCGACCTCTGCGACGACGCGCGGGTGATGGCGGCCGGCGCCTCGATCCTCCTCGCGGTCCCCGAGAACGGCGTCTCCCCGCGCACCCTGCGCCAGCACGCCGACCGGGTCCGCTCGGTCGGGGTCCGCGTGCTGGGCGTCGTGCTGATCGGCAAGACGGCCGAGCGGGTCCCGAGCTGACCGGGTCGCCCGCGCCGCCGGTGCGGGTCCTCCACGTCTCGGTGCCGACCACCGAGGGCGTCGCGGTGGTGCTGCTCGGCCTGGTCCGCGACCAGGTCGCCCGCGGCTGGCAGGTGACCGTGGCCTGCCCGCCGACCGGCTGGCTCGGCGACGCCGTACGCACCGCCGGGGCCCGGGTGGTGCCGTGGTCGGCACGCCGCGCGCCCGGGCCCTCCGTGGTGGCGGAGGTCGCCCGGCTGATCCGGATCCTGCGGACCGAGGCTCCCGACGTCGTCCACCTGCACAGCGCCAAGGCCGGGCTGGCCGGCCGCCTCGCCGTCCGGGGTCGGCTGCCGACGGTCTTCCAGCCGCACGCCTGGTCGTTCCTCGCCGCCACCGGGCCGACCGCCCGGGCGTCCCTCGCCTGGGAACGCCGGGCCGCGCGCTGGACCACCCGGCTCGTCTGCGTCAGCGAGGCCGAGCTGCGCGAGGGCCGGGAGTCCGGCATCCGCGGCGCGGCCACGGTCGTGCCCAACGGCGTCGACCTGACGCCGGCCCGCCACGACCGGGCGTCGGCCCGCGCCGGGCTCGGTCTCGAGGACCGGCCCACGGCGGTCTGCGTCGGGCGGCTCGCCCCGCAGAAGGGGCAGCAGGACCTGCTCGACGCCTGGGCGCTGGTCGTCGACCGGCTGCCCGAGGCCCGTCTCGTGCTGGTGGGCGACGGTCCCGACCGGGACCGACTGGAGTCACGTGCCGGAGCGGGAGTCTCGTTCGCCGGCGTACGCCGTGACGTGCCGGCCTGGCTCGCTGCCGCCGACGTCGTGGTGGTGGCGTCGCGCTGGGAGGGGATGGCCCTGGTGCCCCTCGAGGCGATGGCCGCCGGGCGCAGCGTGGTCGCCACCGACGTCGCCGGGATCGCGGAGAGCGTTGTCGCGGGGACGGGCGCGGTGGTGCCCCCGGGGCGGGTCGACGCGCTGGCGGCGGCGATCGGCGAGCGACTGCGCGACCCGGGCCTCGCGGACGCCGAGGGCCGTGCGGGGCGCGCTCATGTCGAGACCCACCACGGGAGCGACCGGTCTACACGCGCGGTCGCGGAGCTGTGCCTCGCTCTGCGGGCCGCTCGCCGAGGGTGAGCTTCAGCGGGGCGTCCGAGCCCGGCTGCGACCTGGTGACCGCCCGCACCGTGCGCATCATGATCTTGACGTCGGTCCACAGCGACCAGTTCTCGATGTAGTGGTTGTCGAAGCGGGTGCGCGCGTCGATGGGGGTGTCGCCGCGCAGGTCGTTGACCTGCGCCCAGCCGGTGAGGCCGGTCGCCACCCGGTGCCGGTCGTCGTACCGGACCTGGGCCTTGGAGAACTCCCGGACGAAGAACGGCCGCTCGGGGCGGGGACCGACCAGGCTCATGTCGCCGCGGACGACGTTCACCAGCTGGGGCAGCTCGTCGAGGCTGGTGCGCCGGATGAACCTGCCGACCGGGCCGAGCCGGTCGTCGTTGTCGATCGACCACTGGGTGGCGCTCTCGAGCTGGTTGGCGGGCTTGAGCGAGCGGAACTTGTAGAGCGTGAACGTGCCGCCGCCGCGGCCGACGCGCACCTGGCGGAAGATCACGCCGGGGCCGGTCTCGAGCCGGACCGCGATCGCGCAGGCGAGCAGCACGGGGGACAGGACGACCAGCGCCAGGCACGAGAGCGCGACGTCGAAGGCCCGCTTGAGGAGGAGCGTGTGCGGGCGCAGGCCCCAACGTCGCAGCCGCATCACCGCGACGTCGCCGATGACCTCGGTGCGCCGGTGGTGGTCGAGGCCCATCATCTCGAAGAACCGCGGGACCACGAAGACCTGGTGGTCGTTCTGCACGCAGCGGCGTACGACGGCGATGGTGTGGTCGTCGGGCGGGTCCGGGAACGCGAAGACCACGTCGTCGACGCCGAGGTCGGCCATCGCGCGCTCGAGGTCGTCGACCCCGCCGAGCAGGGGGAGCGGGAGCTGGCGGGCGGTGAGACCCGGCGCGCAGTCGATCATGCCGACGGGGTGCAGGCCGTACTCGCCGCGGGCCAGGAAGGTCCGGGCGAGCCGCTCACCGACCGCGCCGGCACCGACGATGATCGCCGGGTGCGAGCTGCGGCCGTTGCGCCGGCGGGCGTGTGCGCGGGAGTAGACGATCCCGCGGAGCACGACCAGCTGCAGGAACGCCGAGCCGCTGAAGATCAGGAGCATGCCCCAGGAGGGGCTCGTCAGGTCGGGCGTCGGCGTGATCGCCATCAGCGTGAGCGTGGCGACCAGCGTGGCCAGGGCCAGCTTGGGCAGGTCCTCGAGCAGGGACAGCACCAGGCGGGACCGGTGCAGGTCGGCCTGCCGGCACACCAGGGACGCGGCCACGGCGGCCGCGGCCACCGCGAGCGGGCTCACCGAGTCGTGGACGGCGACGCCGGCGAGGACGATCGCCACCGGGTCGACCAGCGTCAGTGCCGGCCGGATGCTCTTGAGCCATGGAAGTACGTCGATCAGGCCTGCTCGCACGTGCCGATCCCCCCGGGTCGTTGGTGCAGTGCCGCGCCCGCGCAAACTGCGACGGGCGCCGGGACCGCCGGCTGTCCCGAGCCAGGGCGTTGAAGTCCTCCTGTTAGGTGCCCCAGGAGCTCGGACTGAAACGTCGGTACGAGGTGACGCAGGCCTCGGCGGGTGCGAATCCGGCCGCCGCCGACCGTCGGGACCGCCAGGATCGGGCGTGCCGCCATCGGTCCTCTCCCTGAACGTCGGCGCCCCTCGCGAGGCGGAGTGGGCCGCGATCGGCCGCACCTCTCTCGACAAACGACCGATGGCCGGAACGGTTCCGGTCGACAGGTTCGGCCTGTCTACGCGTTCGCCCGCGAGGACCTCGACGCATGGGGCGTCTAGCTGGACCGCGACGGACCGGTCGCCGAGGCGCGGGGGCGGGCCGAGAAGTACGTCGCCGCGCGGGCCTGAGCAGGGTTGTTACCCACGAGTTGCGCCAGTGATCTAGGTTACTCCGCATCCCCCATTCGTCTCGGCCGCCCTGCAGGAGTGTCATGACCGCCACCGACACCAGCTTCGTCGACCACCTGACCAAGAACTTCGCGGTCCAGTTCCTCGACCGCGTCGCCGCCTCCGCCGACCACGAGGCGTTCCGCTACCCCCGGGGTGAGGGCTGGGAGTCCGTCACCTGGCGGCAGGCGGGCGACCTCGTCGAGAAGCTCGCCGGCGGCCTGCTCTCCCTGGGCATCACCTCGGAGCAGCGGGTCGGCATCGCGGCCGGCACCCGCTACGAGTGGATCCTCGCCGACCTGGCGATCATGTGTGCGGGCGCGGCGACCACGACCGTCTACCCGTCGACCAACAGCGAGGACACGGCGTACATCCTCAGCGACTCGGACAGCCGCGTGGTCTTCGCCGAGGACGACGACCAGATCGCGAAGCTCGCCGCACACAGGGACGAGCTGCCGCAGGTCATCAAGGTCGTCACCTTCGACGGGACGACCGACGGCGACTGGGTGATCGGCCTCGACGACCTCGCCAAGCTGGGGGAGGCGTACCTCGGCGAGCACCCGGGCGTCGTCGCCGAGACGGCCCACGCGATCGAGCCCGACCAGCTCGCGACGCTCATCTACACCTCCGGTACGACCGGCAAGCCCAAGGGCGTCCGGCTGCTGCACAGGGCCTGGGTCTACGAGGGCACGGCCATCCAGGTGCAGGACATCCTCGGCGAGGACGACCTCCAGTTCCTGTGGCTGCCGATGGCCCACTCGTTCGGCAAGGTGCTGCTCTCGGCGCAGCTCGCCTGTGGCTTCGCCACCGCGATCGACGGCCGGGTCGACAAGATCGTCGAGAACCTCGGCGTCGTGAAGCCGACGTTCATGGGCGCCGCGCCGCGGATCTTCGAGAAGGCGCACGGCCGGATCGTCACCATGCAGGCGGCCGAGGGCGGCGTCAAGGAGAAGATCTTCAAGAAGGCGTTCGAGGTCGGCATCAAGGTCGACAAGCTCAAGCGCGAGGGCAGCTCCGTCCCGCTGCTGCTCAACGTCCAGCACGGGCTCTTCGACAAGCTGGTCTTCAGCAAGGTGCGCGAGCGGTTCGGGGGCCGGGTCCGGTTCTTCATCTCCGGCTCCGCGGCCCTGAACTCCGAGATCGCCGGGTGGTTCCACGCCGCCGGCATCCTCATCCTCGAGGGGTACGGCATGACCGAGAACGCCGCCGGCGCCACGGTCAACCACCCCGACGACTACAAGATCGGCACCGTCGGCCCGGCGCTCCCGGGCAGCGAGGTCAAGATCGGCGAGGGTGACGAGGTGATGCTGCGCGGGCCGCACATCATGGCGGGCTACCACAACCTCCCCGAGGAGACGGCGAAGACGCTGACCGAGGACGGCTGGCTGCACACCGGCGACAAGGGCAGCCTCGACGCCGACGGCTTCCTCACGATCACCGGCCGGATCAAGGAGCTCTTCAAGACCTCCGGCGGCAAGTACGTCGCGCCGCCGGCGATCGAGTCGAAGTTCAAGGCGATCTGCCCCTACACCAGCCAGTTCATGGTCTTCGGCAACGAGCGGAACTTCGTGGTCGCGCTGATCACCCTCGACCCCGACGCGATGACCGGCTGGGCCGAGGAGAACGGCATGTCCGGCGCGTCGTACACCGACATCGTGAAGTCCGACGCGGTCAAGACGATGATCGGCGGCTACGTCGACCAGCTCAACGCCCGGCTGAACCGCTGGGAGACCATCAAGAAGTGGGAGATCCTCGACCACGACCTCACCATCGAGTCGGGCGAGCTGACCCCCTCGATGAAGGTCAAGCGCAACGTCGTCGAGGACAACAACAAGGACCGGATCGACGCGTTCTACTCGTGAGCTGACGGCCGTGCGGGTTTCCCCGGTCGACCGGGGAAACCCGCACGACACGCCGGGGTGAATCGGCGTGTCGTGCGGGTTTGCCACGAGAAGTCTCGGGTGGCTGTGACTGCTGTGACGGGTGAGGTCGTACGGCGGACCCGCGGTTGACGCGTTCGAACACATGTTCGATCATGGGGTGTGGCGCCACCGACCGAGACCCCGACGAACACCGCGGACACGATCCAGCAGCTGCGCGCCCGGATGACGCGGATGCAGGACGGCGTGCCGCGGCTGGAGCTGGAGACCCACCCGGCGCTGGCCGGGCTGGTGCAGCTGCGGGCGGGCGGCAGCTACTCCGTCGACGGCTCGAGCCTGGCGATGGCGCTGATGGCCGGGCCGTCGCGGGCGGGGGGCTGGTGCGCGGTCGTCGGCGTCACCGACTTCGGCGCCGAGGCCGCCCTGGCGCTCGGGGTCGACCTGACCCGCACCGTCCTGGTCCCCGAGCCCGGCGACCAGTGGCTCGAGGTCACCGCCGCGCTGGTCGACGTCGCGACGGTGGTGGTGGTCCGGACCCGGGGCCGGGTGCCCGAGCACGTCGCCGAGAAGCTCGGCGCCCGGCTGCGCAAGCGGTCGTCGGTCCTGGTCGCCCAGGAGCGGACGCCGGGTGACTGGCCGCGCTGCGAGGTGCGGCTGACGACGCGGGAGCCCGCGTGGTCCGGTGTCGGCGAGGGGCACGGCCACCTCCGCGCCCGGCGGTTGATCGTGGAGGCGCAGCGCGGGTCGGCGCCGCCGCGCCGGGGTGCGCTGTGGTTCCCGGCCGAGGACCAGTCCTACGTCCGCGCCGACCGCGACCTGATCGCCACGCCTGCGGTGGAGGCGGCCAGCTAGTGAGGGTCCCCATGAGAGTGATGGTGATCTGGTGCCCGGACTGGCCGGTGGTCGCCGCGCTGGCCGACGAGGGGCTGCCCACCCACCTGCCGGCCGCGGTCTTCAGCGCCAACATCGTGCAGGCCGGCAACGACGCGGCCCGCGCGTCCGGCGTACGACGGGGGATGCGCCGCCGCGACGCGCAGTCCCGGTGCCCGGAGCTGAAGGTGTACGCCGCGAGCCCCGACCGTGACGCCCGCGCCTTCGAACCGGTGCTGGCCGCGGTCGAGGAGCTGCGGCCCGGGGTGTCCGCGCTGCGTCCGGGGCTGGTCGCGCTGCGCGCGCCGGGCCGGTTCTACGGCGGCGAGCCTGCGGCCGCCGCGCTGGTCGCCGAGCGGCTGGTCGGGCTC
>JAOPXG010000251.1 GCA_025965275.1 Nocardioides sp.
GCGAGAAGACGTCCCCCTCGCGGCCGTCCTCGCGCACCAGCGTCGCGGTCAGCCCGAGCCGCCGGCGCGCCTGGAGGTTGGCGGTCATCCGGAAGATCGGCGCGGGCAGCAGGTGCACCTCGTCGTAGACGATCAGGCCCCAGTCCTTGGCGTCGAGCAGCTCGAGGTGGGGGTAGACGCCCTTCCGCTTCGTCGTCATCACCTGGTACGTCGCGATGGTGACGGGCCGGATCTCCTTCACGGAGCCGGAGTACTCGCCGATCTCCTCCTCGGTCAGGGAGGTACGACGGATCAGCTCGTCCTTCCACTGCCGGGCGCTCACGGTGTTGGTGACCAGGATCAGCGTGGTGGCCTTCGCCTCGGCCATCGCCGCCGCGCCGACCAGGGTCTTGCCGGCGCCGCACGGCAGCACGACGACCCCCGAGCCGCCGTGCCAGAACGACTCCGCGGCCTCGCGCTGGTAGGCCCGCAGGTGCCACTCGGTCTCGTCGAGGAAGATCGGGTGCGCCTCGCCGTCGACGTAGCCCGCGAAGTCCTCCGCCGGCCAGCCCAGCTTGAGCAGTGCCTGCTTGAGGTTGCCGCGCTCGGAGCCGTGGACGACGACGGTGTCGGGGTCGACCCGCTCGCCGAGCATGCCGGCGATCTTCTTGGCGCGCAGCACCTCCTCGAGCACCGGGCGGTCGGTGGAGACCAGCACCAGCCCGTGGATCGGGTTCTTCTCCAGCCGCAGCCGGCCGTAGCGCGCCATCGTCTCGGCGACGTCGACGAGCAGCGCGTGCGGGACGGCGTACCGGCTGTACTCCAGCAGCGTGTCGACCACCTGCTCGGCGTCGTGCCCGGCGGCGCGGGCGTTCCAGAGGCCGAGCGGGGTGAGCCGGTAGGTGTGCACGTGCTCGGGGGAGCGCTCCAGCTCGGCGAACGGCGCGATCGCCTTGCGGCAGTCAGCGGCGCGCTCGTGATCCACCTCGAGCAGCAGCGTCTTGTCCGACTGGACGATCAGGGGGCCGTCATTCACCGGGCAAGCCTACGGACGGCCCGAAGGCTGCTCGCACCCGCAGGTCACGCGGAGGCGACGGCCTTCTGCCGGGCGCGGTACGCCGCGACGTTCGCCCGCGACGAGCAGCGCTCGGAGCAGTAGCGACGGGAGCGGTTCGGCGAGGTGTCGACGAAGACGTTGGTGCACTTCACGGCCGAGCAGACGCCGAGCCGGTCGGCGCCGAGGTCGCAGACCAGCGTCGCCAGCCCGAGCAGCGACTCGCCGACGAGGAGGTCGGCCACGTTGGCGTTGGCCGTCGCGACGTGCAGGTGCAGGTCGTGGTGGTCGTGGTCGGAGATCCGGGGCGTGACGGGGTAGCGCGCCATCAGCTCGTTGAGCCCGCCGACCACGCCCGCGACGTCGTCGGCGTCGCCGGCCTCGAAGACCGGCCGCAGCTCACGCTGGAACTTGCGCAGCAACATGCAGTCGCGGTCGGCCGCCCGCTCGTGCAGCCACTCCCGGCCGTCGAGGTACGCCACGAGCGCGTCGACGTCGGCCAGCTCCGCGTTCAGCAGAGCAGCCGAGGCTTCGGCGTACCGGAGGAAGTCCACGATTCAATCGTACGGAGCGTCGGTGACCGGCCGGACCGTGGTGATGCGATGCACGGCAAAGGTGCGTACGTCGTCGCTGCGGTGGTCGTGCGCCGTGAGCGACCCGCCCTCGACCCGGATCGGGTCGACCAGCCGCTCCGAGCTGGTGCCCTGGTTGTCGACGTAGCCGATCAGCACCGACCCCCCGGCCTCGATCGCCTCGCGCAGCGCCGCCATCGAGCCGCTCGGGGTGAGCGACTGGGCCGGGACGGCGGGCCGGCTCGACTCGGCCCGGTCGCCGGCCCGGATCGCGGTGACCACGTGTGCGGTCTGCGCGGTCTGGCGGGCCGAGCGGACCGCCCGGCCCCGGTGCTCGCGCGGCGTGCGCGCCCGGAGCACGTCGGGTCGCGCGACGTGCACGGTCCCGTCGGCGGCCTCGACGACGGGTGCTGCGCCGAGGTCGCGGAGCCGGGGGAGGAGCACGTCGAGCGGCGTCGAGCTGACCAGCACGGTCGGCGCGATCCGGCGCAGGCCCAGGGTCGCGGCCTTGGGGTTGAGCAGGATCTCGGTCAGGGCGGCCTCGTCATCGGCCCGCAGGAACGCCTCGGCGTGCCCGACGCGCACGCTGCCGAAGGTCCGTGCCGTGTCGTCGACGAGGTAGGTGAGCGGCTGGGGGACGGGCGTCCGTGACACCGAGCCGATGAACTCGTGCACCTCGACCGCCGACCAGCCGGTGTCGAGCGCGCGGCGCACCGACCCGGGCGTGAAGCGGTAGACCGTCGCCCCGCCGCGCGACTCGATGTCGGCGACCAGCTGCAGCTTGCGCGCCAGCTGGGACTCCAGCGGCCCCGGGGCCACGGCGGTCAGGTCGGCCTGGAGCAGCACGTGGTCGACCGGCTCCGGCAGCAGCGCGCCGAGACCGGCGATCGCGACCGCCTCGTCGCCGGTGAGGAGCGCCCGGGAGTACGACGCCAGCCCGCCCAGCGCGACCACGCCGAGCAGCGCCGCCTCGTCGACCGCCCAGCCGATCTGCTCGGCGCGGGTCCGGGGTCGCCGCGGCCGGAGCCACTCGACCCGCTGCACCAGGGACGGCACGCCGGTGCCGGCGGCCAGCACCTCACCGTCGGGGAGGTCGAGCAGCAGCTCCAGCGCCATCCGTCGGCTCTCGACCTGGTGGACCCCGGACAGCTCGGGCGCGAGCGCGTTCCAGACCTTGCCCTGCGGGTCGCGGGAGCCGACCAGGCCCGGGATCCGCGGGCTCTCGAGCCAGGCACGCACCAGCGCGACCCAGCGGTCGGCGACCGGCGCGGCGGTCCACTGGTCGAAGGCGTCGGTGGGGATCCAGACCGGGTTGCCGGCCGGGTCGGCGGCCGTGGCCAGCAGCCCCGCCGCCGACGCGACCTCGACGAGGAGGGCGGCCGTCGGCTCGTCGACGTGCAGCTCGGTCGCGGTGGCCCGCAGGTCGCGGACGCCGAGACCACCGCTGCGCAGCGCGCCCGGCGGGTGCAGGCCCCAGTGGTCGAGCAGCAGCTCGACGCGTCGTACCGCCTCGAAGGCGGCGCCGGCGCCGGCGCGATCGACCAGGTCCTGGCCGCGCGGGGAGGTGGCCAGCTCGGGCGGCTCGTCGACCGGCTCGGTCGTGGTGCGCCCACCCCGCATCGCGATCCCGACCTCGCCCGGCAGCACGACGGTGCCGCCACCGCGGGGCACGAGGAGCCTGCGGGCGAGCAGCTCCTCGGCGGGGGTCGCGGCGTCCTCGGGCAGCACCGTGTGGCGGGCGGTGCCGGTCGTCGCCTCGCCTCCCGACTCGAGGACGTGGTCGAGCAGGGCGCGGGCCGGCGCCGAGAGCTCGTCGAGGCGTCGGCGTACGTCGTCGGGGTCGTGCGGCTCGGGCGACATCGGCCGCAGGCCGCTGACTCCGGGGGCCCGGCCGCCCTGGGCGAGTGCCTCCGACACCGCGCTGAGCGGCCGGATGCCCTGCGGCGTCTCCCAGGCCAGGGCGAGATCGAGCAGCCGGTCCAGCGCCGACGTCACCGACCCCGGGGTGGCCCGGACCACCTCCGCCAGCTGGTCGGGCGTGGTTTGGCCCACGATGACGAGGGCATCAAGGACACAGAGCTCGAGCCGGGTGAGGTGGTCGAGCGCGCGCAGGAGTGAGGACCGGGTGGCGGCACGAGACGCCAGCTGGCCGGAGTCGTGAGGGGCCGGAGTGGCGAGATCAGGTCGGTCGACGAGCAGACGGGACAGCTGGGCGTCCGGCCAGCCGCGCAGCTGGTCGGCGAGCGTGCGGTACCCCGTCGTGGACATCCCTCCCACGTTAGGGCATGTCTCCCAATCCCTGGGTCTGCTGCGCGCCGCCCACGGCGCACGCTCGCGGCCGAGGATCGGGAGCCATGCCCTACCGGCCTGCGGGAAGTCGGGGCACCGGTGAGCGGCGTCGAGCTGCACCACGGGGCCGCCACCGACGTCGGGCTGGTCCGCGAGGTCAACGAGGACGCCTACCTCGCCACGCCGCCGGTCTTCGTCGTCGCCGACGGGATGGGCGGCCACCAGGGCGGTGACGTCGCCAGCACCATCGTGGTCGAGGAGTTCGCCCGGCTGGCCGAGGAGGGCTACGACCCACGGCGCGGAGCCGAGGTCGTCGCGGCCACGCTGCGGGCGTGCCGGGAGCGGATCGTGGAGTACGCCGAGACCCAGGGCGCCGAGGGTGTCGGTCGCCGGTTCCAGGCCGGTACGACGGCCGTGGTCGCGCTGCTGGTCGAGGACGACGACGGGCCACAGTGGCTGGTCGCCAACGTGGGCGACTCCCGGGCCTACCGCTTCGCCGGCAGCGTGCTGGAGCAGGTGAGCGTCGACCACAGCGTCGTCCAGGAGTTGGTCGACGCCGGCCGGATCACCCCCGACGAGGCCGGCACCCACCCGGAGCGACACGTCATCACCCGCGCCCTCGGGGTGTCCCCGAGCGCCGAGGCCGACTTCTTCGTGCTCCCGCTGGCGTCCGTCGAGCGGTTGGTGCTCTGCTCCGACGGCATCAGCGGGATGGTCGACGAGACGACGCTCGCGGCGATCCTGGCCGAGTCGGACGACCCCCGCGATGCGGCCGACCGGATGGTGGCCGCCGCCCTCGCCGCGGGTGGCGAGGACAACGCGACGGTCGTCGTCGTCGATGTGGTGGGATTGGTCGCCGAGAGCATCTACGACTCCGAGCGTCAGCGAGCGAGTCTCGAACAGAAGCTGGGAGCACTGCCGTGAGCGACCCCCGCACCTGGTCCTTCCGTCCCGGATCCTGGTTCGGCATCCTCGGCGAGCGTGCGACCGTCGTGCTGCCACCGTCGGAGAAGGCCCGGGTGGCGGCGCTGTGGGAGCTCGTCGACGACGGTGCCGGCTTCGACGAGACCCTCGACGCGCTGATCTCGTCGGGCCTGCGCGACCTGCCGGGCTTCGTGCTGGTCAGCGAGTCCGGCGACGAGACCCGGGTGGTCCTGCGCGGCGCGGCCAGCGCCCACTTCGCGACGGCCGACGAAGTGGTCCACGTCGAGGGGGACGGCGGCACCACCTGGGTGGAACGCACCCTGACCGGCGTCGTCCGGATGCGCATCGAGGTCGCCGACGAGGAGTCGTCCGACGACCTCCTGGTCGCCGGCGGACTGGTCCGGATCGCCACCGTCGAGCACCCGCCCGCGGTGGCCCTGCCCCAGCCCGAGGCCGACGCCGACGCCGACGCCGAGCCCACTCCTGAGCCGACCCCGACCCCCGAGCCGCCCGCCGAGCCCCCCACGGAGGCCGTGGCCGTCATCGACGCCGAGGTCGCCGACGACGCCGACCACGACGGCGAGACCCGGACCGGCAGCGTGGAGCGCCCGGAGTTCGTCCGCGAGCAGCCCGGCATCCCGGGCCAGCCCCTGGCGCCGCCCATCACGGCGCGCCCGGTCGCCCGGCTCGTCATCTCCAACGGCGAGGCGGTCGAGGTCGACCGGGTGGTCCTGGTCGGCCGGGCTCCCGAGCCGCGCCGCGCCAGCGTGGGCGAGCAGCCGCGCCTGGTGACGGTGCCCAGCCCCCACCAGGAGATCTCCTCGACCCACCTCGAGGTGCGTCCGGGCTCGGGAGCCGACCACGGCTCCGCGGTCGTCACCGACCTCGGCTCCACCAACGGGACGCTCCTGGTGCAGCCCGGCCTCCCGCCGGAGGACCTCAAGGCCGGGATCGCCGTCCAGCTCATCCCCGGCGCCGTGGTCGACCTCGGTGACGGCGTGACGATCCAGGTCGAGAACCCGTGAGCCAGCCGATGCCGGGCTCCGCAGGCCACCTGGTCGCGGAGCTCGACCGGCGCTTCTACGCCGTCACGCTCGACCGGGTCATCGCCTGGTCGGTGGACGGCGTGGTCGCCTACGTCGCCTTCCGCACCCTGATCGAGCCGGGGCAGGTCGCTGTGGGGATCGCGCTCGTCGTCGCGACGATCCTCCTGGTCGGCGCCGCGTTCGCGGTCGTCCTCGGCCTGCTCGGCACCTCCCCGGGCATGGCCCTGGTCGGGCTGCGGGTGGTCGACGACACGACCGGTGGGCCGATCGGGGTCGGGCGGGCCCTCCTGCGTCAGCTCATCCTCGGCGTGGCCACGCTGCCGACGTTCGGCCTCGGGGTGGCCACCCTGGCCTGGACCGCCGTCATGGACCCGGGCGGCCGGCGTCGCGGGTGGCACGACCACGTCGCCCACTCGGCCGTCGTCGACATCCGCCCGGTCCCCGTGGAGGTGCCCGAGGAGGACGTCCGTCCGCGCCACGTCGTGAACCTCACCGCGATGCGACTGGTCCCGGCGCCGCGCGCCGCCCCGGTCGCGACGCCCGCCCGGTCGCCGCGGCCGCCCG
>JAOPXG010000258.1 GCA_025965275.1 Nocardioides sp.
AGCGCCGTGCCGTGCCCGGTCCGCCGGTCCCGCCACGTCGTACGCCTGGAGCTGCCCGACCTGGTTGACCGCGCGGCCGTCGGAGGTGAGGGTCATCGACCCGATCGAGATGCTGAGCGCGGTGCCGTACTCCGGCCGCGCGCGGGTGCGGGGCCCGGTGGTCTGCCAGAGGTCGCCGCCGGGGCCGCGGGAGCCGGCGATGCGGCGGGCGTCGAAGTCGATCCGGTCGTCGTAGACCTTCGCGACCAGATAGCTCGCGTTGCCCGTGTAGAGCAGCCCGCCGGCCGAGATCTGCGTGACCCCGTCGGCCTGTCGCATGGTCGTGTCGTGGACCTCGCCGTTGAGGTAGACGTCGACGCCGTAGCGCGACATCGTCCGCCAGAGAGCGGAGCGCCGGCCGCCCTCGATGTGGCCGCCGGAGGTGGACCGCTCGCGGACCGGCATCAGGATCGGGTTGTGGCCCTGCACGATCACCCAGGGCACCCCGTCGGCGCGCGCCTGCCGGAGCGTCTGACGCAGCCACCGCAGCTGGTCGCCCACGACCTCGAGGTGCACGTCTCCGTCGCGGCGGTGGAACTCGTCGAGGCTCACCAGCAGCACGTCGGGCGTCAGGTGCACGGCGTACGCCGTGTCCGACCACACCGTGCCGACGGGTCGGTCGGCGAACCGCGGCTTCCCGGACGGCGTGTGCGTGAAGTAGCGGCCGAACATCTGCTTGAAGAGGCCGATCTGGCTGCGCTTGAAGCGTGTCGCCGGCGAGCTGTTGTCCCAGTCGTTGTCGCCGATGTCGTGGTCGCCGAGCGCCGCGTAGAGGGGGAGGTCGCGGATGTCGAACCGGTGCTTGTAGGTCGAGTAGTAGAAGTTCGCGGCCCGACGGATCGCCTGCTTCTTCTGGCGGGGGGTGCGGACCGGCCCGAAGATCCCGGTGTGGTCGTCGTCGCGACCCCAGTGGCCCTCGACGAGGTCCCCCGGCACCAGGACCGAGTCGGGGTCGACGGCCTTGATCTCGTCCAGGAAGCGGGTGATGCCCTGCTGGAGCTGCGGGGTCCACGAGTTCGGGTCGCCCGGGCGCCAGGTCGGCAGGGCCCGCACGTCGCCGACGTCCTGGTTCAGGAAGTCGGGGGCGGCGACGAACTCGTAGTCGGGCGCCTGGTCGGCGACGGTCGGCAACGGCCAAGCGTGGAGCATCCGCGGTGACGGGTCCCCGGCCGCCCGCTCGCTCGCGACCTGCGCCGGGGTGGTGTCACCGCAGGCGCCGACCACCAGGGCGACGGCGAGGGTCGCCGCGACGGCCCGCCACCAGGGCAGGTGTCGTCGGTGGGTGGTGGTGGAGATGGGGAAGGCCTTCCGTCGGGCGAGGTGCGTCGTGCACCCCTACCCAGAATCAGACGAGCGGCAACCCCGCGGGGTTGCGTCCGCGGGGTGCCGGTCAGCGGCGGTGCTCACCCATCCACGCCTCGACGTCCGTCGAGGTGCGCGGCAGCGCGGCGGAGAGGTTCTGCGAGCCGTCGGCGGTGACCAGGATGTCGTCCTCGATCCGGATGCCGATGCCACGCAGCTCCTCGGGGACGAGCAGGTCGTCCTCCTGGAAGTAGAGGCCGGGCTCGACGGTCAGCACCATGCCCTCGGCCAGCTCGCCCTTGGCGTACGCCTCCGGCGCGGCCTGGCCGCAGTCGTGCACGTCCATGCCGAGCATGTGGCTGGTCCCGTGCAGCGTCCAGCGGGAGTAGACCTTGCTCTCGGGATCGAGCGCCTCCTCGACGGAGACGGGCAGCAGCTTGAGGTCGGCCAGCCCGTGGGCCAGCACCTCCATCGCCGCGTCGTGGGTGGCCGCGAACGGGACGCCCGGGCGTACGGCGGCGATGCCCGCCTCCTGGGCGTGGAAGACCAGGTCGTAGAGCTCGCGCTGGAGGTCGGTGAAGCGACCGTCGACCGGGATCGTGCGGGTGACGTCGGCGGTGTAGAGGGCGCGGTTCTCGACACCCATGTCGAGCAGCACCAGCTCGCCGGGCGTGATCGGCCCGGAGTTCTCGATCCAGTGCAGCGTCGTCGCGTGCGAGCCGCCGCCGACGATCGAGTCGTAGCCGATGTCGTTGCCCATCGCGCGAGCCCGACGGAAGAACGTGCCCTCGATCCAGCGCTCGCCGTACGTCAGCACGTCGTCCCAGTCGCGGACGGCGTCCTCGAAGCCGAGCGTGGTGATGTCGCACGCCTCCTGCAGCTGGGCGATCTCCCAGTCGTCCTTGACCAGGCGCATCTCCGAGACGACCCGGGCGAACTCGCCGTCGCGGCCGTCGTCGCCCATCACCGACCCGTCGACCGGGATCGACACACCGCGGAGCACCCGGGTCTTGCCGGTGCCCTGCAGGGCCGCGGTGAGCCCGTCGATGTGCTGGACCTCGAGGCCGAGGGAGTCCGACATCTCCTTGAGGGACGGACGCCGCCCGGCCCACAGCTCGCCGTACTGCCGGTCGCGGAAGAACTCGTCGGTGTCGCGCGACGAGCGCGGCCGCGCGTAGAGGACCGCCTCGCCGTCGGCCATCACCAGCACCGCGTCGCTCGTCTGGTTGCCGGAGAAGTAGGTGTGAGCGGTGTCGGGGCGGAAGCGGTAGTCGGTGTCGTAGGACCGCACCTTGTAGCCGCCCGCCGGGAGCACCAGCCGCTCGCCCGGGAACGCCTCGGCCAGCCGGGCCCGGCGGCGCGCAGCCGGCTCGGCGACCGCCGCGACGGGGAGGTCCAGCTCGCGATCGCCCCAGCCCTCGCGCATGAAGGCGGCCCAGGCAGCCGGGACCTTGGGGTCGTGGGACTCGGTCTTCAGCTCGCTCTGCTCGCTCATCCGCCCCATGGTACGCCGGGGCGCGGGGTCGACCGGCCTGCCCCGATAGGCTTCGCCCCATGCCCGGAGCCCGCCGCGACAGCGTCGCCTTCACGGTCGTGGTGACCGTGCTGGTGTCTCTCGGCGCGCTCGCGATCCTGGCTGTGCTGGCCTTCTCGGGCGCACCGAAGACGCTGCTCCTCGCCACCGTGCTCGCCGCACTGCCGGTCGGACCGCTCGTCGGCTGCTACCTCTGGCTCGACCGCTACGAGCCCGAGCCACGCAGCCTGCTCGCCGCGGGTCTGCTCTGGGGCTGCTTCGTCGCCACCGCGGCGGCACTGGTCCTCCAGGGCGTCGGCGGCTTCGTGCTCACGTTCACCGACCGGCAGAGCCTGGAGTTCGTGGCGCCGGTGACCGAGGAGGCGTGCAAGGGGCTCTTCCTCATCCTGCTGCTCTGGTGGCGGCGCGGCGAGCTCGACGGCGTGCTCGACGGCATCGTCTACGCCGGGATGGTCGGCATCGGCTTCGCCTTCACCGAGAACATCCTCTACCTCGCGGCGGCCTACAACGGCACCGACGGCTCGGGCCCCGGCGGCACCCAGGCGCTCACCGCCACGTTCGTGGTGCGCTGCGTGATCAGCCCCTTCGCCCACCCCCTCTTCACGACGTTCATCGGCATCGGCGTCGGCATCGCGGTCAACGCCCGCAGCACACCGGCCCGGTTCTTGTGGCCGCTCGGCGGCTACGTCTCCGCGGTCACCACGCACGCGATCTGGAACACCTCGACGGTCTACGGCTTCGACGCCTTCGGCCTCGTCTACGTCGTGCTGATCCTGCCGGCGCTCGTCGGCGTCGTCGGCCTGGCCATGTGGTCACGGAGCTCGGAGCGCCACATGCTCGTCTCCGCGCTGAGCGACGCAGCCGAACGCGGTCTGGTGCCGGCCACCGACATCGGCTGGGTCGTCGACCTCCGGGCCCGACGACGCAGCCGTGCCTACGCCCGCGAGGTCGGCGGCAAGCCGGCCGAGCGCGCGATGCGCGACTACCAGCAGGCGACGATCGAGCTCGGCTTCCTGCACTACCGGTTCCTGCGGGGCACCCCGCCGCCGGACTACGCGACCCGCGGCCAGCAGTTCCTCCAGCGGATCGACCAGCTCCGGCCGTCGATCGCCTTCCCCGGACAGGTGGTACCCACCCGATGACCGTCTCCAGCGACCACAACACCCGGATGCTCACCGCGCTGGTGCAGCTCCGCGGTGCGCTCCAGGGGGCCCGGCTGCCGCTGGACCTCCCCGGGGTCGAGGAGCGTCGTACGGCCCTCCAGCAGATGGTCGACCAGCTCGAGGACTACGTCATCCCGCGACAGATGAGCCTCGAGGCACCGCTGCTCGCCGTCGTCGGTGGCTCGACCGGCTCCGGCAAGTCGACGCTGGTCAACTCGCTGGTCGGCCGGCGGGTGACGGCCTCCGGGCTGCTCCGGCCGACGACGCGGTCGCCGGTGCTGGTGCACCACCCCGACGACGCCGAGTGGTTCGGCCAGGACCGGCTCTTGCCCGACCTGAAGCGGGTCGACCACTCCACCGACGACCCGGACTCCCTCCAGCTGGTCGCGTCCGACACTGTCCCGGCGGGTCTCGCGATCCTCGACGCTCCGGACGTCGACTCGGTCGAGGAGCGCAACCGGACGTTGGCCGCACAGCTGCTCGCGGCGGCGGACCTCTGGCTCTTCGTGACCTCGGCCGCCCGCTACTCCGACCAGGTGCCGTGGGAGTACCTCAAGCGCGCCGCGAAGCGCTCGACCTCCGTCGCGATCGTGCTCGACCGCACCCCGGCCGACGCGGTCCAGACGGTGGCCGCGCACCTCGCCCGCCTGCTGGCCAGCCGCGGGCTGAAGGACTCCCCGCTCTTCACCGTCAACGAGGCCCCGGTCTCGGAGGAGGGCCTGCTCGCGCCCGCGGAGGTCGCCGACATCCGGGCCTGGCTGGTCTCGCTCGCCGAGGACAGCGACGCCCGGGGCGAGGTCGTCAAGCAGACCCTCGACGGCACCATCCGCACCCTGGCTCGCCAGACCCACGCGGTCGCCGACGCCGCCGCGGAGCAGCTCCATGCGGTCGCGTCGCTGCGGGAAGCCGTCGACACGACGTACGACGAGGAGGCCGCGAGGCTGGTCGCCGAGACCGGCGACGGGACGCTGCTGCGCGGTGACATCCTGGTGCGCTGGCAGGACTTCATCGGGACCGGTGAGCTGCTCCGGACGCTCGACGCGAAGGTCGGGTGGCTGCGCGAGCGCGTCGTCAACGCCGTCAAGGGCACGCCCCAGCAGGCCGAGCGCGTGTCCCTCGCCGTCGAGTCCGGTCTGGAGCTGCTGGTGCTCGAGCACGCGGAGTCGGCGACTGCTCGGGCGCACGCGGCATGGGAGTCGCTGGACGCCGGCGCACCGCTGACCGCCGACAACGGCCTGGAGCGCGCGTCGCGCGACCTGCGCCGCCGCACGGAGGCGGAGGTCCGCGCCTGGCAGGCCGAGATCCTCGAGCTGGTCCGCACCGAGGGCGCCGACAAGCGCACCAGCGCCCGTTACCTGGCGTACGGCGTGCACGGGCTGACCGCCGCGCTGAGCGTGGTCGTGCTGGGCCGCAACGACACCAGCGACGCGGCCGCCCTGGGGCGCACGCTGCTCGAAGCGGTCTTCGGGGCGCCGGCGCTGGAGCTCCTCGTCGACCGCGCCGGTCACGGCCTCGAACGCCGGGTCTCGGGCCTCCTCGAGACCGAGCGCCGCCGCTACCTCGACCTGCTCGCCGGGCTCGACATCCCGGCCACGGTGCCCGAGCAGCTGCGGGCCGCGTCGCGCCGCGTCGACGACCGGCGGTTCGAGCAGGCGAGGTCAGGATCGGCCCCGCAGGAGTGAGCCTCTAGGGTGGAGGCTGCACTGTTCACAGCACCACCACCGTCCTCCGGGCGGGGCCGAGGGAGAAGATGACGTCCTTGCTCGAGGGGGCCAAGCAGCTGGTCACCCGTGGTACCGACATCGGCGCCCGCATCGAAGGCCTCGACACGGCCGCCCGGACAGCCCGTGGCCGGCTCGACGACACCCTCGTCGACGAGGCCCAGGACCTGGTCGACCGCGCGGCCGGCCGGCTGCGCCTCTCCGCCGGCCACACGGTGGTCGCCATCGCAGGTGCGACCGGCTCGGGCAAGTCCTCGACGTTCAACGCCCTGACCGGCCTCGAGCTCTCCGCGGTCGGGGTGCGCCGTCCGACGACCTCGTGGGCGTCGGCGTGCGTGTGGGGCCGCGACGGCGCCGACGAGCTCCTCGCGTGGCTGGGGATCCCGCCGCGCCACCAGACGACGCGCGACTCGATGCTCGACACGGGCCGGCGCGAGACCGCTTCCGAGCTGGACGGCGTCGTGCTGCTCGACCTTCCCGACCACGACTCGACCGAGGTCTCCCACCACCTCGAGGTGGACCGGCTGGTCGCCCTCGCCGACCTCCTGGTGTGGGTGCTCGACCCACAGAAGTACGCCGACGCGGCGATCCACGACCGCTACCTCGCGCCATCGGCCGAGCACCAGGACGTGATGCTCGTGGTGCTCAACCAGATCGACACCGTGCCCGAGGAGCGTCGCCAGTCGATGCTCGACGACATCCGGCGGCTGCTCGACGCCGACGGCCTCGACCAGGTGCCGGTGCTGGCCGTGAGTGCCCGGGACGGCGTCGGCATCGTCGAGCTCAGGGCCGAGATCGCCCGCCGGGCCGCCGAGAAGCAGGCCACCAGCGCCCGCGTCGACGCCGACGTCAAGGCCGTCGCGGGCCGCATCTCCGCGGCGTCCGGCGACGCTCCGACCCGCGCCCTGTCGGCCCAGCGCGCCGCCGCGCTCGACGACGCGTTCGCAGAGGCGGCCGGCGTACCCACCGTCGTGGAGGCCGTCGACCGGTCCACCCGGATGCGGGTCGGCCGGGCCACCGGCTGGCCCGTGATCGGCCTGCTCTCCGGGGTGAGGCCCGACCCGGTCAAGCGGCTCCAGCTCGACCTCGGGACCGACGGCCGGGCGCTGTCCGGTCGCGCCCGGACCGCGCTGCCCGAGGC
>JAOPXG010000272.1 GCA_025965275.1 Nocardioides sp.
CCTTCGTTACTGTGCTCGCGTGAGCGCCCACGAGACCGTCGAGATCACCGGACACCTGATGGATCACGGCATCCTGTCGCGGGTCCTGGACGACATCCGGGAGTACAGCGGCGACTACACCATCGACCGCTTCGACGTCGGCCGCGAGACCGACGACCCGTCCCACGCCGTGATCACCGTGACGACCGACGACGACGAGTCGCTCGAGCGGCTCCTCATGCGGCTGCAGACCCGCGGGGTCAACCAGGTCGACCCGGGCGAGGCCAGCGTCAGCGCGGCCGACGCCGACGGGGTCTTCCCCGATCACTTCTACTCGACCACCAACCTCGAGACCCGGGTCCGCATCGACGGCACCTGGCTCGAGGTCGGCAACCCGGAGATGGACTGCGGGCTGATCCTCGAGCGCGACGACGAGGGCCGCCCGAGCCGCGTCTACACGCTGCCCATGTCCGACGTCCGCGCCGGGATGCTCGTCATCACCGGCGCCTCCGGCATCCGGGTCACGATCCCCACGCCGGACCGCACCGCCGGGGCATTCGGGTTCATGGAGTCCGAGGTGTCCTCGGAGAAGCCGCAGGCGGTCCTGGTGCGCCAGGTCGCCGACGGCATGCGCGAGGCCAAGGCCGAGGGCAAGAAGGTGCTCTGGGTCGCCGGCCCGGGCGTCGTCCACACCGGCGCCGCCCCGGCCATGGTCGCGCTCGTCAACGCCGGCTACGTGGACGTGGTCTTCGCCGGCAACGCGCTGGCCACCCACGACATCGAGTCGTCCCTGTACGGCACCAGCCTCGGTGTCGACCTGGCCATGGGCCGCGGCGTCGAGCACGGCCACGAGCACCACATCCGCGCGCTCAACACGATCCGCAAGGAGGGCTCCATCAAGGCGGCCGTCGACAGCGGCGTGCTGACCGGCGGCATCATGCACGCGCTCGTCACCCACGAGAAGGAGTTCGTGCTGGTCGGCTCGGTGCGCGACGACGGGCCGCTGCCCGACGTCTACACCGACGTGATCGAGGGCCAGCGGGCGATGCGCGCCGGGATCGCCGACGTGGGCTTCTGCCTGATGGTCGCGACCATGCTGCACTCGGTCGCGACCGGCAACATCCTGCCCGCGTCGATCCCGCTCGTCTGCGTCGACATCAACCCGGCGACGGTCACCAAGCTCGCCGACCGCGGGTCGTCCCAGGCCCGCGGCATCGTCACCGACGTCGGGCTGTTCCTCGAGCAGCTCGCCGTCGAGCTCGTGCCCGAGTACCGGCGCTCCTGAAGGTCTGCCGGGCCAGGTCGGCCGCCCCGATCGCCCCGGCCTCCGGGCCCAGCGCAGCGCGTACGACGGGGGGCACCGTGCGGTGCTCCGCGCCCACCAGGGACTCGCGCATCGCGCGCCGGGCGGGCTCGAGGAGCAGGTCGCCGGCCGCGGACACACCCCCGCCGATGACCACGATCTCGGGGTCGAACGCCGCCACCAGGTTCGCCAGGCCGACGCCGAGCCAGTCGCCCACCGATGCGAACGCCTGCAGCGCCACGTCGTCCCCGGCCGCGGCCGCCTCGGTGACCATCGGCCCGGTGAGCCGGTCGGGGTCGCCGGCGCACAGGTCGTGCAGCGCGGTCGGCTGCTGCCCGATGCGCGAGCGCGCGAAGCGCACGAGCGCGTTGCCGCTGGAGTACTGCTCCCAACAGCCGGTCCCGCCGCACTCGCACGGGTGACCTCCGGCCACCACCTGCATGTGGCCGAACTCCCCCGCCATCCCGTTGTAGCCACGGTGCACGGAGCCGTCGAGCACGACCGCGCCGCCGATGCCGGTCCCCATCGTCACCACGATCGCGTCCTGCGCGCTCCCGACGGCGCCGTAGGTCAGCTCGGCACGGGCCGCGCAGTTCGCGTCGTTGTCGAGGACGACCGGCGCGCTCCAGCGCTCGGCCAGCCGGGCCCGGACGCCCTCGTCGCGCCAGGGCAGATGGGGGGCGAAGCGCACCCGCTCACCCTGCGCATCGACGAAGCCGGCGGCGGCGATCCCGATCGCGCCGACGCGGCGGGCGCCCGCGATCTCCTGGACCGCCGCGGTGAGGGCGTCCTCGACCAGGCTCGCCTCGACCCGGCGGCCCGGAGTCTCGCGACGAGCGGTGCGCAGCACGCGCCCCGCCGACGACACCGCGGTCGCCAGGACCTTGGTGCCGCCGATGTCGACGCCGATGAAGAGGGGCATGGGCTAGCGCCGCGAGAGGTCGGCCGCGCCGATCAGGCCGGCCTTGTTGCCCAGGCGCGCCTTGCGGATCTCCGGGATCGGGCGGAAGCCGCGGCCGACGAGCTGGCCCGCGAACGCGCTCCGCATCGGCTCCAGCAGCAGGTCTCCGGCCTCGCTCACGCCACCGCCGATGACGACGACACCCGGGTCGAGGATCTCGGTCAGCGACGCGATGCCCTCACCGAGCCAGCGGCCGAGCTCGGCCAGCTGCTGGCGGGCACCCGCGTCGCCGTGCTGGGCCGCCTCGGTGATCAGCGGCCCGGTGATCTTGTGGATGTCGCCGCCGGCCCGGGCGAGCATGCCCCGGGCGATCATCGCGCCGCTCATGGCCAGCGACCGCGCCTCGCGCACGAGCGCCGAGCCGCTGGCGTACTGCTCGAAGCAGCCGTGCTTGCCGCAGCCGCACAGGATGCCGTTGGGGACGACGCGCATGTGGCCGATCTCGGCGCCCACGCCGTTGGCGCCGCGGTAGAGCTCGCCGTCGAGCACGAACCCGCCGCCGACGCCGGTGCCGACGGTCACGAGCAGCAGGTCGTCGGCGTCGTGGCCGGCGCCGTACGTGAACTCGCCCCACGCCGCGGCGTTGGCGTCGTTCTCGATCACGACCGGCAGGTCGACCCGCTTCTCCAGCTCGCCCTTGAGGTCCTCGTTGCGCCAGGCGACGTTCGGCGCGAAGAGCACCACGGCCCTGGCCTTGTCGACATAGCCCGCCGCTCCGACACCGACGGTCTCGATGGCGTGCCGCGAGCGCAGCTCGAGGACGAGGCCGGCGATCGCCTCCTCGATGGCCTCCG
Organism: Nocardioides sp.; assembly: GCA_025965275.1. Taxonomy (GTDB): domain Bacteria; phylum Actinomycetota; class Actinomycetes; order Propionibacteriales; family Nocardioidaceae; genus Nocardioides. The sequence continues at coordinate 3,038 of JAOPXG010000272.1, forward strand.
CGTCGGTCGCCGGCGACTCGACGCGCAGCTCCTCGACGATGGCGCCCTTCTCGTCGATCACACCGCCGGCGATCTTCGTGCCGCCGACGTCGATCCCGCATGCCAGGGTCATCGGTCTCCCTCCTCGGGATCTTCGTCGGGCCAGCCGGGCCCGTCGTCGGGCCCGTCGTCGAGGTCGATTCTCTCGACACCGGCGCTCGGGTCGCGACGGGTGTCCGGAACGGCGGTCGCCAGCAGGCCGGACGCGGCCTGGAGCAGCGCGGTGGCCGCGGTCGCGAGCTGGGCCCGGACCTCGGGACTCGTCTCGCGCAGCGCGTGCACGGTCCGGCAGATCGGGCAGTAGGTGCACTCGGCGGCGCCGGTCGCGAGGTGCTCGTTCATGCCCTGGGCGGAGCGGGCCGCGTGGCCGGCCAGCCCGGAGGCCGCCTGGCCCAGGTCGGACCCGTGGTCCTTCGCCCACTCCGACAGGGCGCCGAGCAGCTTCGCCGCCTCCTCGCCGACCGAGCCGACGCCGTCCGAGGGTCTCGTCGAGGAGTCGTCCGGGGCACCGTGGTGTCCGTCCTGGCTCACGTCATCTCCCAGCCTCGTCCGCGGGGCCCTCGACGAACCGCACTTGCAGTTCCCCCTGCTCCACCCGGGCCCCGGCGATGCGGAAGCGTGCCAGACCGGAGGGGAGCGTGATCAGCCGACGATACGATCCCACGGTCACGACCAGATCGTCGCCATTGCGGGCCAGGTCGACCTCGGCCCGCGAGACCAGCGGCAGCGCGAGCCGGAGCACGGCGCCCGTCTCGTTCCTGCTGATCCGGAACGGCCCCTTGCCCTTCGTGGTCGCGAGCGGGTCGCTCTCGCCGTACAGCTCGCGGGCCAGCTCGGTGAGCGCCTCGACGCCGACCGGCTCGCGCGGGCGGTACTCCGAGCGCCAGACCGGCAGCCCCGCGAAGGACTGACCGACCCGGTCGAGCACCTCGTCCTGGGCCAGCACCCAGCCCGCGCGCCAGTCGTCGGCGTCGTCGGCCGGGAACACCCGGTTGGCGACCACGCCGTCGACGCGGTAGCCGAAGAGCGACAGCGTCGTGTACGACCGGCGCGCCTCGGCGAGCACGACGTTCTCGGGGGTCAGCACCAGCCGCACGCTCGCGTCGGGGCCGCTGAGCAGCGCCCGCACCTCGTCGAGCTCGACGTGCAGCCGCTCGACCGCGTCGAAGACCGAGTCGCCGGGCATCGGCACGCCCGCGGCCCGACTGAGCACCGGCCGCAGCGCCTTCACGACGCGACGCTCGACCGGCAGCACCCGGTGGATGTACCAGCCGAGCGCCTCCGGGAGCGCGAGCAGCCGCAGCGTCTCGGCGGTCGGGGCGCAGTCGACGACGATCACGTCCCAGCCGCCCGAGAGCGCGTGCAGCCGCAGCTCGAGCAGCGCGAGGACCTCCTCGGCGCCCGGGATGACGGTCAGCTCCTCGGCGGCGACCGGGTCGACACCGGCCACGTCGAGCACGGAGAGCAGATAGCGCTGGATGTCGGCCCACGACTGCTCGAACCTCAGCTGGGCGTCGACCTGCTGGACGAAGAGGAGGTCGGCGACCTCGGTCGGCTCGGACCCGATCGTGCCCGTCGCGCAGCCGAAGGCGTCGGCAAGCGAGTGCGCGGCGTCCGTGGAGAGCACGAGCGTACGGCGGCCCTCGGCCGCCGCGAGCGCGGCCGTGCCGGCGGCGACGGTGGACTTGCCGACACCGCCCTTGCCGGTGAAGAGGAGGATGCGCACGAAGGAAGGGTCGCCGGCTAGGCGAGCGACTCGACGCGCTTCTTGAGCCCCTTGAGCGCGGTGTCGATGAGGATCTTCTCGCCCTTGCGCTTGAGCATGCCGATGAGCGGGATCGAGACGTCGAGCGCCAGCTGGTAGGTCACCTCGGTCGAGCCGTTGCCGAGGTCGCGCAGCAGGTAGGCGCCGTCGATGGCGCGCAGCATCTTGCCCTCCACCAGCGTCCAGGTGACGGCGTCGTACCCGTCCCACTCGTAGGCGAGGGTGTACTCGTCCTTGATCGGCGAGACGTCGAGCGCGAAGAACACCTGCTCGGCCCAGCCGTCGGGCTCGCCCTTGACGACCTCGGCGCGGATGACGCCCTTGGCCCACTCGGGGTACGCGGGGAAGTCGCCGATGACACCCATGATGT
>JAOPXG010000274.1 GCA_025965275.1 Nocardioides sp.
GTCTGGAACAGCCCGTCGGCGGCGAAGAAGGCGTCGGGCAGTGCCACCCGGCGTACGACCGAGCAGGAGACGTCGCCCTCGTTCCACTGGTCGCCGGCCAGCTCGGAGACCATCGAGAGGTGACCGCGCAGCACGACGGCCAGCCCGTTGACCCGCTCGCAGGAGCGGGTGTTCATCTTGTGGGGCATGGCCGAGGACCCGACCTGGCCCTCCTTGAAGCCCTCGGTGACGATCTCGTTGCCGGCCATCAGCCGGATCGTGGTCGCGAGGTTGGACGGCGCCGCCACCAGCTGGACGACGGCCGACAGCACGTCGAAGTCGAGGCTGCGCGGGTAGACCTGGCCGACGCTCGTCAACACCCGCTCGAACCCGAGGTGGGCGGCCACGCGCTGCTCGAGCTCGTCGAGCTTGGACTCGTCGCCGTCGAGCAGGTCGAGCATGTCCTGGGCGGTGCCCATCGGGCCCTTGATGCCGCGCAGCGGGTAGCGGCCGAGGAGGTCCTCGACCCGCTCCAGCGCGACCAGCATCTCGTCGGCGACGGTCGCGAAGCGCTTGCCCAGCGTGGTCGCCTGCGCGGCGACGTTGTGGGACCGCCCGGCCATCACGGTGGTCTCGTGCTCCGCGGCGAGCCGGGCCAGCCGGGCCAGGGTGGCGACGGCCCGGTCGCGGACCAGCGCGAGCGACTGCTTGATCTGCAGCTGCTCGACGTTCTCGGTCAGGTCGCGCGAGGTCATCCCCTTGTGGATGTGCTCGTGGCCGGCCAGCGCCGAGAACTCCTCGATCCGGGCCTTCACGTCGTGGCGGGTGACCCGCTCGCGTGCGGCGATCGACTCGAGGTCGACCTTGTGGACCACGTCGCGGTAGGCCTCGATCACGCCGTCGGGGACGCCGATGCCGAGGTCGCGCTGCGCCTCCAGGACGGCGATCCAGAGCTGCCGCTCGAGCACGATCTTGTGCTCGGGCGACCAGATCTCCGCGAGGTCGGCGCCGGCGTACCGGGTCGCCAAGACGTTGGGCACAGCGACGTGGGGGACGGTCACGGGACCGATTCTCCCACGCCGGTTGAGTCGGGACTTACGTCGGTTGAATCGGCAGTTTCCGCCGCTGAAGTCACGACTCAACCGTCAGAAGTCACGACTCAACGGAGGGAGGCGCCCTCGACGACGCCGAGCGGCTCGGCGGCGATGTCGTCGCGGCGCTGCATGCCGGGGAAGGAGACCAGGTCGGCGGCGGCGTACGCCGTGGCGCGCGCGGCGCCGACGTCCGGCCCGACGGCCCGGACGGCGAGCACCCGACCCCCGGCGGTGACGAGGTCGTCGCCGGACAGCGCCGTGCCGGCGTGGATGACGTCGACGCCGTCGCGCGCCTCGGCGAGGTCGACGCCGGTGATGACGTCGCCCTTCGAGGACGACTCGGGGTAGCCGGCCGACGCGAGCACCACCGTCACCGCGGCCGCGTCGAGGAAGGTCGGCGCCGGCACGTCGGCGAGCCGACCCGCCGCTGCGGCAGCGAGCAGCTCACCGAGCGGCGAGTCGAGCACGGCGAGGACCGGCTGGATGTCGGGGTCGCCGAACCGGACGTTGAACTCGATGACCCGAGGGCCCGCCTCGGTCAGCGCGAGGCCGACGTAGAGGCAGCCCACGAACGGCGTACCGCGACCGGTCATCTCGGCCAGGGTCGGGCGGACGACCCGCTCGAGCACGACGTCGGAGAGGTCGGGCTGCGCCCAGGTCAGGGGCGTGTAGGACCCCATCCCCCCTGTGTTGGGGCCGCGACCGCCGTCGAAGATGCGCTTGAAGTCCTGCGCCGGCTGCAGGGCGTAGGCCGTGCTCCCGTCACAGATGGCGAACACGGACACCTCGGGACCGTCGAGGAACTCCTCGACCACGACCCGGTCGCAGGCGGCGGCGTGGGCGAGTGCCTCCGCGCGGTCGCGGGTGACGACGACGCCCTTGCCCGCGGCCAGCGCGTCGTCCTTGACGACGTACGGCGCCCCGAAGGCGTCCAGCGCCGCCTCGACCTCGGCGGCGGTGGTGCAGGTGCGCGAGCCTGCGGTCGGCACGCCGGCGGCCTCCATCACCGCCTTGGAGAACGCCTTCGACCCCTCGAGCTGCGCGGCCGCACCGCTGGGGCCGAACACGGCGATCCCACGCTCGCGGACCGTGTCGGCGACCCCGGCCACCAAGGGCGCCTCGGGACCGACGACGACCAGGTCGACGCCCAGCGCCACGGCCAGGTCCGCCACCGACGCGCCCGACATCGGGTCGACGTCGTGCCGCGTGGCGACGGCAGCCATGCCGGGGTTGCCCGGAGCGGCGTGCACCTCGGTGACCGTGGGGTCCTGGGCCAGCGCTCGGGCCAGGGCGTGCTCGCGACCGCCGGTGCCGATGACGAGAGTCTTCACGGGCCTCAACCCTAGAGGTGTTGTGAGGCGCGGCGGTTGACGGACTCCGTGTAGGCGGACGGGCGGTAGCGCAGGATCGGGTCGTCGGACAGCTCGATGCCGTCGACCACCCGGGTCGGGTCGAACACCGTCGGCGCGCCGCCCGTCTCGGGGTCGGCCAGCTCCTCGGTGACGACGATGTGCCCGGCGAGCAGCTCGCGACAGCCCTTCCAGACCGACACCGCCGAGTGCGGGTCGTGCCCGGCGCCGGCGACCTGCACCCACACCTCGTGGGTGACCGGACCGCGGGTGAGCCGGGCGGCCATCTCGTCGCTCAGCCGGTCGGGACCGGTGAACTTCTCCGCCAGCCGGTCGGCCGCGGTCGCGACCGGGCGGAAGACGTAGCGCACCCAGGTGCGCGCACCGTCGGCGGCGACCCAGCCGTAGGCGTGGATCGGGTAGAACGTCACCTCCGCGAAGCTCACGGGCGAGCCGATCGCCTTCGCGCGCAGGCCCGCCGCGACCGCGGGCAGCATCGCCGGGTGCCGGAGCAGGAAGAGCGGGAACGTCGCCGGCCTCAGCGACGCCTCGGTCATCGCGACGAACTCCTCGGGGTCGTCCGTCGGGAACCGCGGCGACGTCTGGCCGAGCAGGTCGGTCGAGGTGCCGTCGGCAAGCGTGAACTTCACCGCCATGCCGCGGATGTCCGGCTTGGGGTCGGGCACCGACGCGTCGCCGCCGGCGTTCGACCAGCGCACCACGACCGGCGTCGGCGCACCGGACAGGTGTCCCGCCCGGCTGAGGCCGGCGACCTCGGGCGTGGCGGTGAAGGTGCCGCCGTAGAAGCGGCCCTTCGCGTGCAGGGTGCGGCGCTTCGTCGGGCCTGCGTAGGCGGCCCGGAGACGGTCGACGGCGACCACGGGATCCAGCATGTGCCGACGCTAGCGCCCCACGCTCAGACCAGGTCGTGAATGACGATCGACGCGGCCCGCGACGGCCCGACCCCGACCACGGACATCCGGGCGCCGGACATCTCCTCGACCGCCTTGACGTAGGCCTGCGCGTTGGGCGGCAGGTCGGCGAAGGTGCGGGCGCCGGAGATGTCCTCCGACCAGCCGTCGAGGTACTCGTAGATCGGTACGGCGTGGTGGAAGTCGCTCTGGTTGACCGGCATCTCGTCGTGGCGGACGCCGCCCACGTCGTACGCGACGCACACCGGGACCTTCTCGAGCCCGGTGAGCACGTCGAGCTTGGTGAGCACGAAGTCGGTGACGCCGTTGACCCGCGCGGCGTAGCGGGCGATGACCGCGTCGTACCAGCCGCAGCGCCGGGGACGGCCGGTCGTGGTGCCGTACTCGGCGCCCACCTTGCGCAGGTGCTCGCCGAAGTCGTCGTCGAGCTCGGTCGGGAACGGGCCCTCGCCGACGCGGGTGGTGTAGGCCTTGACGATCCCGATCACCTGGTCGAGCCGCATCGGCGGGATGCCGGAGCCGGTGCAGGCACCGCCGGAGGTCGCCGACGAGGAGGTCACGAACGGGTAGGTGCCGTGGTCGACGTCGAGCAGCGTGGCCTGGCCCGCCTCGAGGAGCACCGTCTCGCCGCGGTCGAGCGCCTGGTTGAGCAGCAGGCCGGTGTCGCACACCATCGGCGCGAGCCGGTCGGCGAAGGCCGTCAGCTCCTCGACGGTCTGCTCGACCGTGGCGGCGCGGCGGTTGTAGATCTTGGCCAGCACCTGGTTCTTGAGCTCGAGGACGCTCTCGACCTTCTGGGTCAGGATCTTCTCGTCGAAGATGTCCTGGATCCGGATGCCGACCCGGTTCATCTTGTCGGCGTACGTCGGCCCGATGCCGCGCCCGGTCGTGCCCAGCCGCCGGGTGCCGAGGAACCGCTCGGTGACCTTGTCGAGGGTGCGGTTGTAGTCCGCGATCACGTGCGCGTTGGCGCTCACCTTGAGCAGGCTGACGTCGACGCCGCGGGCGATGAGCGCGTCGAGCTCCTCGAAGAGGACCGCGAGGTCGATGACCACGCCGTTGCCGATGACCGGCGTGACCCCGGGGCTCAGGATGCCGCTGGGCAGCAGGTGGAGGGCGTACTTCTCGTCGCCGATGACGACGGTGTGCCCGGCGTTGTTGCCGCCGTTGAACTTGACGACGTAGTCGACGCGGGAGCCGAGGAGGTCGGTGGCCTTCCCCTTCCCCTCGTCGCCCCACTGGGCACCGATGATGGCGATCGCCGGCATGGTTCTCCTCTGGAAAACGAAGCAGCTCCGGCACAAGTGCACCGGAGCTCTTGCGACCACACGCTACCAAAGGGGGGCCCCTCGGGGTGGTCCCGGTCGGCACCCCCTCGGATAGTGTCCGCGACGTGGACCCGCTCCTCGTCATCACCAACAGTGACGCCGGCACCTCCGACGAGGAGACCTTGGCGTCGGCGCTCGCCGTGCTCCGCTCGCGCGCGTCCGTGGAGGTGCAGGCCACGTCCAACCCCGGAGAGCTGGACGGCGTCCTGCACCGAGCCGGGTCCCGGCACATCGTGGTCGCCGGCGGCGACGGCAGCCTGCACGCCGTGATCGCGGCGCTCTACCGTCGCAACGAGCTGAAGAAGACGGTCATCGGCCTGCTGCCGATGGGCACCGGCAACGACTTCGCCCGCGGCATCGGCATCCCGCTGGAGATCGAGGAGGCGGCCCAGGTCGTCCTCGCCGACAAGCAGCGGAAGATGGACCTCATCGTCGACGAGGTCGGCGAGATCGTGGTCAACAGCGTGCACGTGGGCGCGGGGGCCAACGCCAGCCGCCGCGGGCACCGCTGGAAGGAGCGCCTCCACTCGATCGGGGTCGGCAAGGTCAACCTCGGCAAGCTCGGCTACCCGATCGGCGCGGCCCTGACCGCCTGGAAGCCACCGATCATCCGCGTCCGGGTAGAGGTCGACGGCCAGGTCGTGGTCGACCTGGACGAGCCGATCCTGATGGCAGCGGTCGGCAACGGCTCGTCGGTCGGCGGGGGCGCCGAGCTCACGCCCGGTGCCGACCCCCGCGACGGCCGCTTCGACGTGATGGTCTCCCGCTCGATCGGCCCGTTCGCCCGCCTGTCGTACGCCGCGCACCTCGGCTTCGCGAAGCACCCGGAGCGCGACGACGTCAGCTACCTGCGGGGGACCCGGGTCTCCATCTCCGGCGGCCCGTTCTGGGTCAGCGCCGACGGCGAGATCGACGGGCCCGAGCGCAAGCGCACGTGGCACATCGAGCCCGAGGCCTACTCGATGCTCCTGCCCTAACCGGTCCGGTGGTCGAGGTGCGAGGAGCGCCAGCGACGAGCCTCGAAACCACCACTGCAGGAGCAACCCTCACAACCAGCCGCGCCGCGCGGCCTCGACGCCCGCCTGGAAGCGTGAGTCGGCGCCGAGCTCGCTCATCAGGTCGGCGACCCGGCGGCGCACCGTGCGCAGGCTGATGCCGAGCACCCGGGCGATCTGCTCGTCGTGGGCTCCGGCCGCGAGCTGCTGCAGCAGGAACGACCGCAGGTCGAGCCGCGGCGCCACCGCGTCGAGGGGCGGCACGACCGCCCGCTCCCACAGCAGCTCGAACCACTGCGCCATCGCCTCCACCACGCCCCGCTGGCGGACGATCGACAGCGGGGCGTCGGCGTAGCCGAACGGCTCCGGGAGGACGGCGTGCGAGCCGCCGATGACCAGCAGCCGCGAGGGCAGGTCGGGCAGCACCCGGATCTGCTCACCGACGGCGAGCCGGGCGACCAGCGCCTCGGGCGCGTCGTGCACGGCGCGCAGCGGGTAGATCGCCCGGGACTCCCGGTCGCCGCCCGCGATCGCCTCCGCGATCATCGCGGTCATCCGGGCCTCGCGCGGGCCGCGCCACTGGTCGGGGCGCAGCCAGAGCAGGTCTCCCCTGCCCTTGAGCACCAGCGAGCGCACCAGCGCGTAGATGTCGCCGCCGGTCGCGACCTCGCCCTCGAGCGGCGCGCTGGCCTCCACGTCACCCGGCACCGGCCGCGACGCGTCGGCCGCCAGCAGCCCGATCGCGTCGCTGATCCCGTCGAGCCGGCGGTGCGCCCGCTCGGCGTAGACCGACTGGATCGCGACCATGATGCGCAGCGCCTCGCTCGGGGACTCGACCACCACGGTCTCTCCCTCGAGCCGGACGATCCCGGCCTCGACGAGCGGGGCGAGCTCGTCGAGCAGCTCCTCGGGCGAGCGCAGCATCGACGCCGCGACCCGCGCCAGGTCGCGTCCCGACTCGAGGCGCAGGCGCTGGTAGGTGCGGTCGAGCGAGTCCGAGAAGCCCAGGGCCGCGAGGACGGTGGGCTGCTCGCTGCGGGCCATGGTTGGCATGTTAGTGACAGAGGCCACTTGTCGCCACGTGGCACGGACCTGTCAGTGCGATGATGCCCGCACGCGCCGGCGGCCGCGCACCGTTCTCGGGACCTCATCTCGGGGCACGACCGTCGCACACGAC
>JAOPXG010000275.1 GCA_025965275.1 Nocardioides sp.
GCCTCGGCGTCTGCGCCGACGACACCTGCCGCGGCGTCGTCCTCGACCTCTCCCGCAACCGCTCCCGCCGCTTCTGCTCCACCACCTGCGGCAACCGCAACGCCGTCGCCGCCTACCGGGCTCGCCAAGCCACCGTTGGTTGAGGAAGGCGCGCGCAGCGCCTGTCTCGAAACCCCGCAGCGACGACCCGCCCCGACACGAGGTGAAGGCCAACCCGGCGAAGCCGGCGGCCTCCCGGCCTCCGACGGTCGAGGGAGACGCGTAGCCCCGGCGCCATCGGGTACGGATCCGACATGACCACGACACCGCAGGACCCCGACACCATCGAGCCCGACGTCGTCCCGTCGAGCGACCCCGACCCGATCAGCACCCCGGGCGAGAACCCGGACCTGCCCGACACCGAGCCCCAGCGCGTCATCCCCTGAGGCGCGGGGCTACTGGGCCAGGAACCGCCGCAGCACCTCGGTGAAGACCTGCGGCTGCTCGGAGTGGACCCAGTGGCCGGCGCCCTTGATGGTGACCCGGCGGGTGTTCGGGAACCACCGGTCCATGGCGGCGGCGTACTCGTCGCGGATGTACGGCGAGTCCTGCCCCGCGACCCACAGGGTCCGGCCGGGGTACGGCGCGGTCCCGGCCAGCTCGTCCTCCGGCCAGCCACCGAGCATCGAGAGGTCGCGGCCCAGCACCTCCAGGTTGGGCTGCCAGGACCACGCACCGTCGTGGTGCCGGAGGTTCTGGAGCAGGAAGCTGCGCACGGTCCGGTTGGGGACCGCCTCGGTCAGCGCCTCGTCGGCATCGCCGCGTCGCTCGAGCTGGGACAGGTCGAGCGCCAACATCGCCTCGATGTAGCCGGAGAACTCGCTGCGCTCCTCGTACTCCACCGGCGAGACGTCCACGACGCAGAGCCGCTCGACCAGCGCCGGGTGCCGCAGCGCGAGCACCATCGCCGCCTTGCCGCCCATCGAGTGCCCGACCAGGCGCACCGGGTCGTCCTCGCTGAAGAGCTCGGCCACCTGGTCGGCCACGTCGACGTAGTCGAAGTGGTCGCTCCACGTCGAACGTCCGTGGTGCGGCATGTCGACGAGGAGCACCCGGTGGTCCTCGGCGATCGCCTTGGCGATCGTGGTCCAGTTCTTGCCCTGCCCGAAGAGCCCGTGGCAGAAGGCGACCAGCGGCCCGCTCTCCCCCAACGAGGTCGTGTGCAGCGACGTAGGGGCCGGGGCGCCGTCCTTCAGCACCACCGGCGCACTCCCGACGGGCTCAGGTCGCGATCACGGAGCACGACGGCGAGCCGGTCGCCGACGTGCGCGCAGGTCCACCGGAAGTCCCGGGGGCGGTACTCGATCGACAGCACCCGGTCGCCGTAGTCCGCCACGTACGCCGCGCACTCGCGGTAGCGCCCGCACTCCTCCGCGACCGCGAAGTCGTAGCCGATCGTGGTGCCGTCGAAGCCGGCGAGGTTCTTCTGACCGGCCTCGAGCCCGGCGGAGTGGGCGCGCCGCACCAGGAGCCGTGCGTAGGCGATCGCCTGCCGGCGCGACAGCAGCCCGTGGCTGCGCGTGAAGGAGTCGAGGTTGTCGAACTCCACGGCGTCGAAGCCGTCCCGGGCGCACCCGGTGACCCACCGCCCGACGATGCGGGCGAGATCCGCGCGCTTCGACGGCGTGCGCAGGTCCAGCAGCCACTCGTCCCAGGCGGAGTCCTCGACGGGCTGCCCGTCCTGCTTCAGCACCAGGTCCAGGTGCCGCCGCCAGAACGACCGCTCGTTCGACTGCGTCTGGAAGCCGTTGACGTAGCAGACGTTGTAGCGGCCGGCGGCCGGTGCGGACCGGCGGTCGCGCACGACGATCCCGACGTGGTCGGGCACCGGGCGGTTGCCACCCAGCTGGTAGTCGACGTCGGTGCCGGTCGGCAGCGGATCGGCGTACGCCGGGGCGGGCAGGAGCAGCGCGGCCAGGAGGACGACGTAACCCAGGAACCGGGTACGGCGTTGTCGGGGCACCTCACGAGATCGGATCATCCATGCCATCCTCGCGCACCCGGCTGCTCGCGCTCACCTGCGCCCTCGCCGCCGCCCTCTCGCTGACCGGGCCGCTGGCCGGTGTCACGCCCGCCACCGCCGGCCCGGCGCCCGCTCCTGCAGGGGTGCACCTCGGTCTCGACCGCCTGCTGGCCGGCGGCACCCCCGACGGCCGCGCGATCGTCACCTTCGACGCCGTCCCGACCGCGACCCAGACGCACGCGCTCGAGGCGCTCGGCCTCACCGTGCAGCCGATGAAGCGGCTGCCACTCGCGCTCGTCCAGGGCCCGGTGGCCGCGATGGTCGAGGCCGTCAGCTCCGGCATCGGCCTCGACGTCTACCCCGACGAGCAGCTCGAGCTCCTCGACACCGCGTCCAGCAACGCGATGTCCTCCTCACCCGCGGCCGCGAAGTCGCTGCGCCAGCAGGGCTTCACCGGCAAGGGCGTCACCGTCGGCGTCGTCGACTCCGGCTGCGACGCCACCCACGCCGACCTCGCCGACCACGTCGTCCACAACGTGACCCTGGCCAGCCCGGAGTACGCCAACGCCGGCACCCAGCCGACCCTGGTGGTCCCGGTCGACCAGGGCCCGCTCAGCAACACCGACCTCGGCAGCGGGCACGGCACTCACGTGGCCGGCATCATCGGCGCGGACTCCACGTCGGCCGCCGACGGGAGCCGCCTGGGCGTCGCGCCGGACGCCGACATCGCGTGCTTCTCGATCGGCCTGGTGCTCTTCACCACCGCGGTCGTGACGGCCTACGACTACATGCTCGACCAGCCCGACCTGATGGGCATCGACGTCGTCAACAACTCGTGGGGCAACAGCTACCGCCAGTTCGACCCGAACGACCCGGTCGCCGTCGCGACCAAGGCCGTCGTCGACCGCGGCGTCACCGTCGTCTTCGCGGCCGGCAACTCCGGCAGCGGCGCGGTGCCGATGAGCCTCAACCCGTTCTCCCAGTCCCCCTGGGTGATCTCGGTGGCCGCGGGCACCCTCGACCGCTTCCGCGGTGACTTCTCCTCCAACGGACTGGTCCACGACAACTCGCGGGCGACCGGGATCGGGGCCGACGACCACACGACCTACACCGGCGACCGGATCGGCCTGGTGCACCCGGACATCACCGCGCCCGGCGTCGACATCAGCTCCACCTGCGACAGCGCCGGCACCCTGATCGGCCCGTGCGCGCCCCACGACAACGCCACCGCGTCGGGCACGTCGATGGCCTCGCCGCACATCGCCGGCGCCGCGGCCGTCCTGCTCCAGGCCCAGCCCCGGCTCACGCCGGACCAGGTCCGGCTCGCGCTGCAGGCCACCGCGACGCCGGTGAAGGCGGCCGGCGGCAAGACCTCGTTGCCCTTCTGGCAGGTCGGCTACGGCTACGCCAACCTCGACCGGGCCGTCAGCCTGGTCCGCGGCCCGAACTGGCAGCAGGACCTGCGCCCGGCGGCCTCCCGGGCCGACAAGCGGGTCCTGACCGCGGACCACACCACGGTGCTGCGCTCCGACTTCTTCGTGCACGCCGCCCCGCCGGCGACGGCCGGCGGCACGGACAGCACGTCGTACGACGTCCCCGTCCTGAAGCGGACCCGCACCCTGTCGGTGAGCCTGGCGTTCCCGTCCGGCGGGACCGTCGGCGCGAGTCTCTTCAGCTACACCGTCGAGGTCCTCGACCCGTCGGGCAAGGTCGTCGGCACGACCACCAGCGACCCGGCCGCCGGGTCGGGCACGGCGCTCGCGACGGTCCGGCTGCCCGGCTCGGCGCAGGCTGGCACCTACACGTTCCACGTCACCGGCGACTACTCCGCGTCCGACCCCGACACGGTCGACAGCGACTCGGTGCTCGGCCGCTTCGTGACCCTGCACGTGGCCCAGCTCGAGAAGGGCTAGAAGTCGAACCCGTCGAACATGTCGCCGATGCCGTCGCCGATCGAGCCGATGCCGTCGCCGATCCCGTCGCCGAGGGCACCGATGCCGTCGCCGAGCGCGTCGAAGCCACCGAAGCTGCCGAACATCAGCCCGGCGAACATCACGTTCATCGGGCTGAAGGCGCCGAAGTAGCCGGTGGCGTACGGCTGGTAGGCGCGGCCGCCCTGGTAGTACGGCACCCGCTGGGAACCGACGAGCACCATCCGGGAGTCGGGCTCGGCGCCGGCGTGCACGCGCTCGGCGTCGAGGGCACACGCGGGGACGTCACGCGTCGCCCCGCCGGGAGGCGTCCAGGGGACGTCGACGACGGAGAGACCGTGGCGGGGGTCGAAGAAGCACGGCGGGCGGCGGGTCGGCAGCGCATCGCCCGCCACCCGCGCGCGGACGCACGCGATTGCGTAGCGCCCGTCTTCGAGGATCTCGGTGACGTGCCGGACGTCGTCGGGGCGCGTCATCGCGTCACCGGCCGACTTGGCGGACTCGTAGGCGTCGAGGGCGCGCTGGTAGTCAGCGTTCTCCCCGGGCCCGAGCTCGCGTCCCGCGAGATCCAGATCGAGTGCTTGGAGGTCTTCCCCGAGCGCGGTGATGTCCTCGAAGGCCAGCTTCTTGACCGGCTCGAGCTCGGCGCGCTGCCGGTCGAGCTCACGCTGCTGGCTGGAGCGGCGCGCCACGACCGCGGCGGCCACGAGGGCCGCCAGGACGATGAGAATCACCAGGCCCGTCATGCATCAAGCGTACGGAGCGCGGCCAAGCGGTCAGGCCGGTGCCGACTCCGGCTCGTCCGCGGTCAGCGGCTGGGCGATGCTCTCGAGGGACTTCCCCTCCGCCTTGACGCCGAGGACCGCCTGCACCAGTCCGCCCGCGATCATCAGGGCGGCACCGATGAAGTAGCCGATCGCGATCTTGGTGATGTCACCGCTCGCGGAGGCCTGGTCGATGAGCCAGCCGAAGAAGAGCGGCCCGCTGATGCCGCCGGCCGCGGTCCCGATCGCGTAGAAGAACGCGATGCACAGTGCCCGCGTCTCCATCGGGAAGACCTCGCTGGCGGTGAGGTACGCCGCGCTCGCGCCGGCCGAGGCGAAGAAGAAGATGATGGCCCCCATCAGGGTGAGCGTCACCGCGGTGACGCTGCCGAGGAAGATGCCCGTGCCCGCGAGCAGCACTCCCGAGAGGATGTAGGTGCCGGAGATCATCCGCACCCGGCCGACCGTGTCGAAGAGCCTGCTCAGCAGCAGCGCCCCGGCGAAGTTGCTGACGGCGAAGACGGCGAGGTACCAGCCGGTCTGCTTCACGCCGAGGAACGTCGTAAGGGTGTCGCCGTACGTGAAGAAGAAGGCGTTGTAGAGGAACGCCTGACCGACGAAGAGCGAGAAGCAGGTCAGGGTCCGCTTCGGGTAGAGCGTGAACACGGTCTTGGCGATCTCGACGATGCCGATGGTCTTCCGCTGCCGGATGGTGATCGTCTCGTCGACCGGGTCGAGCGCCGAGCCGGTCTCGTCGGCGACGGTGTGCTCGATGCTCTCGACGATCCGCTCGCCGTCGTCCTCGCGGCCGTGGATGAAGAGCCACCGCGGGCTCTCCGGCACGTGCCGCCGGACGATGAGGATGCCGACGGCGAGGATCGCGCCGAGCCCGAACGCGAGGCGCCAGCCCCAGGCGGGGTCGACGATGGTCGGGTCGAGCAACGGGATGGTGAGGAGGGACCCGGCCGCGGCGCCGACCCAGAACGACCCGTTGATCGCGATGTCGACCCGGCCGCGGTACTTCGCAGGGATCAGCTCGTCGATGGCCGAGTTGATCGCGGCGTACTCACCGCCGATGCCCATGCCGGTCAGGAAACGCGCCCCGAAGTACCACAGCGGCGTCATCGAGAACGCCGTCAGCACGGTGGCCACGATGTAGACGCCCAGGGTGATCAGGAAGAGCTTCTTGCGCCCGAAGCGGTCGGTCAGCTGCCCGAAGAACAGCGCCCCGATGCAGGCGCCGGCTACGTACACCGCGCCCGCCAGGCCGATGTCGAAGCTGCTCAGCCCGAGGCCGGTGTCGCTCGGCTTCAGCGCCTCCGACATCGAGCCGACGATCGTGACCTCGAGCCCGTCGAGGATCCAGACGGTGCCGAGGCCGATGACGACCATCCAGTGCCACCGCGCCCACGGCAGTCGGTCGAGCCGCGCCGGGATGTCGGTCGTGATGCGTCCTGTCTCCGCTCCCATGCCCGTGCCATACCCATGTCAGGATCGGCGCATGTCTGACGTCACCCGCATCGAGACCCAGCGGACCATCCCGGCTCCCGCCGCCGAGATCTTCGCCCTGCTCTGCGACCCGCACGGCCACGTCGCGATCGACTCCTCCGGGATGCTCCAGGACGCCGAGGGTGAGCGGGTGACCGCCGTCGGCGACAGCTTCGCGATCAAGATGGACCGGGAGTCGCTCAACGACTTCCCGGAGATGGGCAAGTACGACGTGACGGTGACGATCCGGGAGTTCGAGCAGGACACGCTCATCTCGTGGACGATCCTGGGCCGGGTGCGCCCGCAGATCGGGCACGTCTACGGCTACCGCCTCGAGCCCGTCGAGGACGGCACCCTCGTCACGTCGTTCTACGACTGGTCCGACATCCACGAGGACTGGAAGGCGATGGGCATCTTCCCGGTGCTCTCCGAGAACGCCCTGCGCGGCACGCTCGGAATCCTCGACCGGACCGTACGGCGCGGCTACCCGCGGCCGTGAGCGGTGGTCTCGAGGCTCGCCGCTGACGCTCTTCGCACCTCAGCCACCGACACGGTGGTTGAGGTGCGAAGGCCGCCAGGCCTGAGCCCCGAAACCACCCCGGCTCAGCGCTGGCTGTAGTCCCGGAACCCGCGCTTGGTCTTGCGGCCCAGGTAGCCCGCGGTGACCAGGTGCTCGAGCAGGGGCGCCGGGGCGAAACCGGGCTCGCGGAACTCCAGGTAGAGCTCGCGCTGGATCGCCAGCGACACGTCGTTGCCGACCACGTCGAGCAGCTCGAAGGGGCCCATCGGCAACGCGCAGCCCTGCTTCATCGCCAGGTCGATGTCGTCGGCCGTGGCGTAGTGCGCCTCGAGCATCTTGACCGCGTCGTTGAGGTAGGGGAAGAGCAGCGCGTTGACGATGAAGCCCGCGCGGTCGGCGCACGAGACCCCGACCTTGCCGATCTTGGCGACCAGCGCCCGGGTCGTCTCGGTGACGTCCTCGTCGGTGGAGACCGTCGAGACGATCTCCACCAGCTTCATGATCGGCGCCGGGTTGAAGAAGTGCATCCCGATGACGTCCTGCGGCCGCCTGGTCGCCTGGGCACAGGCGATGATCGGCAGGCTGGACGTCGTGGTCGCCAGGATCGCACCGGGCTTGCAGATCTCGTCGAGGTTCTCGAAGAGCGTCGTCTTCACGGTGAGGTCCTCGGCGATCGCCTCGACCACGATGTCGACGTCCTTGAGGTCGTCGAGCGACGTGGACCCGGTGAGCCGGCCGAGCACCTCGGCCTTGGCCTCCTCGGTCGAGCGGCCGCGCTGGATCTGCTTGTCGAAGCTCCTGGTGATGGCCGCGACCACGCCGTCGACCTTGTCGGCCGAGCGGCCGACGTAGAGGACGTCGTACCCGCTCTTGGCGAAGACCTCCACGATGCCGGTGGCCATGGTGCCGGTGCCGACGACGCCCACCTGCTTGATGTCGTGCTTGAGCTGCGGCTGCTCGTCGGCCGACGGCGTCCGGTCGTCGACGACCACGGTCGGGCTGTCGGGGCCCTCGTAGGTGTAGAAGCCGCGGCCGGTCTTGCGGCCGAGCATGCCGGCGGTGACCATCTGCTTGAGGATCGGGGCCGGCGCGTGCAGGCGGTCGCGGCCCTGGCGGTACATCGTCTCGAGGATCTCGTACGCCGTGTCGAGGCCGATCAGGTCGAGCAGCGCGAGCGGGCCCATCGGGTAGCCGCAGCCGAAGCGCATCGCGGCGTCGATGTCCTCGCGGGTGGCGTAGCGGCCCTCGTACATCGAGACCGCGTGGTTGAGGTAGCCGAAGAGCAGGGTGTTCGCGATGAAGCCGGCCTTGTCGCCACAGACGACGGGGTTCTTGCCCAGCGCCTCGACCAGGGCCTTCACGTCGTCGAGCACGGACTGCTCGGTGACGACGGTGCGGACGATCTCGACCAGGTTCTGCACCGGCGCCGGGTTGAAGAAGTGCACGCCGATGACCCGGCCCGGGCTCGAGTTGGCGGTGGAGATCTCGGTGACGGAGAGGCTCGAGGTGTTGGTCGCCAAGATCGCGTCCGGAGACACGATGGCGTCGAGCTCGCGGAAGATCGCCTTCTTCGTGTCGATCGACTCCACGACGGCCTCGACCACGAAGTCGGCGTCGGTGAGGTCCTTGAGCGCGGTGGAGAACGTGATCCGGCCCAGCAGCTCGGCCTGCTCGTCGGCCGTCATCTTCTCGCGCTTCACGGCCCGGCCCGTGGAGTGCTCGAGGTACTGCCGGCCGCGGGCCAGCGCCTCGTCGTTCTGCTCGACGCCGACAACGGCGTACCCGTTGCGGGCGAAGACCTCGGCGATGCCGGCACCCATGGTGCCCAGGCCGATCACGCCGATGGTCGAGATGGTGCGGGGCTCAGGTGCCGAGGTCGTCATGTCGCGCATGGTTGCACGGGGGAACCCTCGGTGGCAGTGGCCTAGTTCACTCGCGAGTAACTTGGATCGTTCATGTGGCTGTTGGGGCGCTCATGACCACTCTCCGGCCGTGCCGGTCGAGGCCCATCTGGATCTCCTTCTCCTGCATCCGGGTGTGCAGCGGACCGAGATCGGCGAGCTCGACGAAGCCCAGGGACGCGTAGAACGGGGCGTTCCAGGGCACGTCGGCGTAGGTGCAGAGCGAGATCTCGGCGTACCCGCGCCGCGCCGCCTCGTCCATCGCCGCGCGGACCAGTGCGGTGCCGATCCCCTGGCGGTGCAGCGCCGGACGTACGGCGAGCTGCTCGAGGTGGGCGATGCCCTCCAGCTCCATGACGTGGGCGAACCCGGCCACCGGCTCACCGGCCACCAGCAGGAAACCGGGGGCGGCCATCCGCCACTGACCCTTCGTCGGCCGCCAGTCGAGTGGCCCGAAGAGCGGCACGAATGTCTGGTCCGCCTCGCTCTCGATCGCGGTGACCAGCTCGAGGTCCTCACGGCGGGCCGGGCGGACGTCGGTCTCGTCGGGCATGCGGCTCACTGTAGATTCGTCGCCCGTGAGACTCGTCGTAGCCAGGTGCCAGGTCGACTACGCCGGGCGCCTGACCGCCCACCTGCCGCTGGCCACCCGGGTGCTGATGATCAAGGCCGACGGATCGGTGCTCGTGCACTCCGACGGCGGCTCCTACAAGCCGCTGAACTGGATGTCGCCACCGTGCACGCTGCGCGAGGGCACCACCGAGGACGGCCAGGTCGAGTGGACCGTCACCAACCCGAAGACCGACGACACCCTGCGGATCCTGCGCATCGAGGTGTTCAGCGACTCCAGTCACGAGCTCGGCATCGACCCCGGCCTGCAGAAGGACGGCGTCGAGAAGCACCTCCAGGAGCTGCTCGCCGACCACCCCGCGACCCTCTCCCCCGGACTCACGCTGGTCCGCCGCGAGTTCCCCACGGCGATCGGCCCGGTCGACCTGATGTGTCGCGACGCGGACGGCGCCTCGGTCGCGGTCGAGATCAAGCGCCGCGGCGACATCGACGGCGTCGAGCAGCTCACCCGCTACCTCGAGCTGCTCAACCGCGACCCGCTGCTCTCCCCCGTCCGTGGCATCTTCGCCGCCCAGGAGATCAAGCCCCAGGCCCGCGTGCTCGCCACCGACCGTGGCATCGCCTGCGCGGTCGTCGACTACGACGCGCTCCGCGGTCTCGACGACCCGAGCCACCGCTTGTTCTGACCGGGTCGTCCGCCTCTCGCACGGCTATACACCAGCCTCAGGCGGACGACTCGCTCTGCCGCTGCTGGAAACTCGCTCGCGTTCGACCGTGCCCGGCGACCACCATGGCCGGCATGCTCCTCAACTACTTCGACGGTGACGTCGCGAAGCGGTACGACGACCCGGACGACGTGATGTTCTCCCCCGAGGTGCTCGGGCCGACCGTCGACCTGTTGGTCGACCTCGCCGACGGGCGGGCCGCGCTGGAGCTGGCGATCGGCACCGGCCGGGTCGGGCTCCCGCTGAGCGAGCGCGGTGTGCACGTCCACGGCATCGAGCTGTCCGAGGCGATGGTGGAGCAGCTGCGGGCCAAGCC
>JAOPXG010000278.1 GCA_025965275.1 Nocardioides sp.
CGACCCCCACAAGTCGCGGCCGACGTACGCCGGCGCGCAGCCGGTGCGCAACGGCGACGTGGCCAACCTGTCCACCGACCTGCTCGGGCTGGCCAAGGTGCCCGGCAGCGAGCTCGACGCCCAGCAGGACCTCGACTGGAACTGACGGCCGGCCGGCGCTAGTCGAAGAGGCGGCGCTGCGGCGGCCCGTGGGCGGGGTCCACGCCGTCGAACAGGCTGCTGACCGACTCGCCGGCGTGCACCCGGCCCATCGCCTCGGCGAAGAGGTTCGCGACCGACCGCACCTTCAGCTCGGGCCAGTCGCCCGGCGGCGGCACCGTGTCGGTGGTGACGACCTCGCTGATCATCGGGTGCCCGCGGAGCCGCTCGAGTGCCTTGCCCACGAAGAGCCCGTGCGTGCACGCCACCGCGGCCTCGGTGCAGCCCTGCTCGCCCAGCCGGTCGAGCAGCTCGACGATCGACCCACCGGTGGCGATCTCGTCGTCGAGGACGATCGCCCGCTTGCCGGCCACGTCGCCGACGATCGCGTCGATGACCACCCGGTCGTCGGCGAGCCGCTTCTTGCTGCCCGCCGCCACCGGCAGGCCGAGCAGCCGGGCGAACTGGGTCGCGGTCTTGGCGTTGCCGAAGTCCGGGGACACGACCACGGCGTTCTCGGGGTCCTGGCCGAGGAAGTGGTCGGAGAGCACGCCCAGCGCGGTCAGGTGGTCGACGGGCACCGAGAAGAAGCCGTGCACCTGCGGCGCGTGCAGGGTCATCGTGAGCACCCGGTCGACCCCGGCCGCCACCAGCATGTCGGCGACCAGCCGGCCCCCGATCGAGATGCGCGAGGCATCCTTCTTGTCCGACCGGGCGTAGGCGTAGTACGGGATCACCGCCGTGATCTGGGCGGCCGACGCACCGCGGGCCGCGTCGACCATCAGCAGGAGCTCCATCAGGTGGTCCTGGGTCGGCGGCACGAGCGGCTGCACGAGGTAGACGTCGCGCTGACGGCAGTTGGCCTGCAGCTGCGCCTGCAGGCAGTCGTTGCTGAACCGGGTCATCTCGACCGACGACAGCTCGACGCCAAGGGCGTCGCAGATCGCCGAGGCGAGTGGTCGGTGAGCGCTGCCGCTGAAGACGACGATCTCACGCACGGCAGGCTCCCTGGAGTCGGTCGGACCGGGTGGCAGGAGCGTAACCCGTGGCGTGCCCGGCGGCTACGCCCAGAGCTGGCCCTCGAGCCGGTCCTCGGCCTCGTCGATGGTGCCCTCATAGGCGCCGGTGGAGAGGTACTTCCAGCCGCCGTCGCAGACGACGAACGCGATGTCGGCGCTCTCTCCCGCCTGGACCGCCTTGGCCGCCTGGCCGAGGGCGGCGTGCAGGATCGCACCGGTCGAGATGCCGGCGAAGATGCCCTCGAGCTCGAGCAGCTCGCGCACCCGGCGTACGGCGTCCCGGGGGCCAACCGAGAAGCGCGAGTCGATCAGGTCGGCGTCGTACAGCTCGGGCACGAAGCCCTCGTCGAGGTTGCGCAGGCCGTAGACCAGCTCGCCGTACCGGGGCTCTGCGGCGACGATCCGGACCTCGGGCTTGGCGGTGCGGAAGAAGCGGCTGACGCCCATCAGGGTGCCGGTGGTGCCCAGCCCAGCGACGAAGTGCGTGATCGAGGGCAGGTCGGCGAGGATCTCGGGGCCGGTGCCCTGCTCGTGGGAGAGCGCGTTGGCGGCGTTGCCGTACTGGTAGAGCATCACCCAGTCCGGGTGCTCGGCGTCGACC
Organism: Nocardioides sp.; assembly: GCA_025965275.1. Classification (GTDB taxonomy): domain Bacteria; phylum Actinomycetota; class Actinomycetes; order Propionibacteriales; family Nocardioidaceae; genus Nocardioides. The sequence goes on from JAOPXG010000278.1 coordinate 1,759, forward strand.
TTCTTGGCCACCCGTACGGCCTCGTTCGAGCCGACCGCCGCGGGCGAGGAGACGATCTCGGCGCCCCACATCCGCAGCAGCTGCCGGCGCTCCTCCGAGGTGTTCTCCGGCATCACGCAGACGATCCGGTACCCCTTCAGCTTGGCCGCCATGGCCAGCGAGATGCCGGTGTTGCCGGAGGTGGGCTCGAGGATCGTGCAGCCGGGACGCAGGGTGCCGTCCTTCTCCGCCTCCTCGATCATCTTCAGGGCCGGGCGGTCCTTGATCGAGCCGGTCGGGTTGCGGTCCTCCAGCTTGGCCCAGAGGCGCACGTCCGGGGTCGGCGACAACCGCGGGAGCCCCACCAGCGGCGTGTTGCCGACGGAGGCGAGCAGGTTGTCGTAGCGGGTCATGTCAGGCGGCGCCGCCGGCGACGGCCGGGAGCACGACGACCTGGTCGCCGTCGCTCAGCTCGGCCTCGAGGCCGCCGATGAAGCGGACGTCCTCGTCGTTGACGTACACGTTCACGAAGCGGCGCAGGTCGCCGTTCTCGATGAGCCGCTCCTTGAGCCCGGGGTGGTTGGCCTCCAGGTCTTCGATCAGCGCGCTCAGGCTGGCACCGTCGGCACTGACGGCCTTCTCGCCGCCGGTGTAGGTGCGCAGGATGGTCGGGATCCTGACCTCGATGGCCATCTGGTTCTCTCCTCGGTTGTTCTCTAGCGGGGCAGCTCGTCCACGACGGTGACCTCTTCCTCGGTCACCTCGCCGTCGACGATCCTGTACGACCTGAACTCCACAGGGCCCTCGTTATTCCCGTGCTCGCGCGTGCTCACCAGCACGTAGTGTGCTCCCGGCTCGCTGGCCAGGCCGATGTCGGTGCGGCTCGGGTAGGCCTCGGTCGCGGTGTGGGAGTGGTAGACCACGACGGGCTCCTCGTCGTTCGCGTCCATCTCCTTGTAGAGCTGGAAGAGGTCCGTGGAGTCGAACTCGTAGAACGTCGGCGAGCCGGCGGCGTTGACCATCTCGACGAACCGCTCCGGGCGGTCGCTCCCCTCGGGGCCGGCGACGACGCCACACGCCTCGTCGGGGTGGTCACGCTTGGCGTGCGCGACGATCGCGTCGTACGTCGCCTGGTCGATGGTCAGCACGCCTGGCCACCACCCGGGGATCGGCGGGGGCGGCCCGTGCTCCGGGTGCGTGCATCGCGAGGCGGCGGAGCGACGGCAGACCGGGTCGTCTTTCGAGCGACGCCAACGCTGCGAGGTGCGTGCTCGGGGTGCGGGACGCGCGGCGAACTCTGGGTGGTGGCCACGCACCCACTCTACGAGGCTCAGGTGCGGAAGCGGGCCGCGGTCTCACCCGCGAGGACGTCGTCGATCCGCTCGCGGAGCCAGTCCGACATCGGGGGCAGCGCCTCGACCGGCCACCAGCGCACCTCGGTGTTCTCGTCGTCGGCCACCCGGGCCTCGCCGCTGATCCAGGTGCAGGCGAAGGTCAGGTCGAGGTAGACGCCGAGGTCGCCGTTGCCGTGCTCGACCTGGGGGCTGGAGCCCACCGACGCGAGCCGGTCGACGCTCACGACGACGCCGGTCTCCTCGAGCGCCTCGCGGGCGGTGCCGACCGCCGGCTCCTCCCCGGGGTCGAGGATGCCGGTGACGGGCGCCCACTCGCCGTTGTCGGCGCGTTTGGTGAGCAGGACCTCGTCGCCGCGCAGGATCACCGCGGTGACGGCGGGGAGCCACAGCTCGTGGGTGCCGACCAGCTTGCGGAGCTCGACGACGAACGGCGGGATCGGCATCAGGCGCTCAACGCCTGGATCAGGGTCTCCTGGAGGTAGCCGACCCACTCGTAGATGTCGTGGGCCTGGGCGCGCGGGTCCTCGTCCGGCAGCGACAGCCAGTAGGCCTCGTCGTCCTCCTCGACGCCGAGCCGGGTCGCGAGCGCGAGCCGGAGGTCGGTGAAGGACCGCATCCACGTCTCGGCCGTCGGCTCGTCGAGCTCCACGTCGATCATCAGGCCGTCCTCGGTGAGCTCGGGCGGCAGCCCGGCCTCCTCGAGACCTTCGATGATCGCGACCGCGGCCGCGACCTTGCCGTCGCGCAGCGAGCCCTCGGTGAAGCGACGGAACTCGGCCGCCGACTCCTCGTCCTTCGGGTACGCCGTGGGGAACAGCCGCGCGAGCACCGGGTCGTCGGGCACCTGCGTGGGCCCGGAGAAGTCCATCATCGCCTCGAACGGGTCGACGTCGTCGCGCGGCACGGCCGCCTCGTTGCGCAGCAGCTCGACCAGCTGGGAGGCCCGCGACCGCAGCAGGTCCGCCTCGAAGCCGGTGAAGTTCGCGATGATCAGCTTGCTGCGCCGATGGCGGTGGAAGCCACTCATGACCGGCTCATTCAGCGTGCTCCATCGTGGCCCACAGGCCGTACTCGTGCATCGCCTGCACGTCGCGCTCCATCTCCTCGCGGGTCCCGTTGCTGACGACGGACTTGCCGTCCTCGTGGACCTCCATCATCAGCTTCTCGGCCTTCTTCTTCGGGTAGCCGAAGTACTTCTGGAACACGTAGGTGACGTAGGACATCAGGTTGACCGGGTCGTTCCACACGATCGTCACCCAGGGCTTGGCGGACTGGGTGATCTCGTCGGGAGTGAGGGTCGGCTCGACCTCGACGGGGGCGGACACGTTTCCCATGTTGGCACACTGTCATCCGTGGCCAACTCCCCGACACCGAGCCCGACACCGAGCCCGACGAGCAGCACCGCACTGCTGACCGACCACTACGAGCTGACGATGCTCCAGGCGGCGCTGAGGTCGGGCACCGCGCACCGTCGCGCGGTCTTCGAGCTGTTCCCCCGGCGGCTCCCCGAGGGGCGCCGCTACGGCGTCGTCGCCGGCGTCGGGCGCGCCCTCGACGCGATCGATGCGTTCCGCTTCGACGCGTCGGTCCTGGAGGCGCTGACCGACGTCGTCGACGCCCCGACGCGGGAGTGGCTGGCGTCGTACCGCTTCTCGGGCGACGTCTGGGGCTACGCCGAGGGTGAGGCGTACTTCCCGCACTCGCCCGTGCTGATCGTGGAGTCGACGTTCGCGGAGGCGGTGCTGCTGGAGACCGTGCTCCTGTCGATCTACAACCACGACTCGGCGATCGCGTCGGCGGCGTCGCGGATGACCCTGGTCGCCGGCGGCCGCCCGTGCATCGAGATGGGCTCGCGGCGCACCCACGAGGAGGCGGCGGTGGCCGCGGCGCGGGCGGCGTACGTCGCCGGCTTCACCGCCTCGTCCAACCTCGCCGCGCGGCACCGCTACGGCGTCCCGAGCACCGGGACGAGCGCCCACAGCTTCACCCTGCTGCACGACTCCGAGGCCGACGCGTTCCGGGCGCAGGTCGACTCGCTGGGCACCGGCACGACGCTGCTGGTCGACACCTACGACATCGCCGAGGCGGTCGCGCTGGGGGTGTCGGTGGCCGGCCCCTCGCTCGGCGCGGTGCGGATCGACTCGGGCGACCTGGGCGTGCTCGCGCACGAGGTGCGTGCCCAGCTGGACTCGCTCGGCGCGACCGGGACGCGGATCATCGTGACCAGCGACCTCGACGAGTTCGCGATCGCGGCGCTGGCGGCCGCGCCGGTGGACGGGTACGGCGTGGGGACGCAGCTGGTCACCGGCAGCGGCCACCCGACCTGCGGCTTCGTCTACAAGCTCGTGTCCCGCGAGGACGCGAGCGGTGAGCTGGCGCCGGTCGCGAAGCGGAGCCCGGACAAGTCGTCGGTGGGCGGACGCAAGTACGCGCTGCGCCGGCGGTCGGCGTCGGGGGTCGCGGAGCTGGAGGTGGTCGGGATCGGGCGCCCGCCCGTCGACGACGGCGACGACCGGTCGCTGCTGGTCCCGCTGGTGCGGTCCGGGGAGGCCGTCGGGCGCGAGCCGCTGGAGTCCGCGCGGACGCGCCACCTCGCCGTACGAGACGAGCTGCCGGTGGCGATCCAGCAGATGTCGAAGGGTGAACCGGTCATCCCGACCCTCCTCTCGTGACCGGTAGATTCGGAGGATGAGTCGCGCGCTGATGGTCATCGACGTCCAGAACGACTTCTGCGAGGGCGGGTCGCTGCCCGTCGCGGGGGGCGCTCGGGTCGCCGCCGACATCGCCGAGGTGCTCCACCACTGGGCGGCCAAGGACCTGAAGGCGCCCGACTACGACCACGTCGTGGCGACCAAGGACCACCACGTCGCGCCCGGCGCGCACTGGTCCGCGGCGCCGGACTTCCGGGACTCGTGGCCGGTGCACTGCGAGGTCGGCACGGAGGGCGAGGCGTTCCACCCGAACCTCGACCCGCAGCCGTTCGACGCGATCTTCCTCAAGGGCCAGCACGAGGCGGCGTACTCCGGCTTCCAGGGGCGGACCACCTCCGGCGTCCTGCTGGCGGACAGGTTGCGGTCGCACGAGGTCACCG
>JAOPXG010000294.1 GCA_025965275.1 Nocardioides sp.
TGAGGTCGTCGAGCGCCCACGGGCTGTCGAGCGAGTTGATCCGGGTCCACAGCTGGGTGGGGCCGCTCTGCCCACCGAGGCCGGCAGTGCTCTTCGCGATGTCGACGAGTCCCTGGCGGGCGGCGAGCTTGTTGTCGGCCTTGATCGCGTCCTCGAGGTTGCCGAGGAGGACGTCGACCTTGCCGACCATGTCGGGGATCTTCGCTGCCATCTTGGCGTTGCTCGGGTCGAAGAAGTGGATCGCCCGGCTCGGCCTGGCCGGGATCTCGGTGAGAGGCGTGGGCGCCCCCACCGCGAGAGGTCGGAAGAAGTCCTTTGCGCTACGAGATCCGCTCATGGGGCGGAACGTAGCAGCGGTTGGCTACCCGTCGGTATGACCGATCTGACTGTGGCGGGTGTCCCCGGTCGACCGGGGAAACCCGCACGACACGCCGAGCAGGTGCGGCGTGTCGTGCGGGTTTGCCCCCGCACGTGGTGCGGGTGAGGCAGGCGAGGTCAGGAGTAGGTGTAGAAGCCGCGGCCGGACTTGCGGCCGAGCAGGCCGGCGTCGACCATCCGCTGCAGGAGCGGCGGGGCGGCGTACAGCGGCTCCTTGAACTCCTCGTAGAGCGACTCGGCCACGGCCTTGGTGGTGTCCAGGCCGATCAGGTCGGCCAGCGCGAGCGGACCCTGCGGGTGCGCGGCGCCGAGCACCAGGCCGCGGTCGATGTCCTCGGCGGTGGCGAAGCCGGACTCCATCATCCGGATCGCGGAGAGGATGAACGGGATCAGCAGCGCGTTGACCACGAAGCCGGCCCGGTCCTGGCAGTCGATGGCCTGCTTGCCGAGCTCGCCCTCGACGAAGGCGCGCGAGCGCGCGGTCGTGTCGTCGGAGGTCAGCAGGGAGGGGACCAGCTCGACGAGCTGGAGCACCGGCACCGGGTTGAAGAAGTGGATGCCGATGACCTGGGTCGGCCGGCTGGTGGCCACGCCGAGCTTCATGATCGGGATGGAGGAGGTGTTGGACGCCAGGATCGCGTCGGGGGCGGTCACGATCTCGTCGAGCCGCTTGAACAGCGCCACCTTCGCGGCCTCGTCCTCGACGATCGCCTCGACCACGACCTCGCGGTCGGCCAGCGCGTCGAGGTCGGTGACGACCTGGATCCGGGCGAGCACCTCAGCTGCTGAGTCCAGCTTGCCCTTGGCCTCCGCGCGCTGCAGCGACTTCTCGAGCCGGGCGACCCCGGCCTTCGCCGCGGCGTCGGACGACTCGGCGACCACCACGTCGAGTCCGGCCCGGGCACTCACCTCCGCGATGCCCGCACCCATCAGGCCGCAGCCCACCACGCCGACGTTCTTCATGTCCGGTCCCTCTCGATCAACGCTCCCTAGCGACGTCGATTCCACCAGTGTCGCTTCGGGGGCGCGGGAGCGGGGTCGGGCTTCGGCGCGGTACGCCGGGTCGCCCGGCGCTCGCGCCAAGCCTCGACGGTCGCGTCGACGTTGCGCGGCATCGTGATCAGCGGCGGCCCGTCGACCGGCGTGTAGCGGGCGCGGATGACCCGGGCGTTGAAGTCCTCGACCTCGCGGCGTACCTCGGACTCGACGTTGTGGCGGTCGAGCCGGTCGTCGAGCTCGGCGTCCTCCTTGCGGAGCGCGAGCGCGGGCGGGAGGACGGCGATCTTCTCCCGTTCGACGAGCTTCTTGAGCCACCAGTCGGGGTCGTGCTCGGCGCCGAGGCCCTCGATGGGCTTGCCGGCGCCGGGCAGGTTGTCGAACTCGCCGCGCTCCATCGCCTGGCGGACCTGGAGGTCCACCCAGGTGTGCTGGTGCTGGATCCGGGCGGCGGCCGCGCTGCTTCCGGTGCGCGGATCGCGCTCGGAAGACCGGTCGGGCACCCGGGGCTGGTCGTCGTGCTCGTCCTGGGGCATCGGGCATCACCTCCTGCCCGGTCGAGGATAGTCGGCTACCGAAGCAGCGGGGTCGGCTCCTCCGCGACGGTCTTCGGCATCATCAGCAGGGCGCCGGCGGCGAGCAGGGCGGCGACCGCGCAGACCGACCAGACGGTGAGGTAGCCCGACAGCGGTGCGTGGCCCTCGGTCGGGTCGTCGATGGAGCCGGTGGCCGACAGCGCGATCGCGAAGACCGCCGACGCGATCGCGCCACCGACGGTCTTGGTCGCGTTGGTCATGCCGGTCGCGAAGCCGGTGCGCTCCGGCGGGGCTGCGGCGGCGGCGGTCGCGGGCAGGGCCGCCACGAGTGCGCCGGACCCGACGCCGGCGACGGCCATGTTGATCAGCGCCTGCCAGGTCGCGTGGTGGAACGGCAGCCAGAGCGCGTAGCCCAGCGCCACGAGCAGCGCGCCGAGCACCAGCGCCCCGCGGGGACCGAGCAGTCGGGTGGTCAGCGGCAGCGTGAAGGCGCCGACGGCCAGGAAGATCACGTAGACGCCGACCAGCGTGGAGACGAACGACGCGCCCGCGCCGAGGCCGTAGCCCGCGACGTCGGGGTCGGTCCGGGCGAAGGTGGACAGCGGGATCTGCGCGCCCAGCACGGACATGCCGAAGAGGAACGCGGTCAGCTGCACCGGCCACTGGCCCGGGCTGGTCAGCACCGCGATGTCGATGAGCGGCTCGGTCTGCGTCCGCTCGTAGCGGACGAACGGCACCAGCAGCGCGAACCCGGCGAGGACCAACGCCCAGGCGAGCAGGCTGCCCACGCCCTCGAGCCGGACCACGATCAGGCCGCCCATCACGAAGCCGAGGACCGCGGTGATCAGCCCCAGGCCACCGAGGTCGATGCCGCCGGTCGAGGTGCCGGGCAGGTCCTCGATGCCGAACCAGATCACCGCGAAGCAGATCGTCACGGCGATCGCCGGCAGCGAGAGCAGCACGGTCATCGAGGTCGCCTCGACCAGCGCGCCGCTGGTCAGCGCGCCGATGATCACGGCCAGCTCGAGCGCACCCACGAGGATCGCGGCCGACCGCCGGGTGAGGTGGTTCTGTCGTCCGGTGCCCGCCGTACGCCGGTAGATGATCGCGACCTCGAGCGGCAGCCACACGACGTACGCGCCCTGGATGGCGGCGCCCACGAGGAACGTCGAGAACGACGGGGCGAAGGCCATGATCCAGGAGCCGAGCGCGGTGACCGCCGTCGACAGGAGCAGCACCTTCTTGTGCCCGACGATGTCGCCCAGCCGGGCGAGGGGAGGGACGACGAGCGCCGAGACGATCAGCTGCGCGGCCTCGAACCAGTTGACGTCGGCGTCGGCGATGTCGAGGTGGTCGGCGATGTCGCTGAAGATCGGCGTGTAGTAGCCCTGCAGGATGCCGCTCGCGAGCTCGACGCAGACCAGGAAGCCGACGATCGCAAAGAGACCCTTGGCCTTGGGGTCGAGGGCGGTGGTCACGGGATCCTCTCGATCAGGCGTCGGTACCAGTGCACGCCGTCGACGTAGGCGTCGACCCCGAGGTGCTCGTCGTACGAATGGATCGACTCGCGCTGCGCCTTGGTCATCCGGAACGGCGCGAACCGGTAGACCCGGTCGCAGATCGTGGTGAAGAACCGCGAGTCGGTGGCGGCCATCATGACGTACGGCGCGGGCACGGCGTCGGGGAACACCTCGGAGATCGTGGACTCGATCAGCCGGAAGGC
>JAOPXG010000310.1 GCA_025965275.1 Nocardioides sp.
CGAACTGGTCGTCGTACATCGCGCCCTTGTCGCCGAACTGCGACACGGTGTCGAGGACGACGAACCGGACCAGGCCCTGGTCGAACGTGTAGTACGCCGTGCCCGTGTCGACGTTCTCCTGGGTGAATCCGTGGCCCTCGGGCAGGCCGGTCGTGGTGAAGTGCTCCTCCACCCACTCGGTGCGCGAGAGCAGCCGGCGGTTGGGGTCCGCGGTGATCGTGCGGTTGCCCTTGCTGGTCTTCTTGACCGTGCCCACGGCCTGCGCCTCGTAGGCGGCGCTGTGCGCCCAGTTGCCCTGGACCAGGCCGTCGTGGTTGCCCATCGCGGTCAGCCACTTCATCTTGAGGCCCTCGGCCGTGAACGGCGCCCGGGCGGCGTCGAGCAGGCCCGGGACGAGCGGGAAGCCGTACAGGGCCCGCGGCTTGTCGTCCTCCTTGCCCTCCGGGGTGCCCTCGGGGTGCCAGAAGGTCGTGTCGTAGAACGCGGGCTCACCGTCCATGACGCCCTCGTAGCGAGCGGGGTCGCCGGAGTCGACCGTCACCTCGCCGCCGTCGAGGAGGTCGATGTTCCAGCGCAGCTCGTTGTACTGGCCCGTGTCGGAGTTGTCGCCGGTCTGGATGGCCAACGCCAGCGGCTTGCCCAGCACCGGGCCGCCGCCGATCTCGTTGATGTGGCGCACCATCGCGTCGGCGACCTGACCGGTGAGCATCTCCTGCGGCCGGTAGGCGGAGCTGCTGACGGCCTCGCCGAGCTCGAGGCGCAGCGGCGACTGCGCGTCGAGGATGTGGACGTCGCTCAGCTGGACGAAGGTGAGCAGCGGCTTGCGGCGCTTGCCGCGACCGCTCTTGGCCGAGGCGCCGATGCCGGCGCGCACGACGTACGACTCACCCGGCTTGCTGATGACCGGCCGGTACCCACCCGGGCCTGCCGGGCCCTTGGCGAGCACCGCGGTGCGCGTGGTGCCGTCGGCCCCGGCCCGCGCGGCGGGACGGGCGACGGGTCCGGCGACGGCCTCGGCGGCCAGGCTGCCGGAGCCGGCGAGGGTGGCGGCCGCACCGATGGCGGCACTGGAACGGAAGAGGTCGCGACGGGAGATCTGCACCGCGTCAACCTAGTCCTCACCGGGTGTTCACGTCCTCGAAACAACGAGGTCGGCCGCCTCCTCCGACGTCTCGACGAGGTGCACGTGATCCTCCATCGGCCGGCCCCGGGACAGGGCCCGCAGCAGCGGCCACGCGGGCAGCTCCTCGGTCCAGTAGGACGTGCCGACGAGCACCATCGGCGCGACCGACGACTCGTCGGCGTAGAAGTTCTCGCAGGCGTCCTGGAAGATCTCCTGCACGGTGCCGCCGAAGCCCGGCAGGAAGACGATGCCGGCGTCGCAGACCTGGAGCAGCGTCGCCTCGCGGGTCGAGTTGCGGAAGTACTTCGCGATCGCGGTCGCGAACACGTTCGGCGGCTCGTGCCCGTAGTGCCAGGTGGGGATCCCGAGCGTGTCGGCCCCGCCGGGGAACCGCTCCAGCACCGCGAACGCACGCGCCACCCAGGCGCTCACCGACGGGCGGTACGCCGGCACCTCGGCGAGCAGGCCGAGCGCCTCGGCCAGGGCGTCGGGTCGCGGCGAGAGGCGGGCGCCGAGGTTGGCCGCCTCCATCGATCCGGGTCCGCCGCCGGTGGCGACGGTGTGGGCGCCGGCCAGGGCCTGCCCGAGGTGGGCGGCGTCGGCGTACGCCGCGGCGCCCCGCTCGACGGCGTGCCCGCCCATCACCCCGACCAGGCTGCGGTCCTCCACCCACGACTCGAGGGCCAGGTCCACCGCGTGGTCGTGCAGGGCGCGGGCCAGCGCCGTGTCGCGGGTCGACGGCCGCTGCGTCCAGGCGAACGCACGGGCGTCGAGCGAGTCGGCGTACCGCGGTGTGTCGTACAGCTCCTCGGCCGAGTAGAGGCTCGTGCGGCCGGTGTCGACGGGCACCTCGTCGGTCGCCGGGAGCACCAGCGCCCCGGCCGCGCGCACCATGGCCTCGTCGCCCTCGGCGAACACGCAGGCCACGAACGTCGCGCTCGCCGGCCGGCTGCGGGCCAGCACATCGTGCCGCCCGGTCAGGTCGACCCCGCGCACCTGCCAGCCGCGCATCGACGTGGCGCCCGCGGCGATCCGGTCGTCGAGCTCGGCGAGGCTGTCGACCTGGACGCCGCGGCCGCGGGATCGCTTCACCCGCGCAGACTAGGCCGTGTCCTAGAACGCGTGGGCGATCAGCTCCCCGAAGAGGTCCTGCTCGTCCACCTCGAGCCCCCGGGCGCGGAACCAGCCGCACACGTTGGTGCAGTCGCGCATCAGGAAGTCCATCCCGGTCGGGTTGCCCACGAGGTCGACGATCTGGGGCAGGTCGATGATCACCGGCCGGTCGCCCGCCGCGAGGATGTTGTACGCCGAGAGGTCACCGTGCACGATGCCGTGCTGCACCATCAGCGCCATCGCGTCGCGCAGCTGGTCGAAGTACGACGCCAGGAGCTCCGGGCCCGGGCGGGTCTGGGCCAGCCGCGGAGCCGTCTCCACCCCGTCGTCGGTGGCGTGGGTGATCCACTCCATGAGGATCTCGGTGCCGTCGACCTGCACCGGGTAGGGGACCGGCAGGCCGAGCTGCCAGCAGCGCTTGAGCGCGTCCCACTCGGAGACCGCCCACTCGCCGGCGGCGACGACCTTGCCCCAGGTGCTCTTGCGCTTGAGCGCCCGCTCGTCGCGGGAGCGCTTGACGCTGCGGCCCTCGGTGTAGGACGCGGCCCGGTGGAAGTTGCGGTGGTCGGTGCCGCGGTAGCGCTTGGCGACCAGGATGACCGACTCGCCGACAGCGTCGCTGCCGGGGACCGCGCGCTCGAGCAGGAACGCGTCGGCCTCCTTGCCGGTCTTGAGGATGCCGAGGTCGGTGTCGACGGCGCCCTGGGAGGTGACGACCCAGTCGGGGCGCGGCTCCGGGCCGCGGCAGAGCGGCTCGACGCTCAGCCAGGTCGACCAGCGCTGGCCGTCGGCGAGGTCGTCGTACGCCTCGAACTCGAAGACGAAGGACGGGTCGAGCCCGGGTTCGAGGTCAGAGAGGTGCTGCTGGGAGAAGTCGTGCATCGGTGTGGGTGCTCCAGGAGAGAGTCGAGAGGGTGTGGTCTGCGGACAGGTCAAGGACGGTCATGGACATGTCACGCTCCTCTCGATCGGGCACCCGGCACGCACCGGACGGCTGGGGCAAGTGTGGAAGCGTGTCCGGCTCCTGCGCAACCGAATTGATGACGACGGCCCGCCCGGGGGGTGCACCCGGGCGGGCCGTCGGTCGGGAGTCGGTCAGCAGACCAGTCGGTGGACGATCGCCATCACGCCCCAGAGCCAGCCCGTGCTGGCTGAACGACGCGATGCCGCCGAAGTAGGCGCCGATGTTGCAGCCGAAGGCGATCCGCGCGCCGTAGCCCATCAGGCGATGTCGACCCCGGCGGCCTCCGCGGCGCGTTCGACCGCCCCGATGTCGCGGGGCGGGTCGACGACGAGGGCGTGGTGGCCGTCGTGCACCAGGTGGCACCGGTTGCCGAGCTCGGGGACCTCCAGCGTGACGACCTGCATCTGCTGCTCCTGTCGTCAAAGTCGAGTGAGTCAATAAAGTGATAGCACCAAGGGTCCTGACGAGGCGAGCGACCGGCTCCGCGCGGGGGGTTAGGTTGTCCCGGTGATCCGTCGCCTCGCCGCCTTGACCGCCGCCGCGCTCGTGGCCGCGCCACTCGTCACGTCGGGCGCGGCCGTCGGCCGCGCCGACGACCCGCACGGGTCGGCGGGGATCGGCGATCCCTACTTCCCGCTCGACGGCAACGGCGGCATCGACGTCCAGCGCTACGAGATCCACGACCGCTACGCCTTCGGCAGCGGCAAGCTGTCCGGCTGGACGAAGGTCTCGCTGACCACCACCGCGGACCTCTCCGGCTTCGACCTCGACTTCCTGCTCCCGGTGCAGTCGGTGACGATGGGCGGCCACGACCTCGACTTCAACCAGGACGACCCGCACGAGCTGGTCATCGACCACCCGTTCGCCGAGGGGGAGGCGGTCGACCTCGTGGTCCGCTACGCCGGCACGCCCTCGGAGTACTCCTACGAGGGTGAGAGCAACTGGCTGGCCAGCGACCAGGAGGTGGTCGCGATGAACCAGCCGCACATGGCGCCCTGGTGGTTCCCGTCCAACGACCACCCGCTCGACAAGGCGTCCATGAGCATCAGCATCACGGTGCCGAAGGTCAACAAGGTCGTCGCCAACGGCACCCTCGACAAGCGCACGGTCCACGGGAGCCAGGCGACCACGACGTGGACCGCGCGCCCGATGGTGCCGTACCTCGCCTTCTTCGGGGCCGGTCGCTACACGGTCGCGAAGAGCAACGAGCACGGCATCCCGTCGTACGTCGCCGTGTCGAAGGCACTGAAGCCGGCTGAGCAGCGGACCGCCATGGGGCTGATGAAGCAGACGCCGAAGCTGCTCGACTGGCTGACGAAGCAGCTCGGCGACTACCCGTTCGCGACCACCGGTGGTCTGACCACCAGTTTGGGACCTGGGTTCGCGCTGGAGAACCAGACCCGCCCGACGTACCCCTTCTGGGGCGACGGACCCGGTGCGGTCTCCACCGTGGTGCACGAGCTCGCGCACCAGTGGTTCGGCGACTCGGTGGCACTCGCCGGCTGGTCGGACATCTGGCTCAACGAGGGTGCCGCGACGTTCATGGAGGACCACTACGCCGAGACCCACGGCGGCGAGACCGCCGACCACCGGCTGCACCGGGTCTACGCCGGCGCCGACGCCGACGACGCGTTCTGGGACCTCGAGGTCGCCGACCCGTGCCCGAGCCACACCGGTTGCGTGAACAAGATCTTCGACGGTCGCGTCTATCAGCGCGGTGCGCTGGCGCTGCAGGCGCTGCGCAACGTGATGAGCGACGGCAACGGCGACAGCGCCTTCTGGGACCTGCTGAAGACCTGGGTCGCGGACCGCAAGGGCGGCAACGGCAGCACCGAGCAGTTCCAGGCGCTCGCCGAGGAGAAGAGCGGCCAGGACCTCGACGGGTTCTTCGACGCCTGGCTGCACTCCACCTCGAAGCCGGCCGACACCGCGGCCAACGGCCTCGGCTGATCAGCCCGGTGGTTGACGAGGTTGCGCTGGCAACCGCACTCGTTGCCCCCGCAGCCAGCCCACGCGCCCACGTCGGTTTCCGTGGATCGAGACAGGACTTCGTCCTTCCTCAACCACCGGGGGGCTCAGCCTCTGAGTCGCACCGACAGGCAGGTGACGCAGCCCTCGAGCTTCTCGAACTCGGAGATGTCGACGGC
>JAOPXG010000389.1 GCA_025965275.1 Nocardioides sp.
CGACCGGACCCGGAACAGCCCCCAGGCGCAGAACATCAGTCCGGCACCGAGGACGAGGAAGAACAGTGCCGTCGTGATCCCCAGGGCGACCCGGTCGGTGTCCAGCGCGACGACCTCCAGGACCGCGAGAACGCACACGAACAGCCCCTCCAACCCCACCAGCACCGCTGCTACCAGGAGGGTGGGAGGCCGGGCGTCGTCGGTCACGGTCGGAGCCTAGGCTGAGACAGCGCCGGAACGGCGACCGATTCCGCGGTCTCGGGACCCTGTGACCCACGAGACCAGCCATCCCCCTTGTGTAACGGTCCAATTCTCGGCACGCTGGACGTACACGGCGGGACTGTGGTCCTGCCGTGCCCGCTTGTGTGCCCGTCAGCGGGCACCCCGCCCCAGCGACACGACGACTCGGGCCGCCCGAATGTGTCCAGAAAGAAGGAAACCCCAGCCATGGATTGGCGCCACCGCTCCGCGTGCCTCGACGAGGACCCGGAGCTGTTCTTCCCGATCGGCAACACCGGTCCGGCCATCCTCCAGATCGAGGAGGCCAAGCAGGTGTGCCGACGCTGCGAGGTACGCGAGCAGTGTCTCGCGTGGGCGCTCGAGGCTGGCCAGGACCACGGGGTGTGGGGCGGCCTCAGCGAGGACGAGCGCCGCGCGCTGAAGCGGCGCAACGCCCGCTCCCGCGTCCGCACCGCATGAGCGCCCCTGGACCGAGCTCGCTCGGTCCAGGGAACAGGCGCCAGGTCGAGTAGCCGCGCGACCGACGAACTCTCGATCACTCCAACGGGATGTCGAGCGCCGCGCGGGTCCCCGGACCCGACGGCCTCGGTCCCAGCTCGAGCTGACCGCCGAGCTCCGACTCGACCAGGGTCCGCACGATCGACAGGCCCAGGCTGGTCGACGTGTCCAGGTCGAACCCCTCGGGCAACCCGCGGCCGTCGTCGTCGACGCTGACGCGCAGCCGGCCCACCAGCCGCTGCACGGTCAGCGTGATCTCACCGGTCACGTCCGCCTCGTCGGCGTCGTACCCGTGCTCGACCGCGTTCTGCAGCACCTCGGTGAGCACCATCGCCAGCGCGGTCGCGGTCTCGGACGGCAGCACGCCGAACGTGCCCTCGCGGCGCACCCGCACCCGGCTCCCGAGCGCACTGACCTCGGTGACCATCCGGCCGAGCGGGTCCATGATCGTGTCGAAGTCGACCCGCTCCTCGACCGCCTGGCTGAGCGTCTCGTGCACGATCGCGATCGAGCCGACCCGGCGGACGGCCTCCTCGAGCGCGAGCCGCGCCGACTCGTTGTCCATCCGGCGGGCCTGGAGCCGCAGCAGCGCGGCCACGGTCTGGAGGTTGTTCTTCACCCGGTGGTGGATCTCCCGGATCGTCGCGTCCTTGGTGACCAGCTCGCGGTCGCGTCGGCGCAGGTCGGTGACGTCGCGGACCAGGATCAGCGCGCCGATGTGGTCGCCCAGCGGGCGCAGCGGGATCGCCCGCACGATCAGGGAGACACCGTCCGTGCCGATCTCGGTGTCGAGGTTCGCGCGGCCGCCCAGCACCGCGCTCAGCGTCTCCTCGTCGGGACGCCGCCGCGGCGGCACCAGCTCGCGGGTCAGCTCGGCCAGCGACAGCCCGGTGAGGTCGCCGGATAGGCCGAGCCGGCGGTAGACCGACAAGGCGTTGGGGCTGGCGTAGACGACCCGGCCGCTCGCGTCGACCCGGAGGAAGCCGTCGCCGACGCGCGGTGAGTCGGCGTGGTCGCTGCGCTGGCCGATCGCCGGGAAGTAGCCGTTGGCGATCATCTGGGTCAGGTCGGCGGCCGTCTGGAGGTAGGACAGCTCGAGCCGGCTCGGCGTGCGGACGCCGAGCAGGTTGGTGTTGCGGGCGACCACGGCGATCACCCGGCCGGCGCGGCGCACCGGGATCGTCTCCACCCGCACCGGCACGTCGTCGCGCCACTCCGGGTCACCCTCACGGACCAGGCGACCGTGCGTGTACGCCGCGTCGATCAGCGGCCGCCGACCGATCGGGACGAACGTGCCGATCACGTCGTCGACGTACGCCGTCGGGCCGGTCGTCGGTCGCATCTGGCCGGCCGCCCAGTAGCCCTTGCCCTCCCGATCGGGGAGCCACAGCACCAGGTCGGCGAAGGACAGGTCGGCGATGATCTGCCAGTCCGCCTGCAGCAGCTGGACCCAGGCGACGTCGTCGTCGTCGAGGTCCGTGTGGCTGCGCACGAGGTCGGTCAGGGACGGCACGGTGGCCACAGTAGAGCGTGGCCGGAACCTGCCGGGCGTCTCGACCCCGGGGTGGACGTCGGGACCGGCTTTGAGAGGATGGCAGCCATGTCGGGGTCGTACTGGAGTCAGGTGCACGCTGACGGTCTCGCGGTTCCCGCGGACCGCCCGCTGGACGACCTCACGGCCGAGCTGACCCGGATGCTCGGGGACCCCGACCCGGCGCTGCGCGACGGCACGGCCTACCCCACGCTGTCGACCTGGATCGACCGCGGCGTGTACGACGACCTGCTGGCCGGCCTCGGCGACGGCATGGCGGTGGGGCTCCGGGTCGGACTGGGCGAGCAGGGCACCGACACCGTCTTCCGGCGCAGCTTCTCTGCACTGGTGCTCGGCGACTGCATCGCCCGCGACAACCTCCGGCCGCTGCTGCCCGGCGGCAAGATCCTCGAGTGGGGCGACCGGCTCGCGACCTGGCTGCTGCGCGAGCGCGACCTGCGCGGCTTCGTGCCCGGCAAGGGCTGGGCGCACGCCGTCGCCCACGGCGCCGACTCCCTGGCCACCCTCGCCGGCTCGCCGCACCTGGCCACCCCCGAGCTCACCGTGCTGCTCGACGTGATCGCCGACCGGCTGCTGCTCCCGGTCGACCGGCTCTTCACCAACGGCGAGCCCGACCGGCTCGCGCTGGCGACCATGAACGTGCTGCGCCGCAACGTCGTCCCGCTGCGGGTGCTCGAGCCGTGGATCGCCCGGCTCGCCGCCGCCGCGTCGATCCGCTCGTCGTACGGCGACCATGACCCGCACCTGGTCGGCGGCAACGCCGAGGCGTTCCTCCGCGCGCTCTACCTCCAGCTGTCGCTGGGCGCCCGCCCGCCGCAGGTGCGCTCCGACCTGCTCCTCGTCGTCGTGGACGCCCTCAGGTCCACCAACCCGGGATACCTGCAGGCTACGGGCCAGTAACATGCGGGCATGTCCTCCGATCTGAGCGGTCACGCGGGCGAGCTCGCCATCGCGGTGGCCCAGGCCCACGGCGTCGACACGCTGTTCACCCTCTCGGGAGCGCACGTGTTCCCGCTGTACGACGGCGCGGTCAAGGCCGAGTCGCCCGTGCGGCTGCTCGACGTCCGGCACGAGCAGACCGCGGCCTTCGCGGCGGAGGCCACCGGCAAGCTGACCCGGGTCCCCGGCCTCGCCGTGCTGACCGCCGGGCCGGGTGTCACCAACGGACTGAGTGCGGTCGCACAGGCGCAGTTCGCCGGCTCGCCGATGGTCGTCGTCGGCGGCCGGGCGCCGCAGAGCCGCTGGGGCACCGGCGCGCTCCAGGAGCTCGACCAGCCGCCGATCTTCGCGCCCGTCTCCAAGCTGGCCCGCACCATCCCGACCGCCGGCGAGGTCGTCGACGGCATCCACGAGGCCTTCGTGACGGCGGGATCGCCGCACCGCGGCCCGGTCTTCGTCGACGTGCCGATGGACGAGCTCTTCAACACCGCCACCTCCCCCGCGCCGGAGGTCGGTCCGCTCCGCGGCGCGGCCCCGGACTCCGACGCGCTCGGCGAGATCGCCGAGCTGCTGGCGGCCGCGTCCCGCCCGGTGCTGATCCTCGGCACCGACGTCTGGGCCGACCGGGCCGAGGAGGCCGCGCTGCGCTTCGTGGAGGCCATCGGCGTCCCGACGATCACCAACGGCATGGGCCGCGGCGTCGTGCCCGGCGGCCACCCGCTGCTCGTGACCAAGGCGCGGGGCCAGGCCCTCGGCGGCAGCGACCTGGTGATCGTGGTCGGCACCCCGCTCGACTTCCGGCTCGGCTACGGCGCGTTCGGCGGCAAGGACGGCGCGACTCCGGCCCAGGTGGTGCACGTCGCCGACTCCCCCGGCCAGCTCGCCGGCCACGCCGACCTCGCCGCCTCGGTCTCCGGCGACCTGACGTCGGTCTTCGACGACCTCCTCGGCGCGATGGAGCAGGTCGTCCGCCGGCCCGACTGGAGCACGTGGGTCTCCGACCTCCAGGCCGCCGTGGCCGCGGCCACCGAGCGCGACTCCCTCCTGCTCGGCGCCGAGGCCGACCCGATCCACCCGGCCCGGATCTACGGCGAGCTGGTCCCCCGGCTGGCCGACGACGCGGTCGTCATCGGCGACGGCGGCGACTTCGTCAGCTTCGCCGGCAAGTTCGTGGAGCCCAAGCGCCCCGGCGGCTGGCTCGACCCCGGCCCCTACGGCTGCCTCGGCGCGGGTCTCGGCGCGGCGATCGCCGCCCGGCTGGCCCGGCCCTCGGCCCAGGTCGTGCTGCTCCTGGGCGACGGGGCCGCCGGCTTCTCGCTGATGGACGTCGACACCCTGGTCCGCCACCGCCTGCCGGTCGTGATGCTGATGGGCAACAACTCCGCCTGGGGTCTGGAGAAGGGCCCGATGCAAATGCTCTACGGCTACGACGTGATCGCCGACCTCGCCCCGCGCACGGCGTACGACGAGGTGGTGCGGGCGCTCGGCGGCGCCGGCGAGACCGTGACCGACCCGCGCCAGGTCGGCCCGGCGATCGACCGGGCGTTCGCCTCGAACGTGCCCTACCTCGTCAACGTCATCACCGACGTCGAGGCCGTCTACCCGCGGGCCAGCTTCGGTGTCTGATCGCTCCGCCCCCGGCGTGGTCCTGCGCCGGGCGACGCCCGCCGACCACGAGGTCGTCGGCGAGCTGACCGTCGCGGCGTACGCCGACTTCACCCGCGGCCCCGACGACTCCTACGTCGACCACCTGCGCGACGCGGCCGGCCGCGACCGCGAGGCCGAGCTCTGGGTCGCCGAGCGCGACGGCGACGTCGTCGGCGCGGTGACCCTCACCCCCGAGGGGTCGGCCTGGCGCGAGATCGCGCGGGCCGGCGAGGGCGAGTTCCGGATGCTCGCGGTCTCGCCCGCGGCCCGGCGCCAGGGCGTCGGTGAGGCGCTCGCACGGCTGGTGGTCGACCGCTTCCGCGAGCAGGGCGCGGACGCGGTCGTGCTGTCCAGCCTGGCCCAGATGACGTCCGCCCACCGGATCTACGAGCGGCTGGGCTTCCGCCGGGTCCCCGAGCGCGACTGGTCGCCGAAGCCGGACGTCGACCTGGTCGCCTTCCGACTGGAGCTCTGAGCGATGACCACCGACGCGACCCTGACCTTCACGGTCACCGACGACGACACCGCCGCCGCCCTCGGCTCGGGCAGCCTCCCTGTGCTCGCCACCCCGCGGCTCCTCGCGTGGTGCGAGGCGGCGACCTGCGCGGCGATCGACCCGACGCTGCCGGCGGGCTCGACCAGCGTCGGCACCCGGATCGAGCTCGAGCACGTCGGCGCCAGCCCGGTCGGGCAGGACGTCGAGGTGACCGCGTCGTCGTCGTACGTCGACGGCCGGCTGCACCGCTTCACCGTGATGGCCCGACACGTCGGCGGCAGGGTGGTCGGCACCGGCGAGGTCACCCGCGTCGTCGTCGACGCGGAGCGCTTCTTGTCCCGACTCTGACCGGTCCCTCGTCGTCCAGCGGCGACCCGATTTCCCCGTCGGGCCGGAGTTTGAGAGACTGACCCGTGACCTTCGGGTCAGACTCGTCTCGATCAGGAGGAAAACCATGGGCAAGACCGGCCGCAAGCGCCGCGCTCGCAAGAAGAAGGGCGCGAACCACGGCAAGCGCCCCAACGCCTGAGCGCATCAAGCACAGAACCCCCGAACCGTCACCGGCTCGGGGGTTCTTCTGCGTCTGATGTTCCTCATCCACCAAGGGGTCTCGACACGCCGGTCGCGACCTCGTTCCTCAGTCGCGCGGCTCGCTCGACCACCATCAGCGAATCCGCTGACGCGTCTTCGCTAGCTCTCGCGGATCTGGATCTGGACCTCACGGATCCGGAGCAGCACCCGGTTGCGGAGCTCCTCGGGTGCGGCCTCGGCGCAGGAGCGCGCGACCACGGCCTTCACCGTCCGCTGGAGGTCGTACTTCTCCAGGCACGGGTTGCAGCTGTCGAGGTGCAGGCGTACGGCGGAGCAGTCGGCCTGGTCGAGCTCGTTGTCGAGGAAGTAGACGATCTGGTCGAGGAAGTCGGCGCACTCCCCCGGGGTGGGCTCGGCGTGACTGTGGCTCATGACTTGCCTCCGTCGCGGCCGACCGTGAGCAGGTAGTTGTCCCGTACGTAATCCGAGAGCATGTCGCGCAGCTGGCGCCGTCCCCGGTGCAACCGGGACATGACGGTGCCGATCGGGGTCTCCATGATCTCGGCGATCTCCTTGTAGGCGAATCCCTCGACGTCGGCGAGGTAGACCGCGAGCCGGAACTCCTCGGGCAGGCGCTGCAGGGCGTCCTTCACCTGGGAGTCGGGCAGGTGCTCCAGCGCCTCCATCTCGGCCGAGCGCAGACCCGTGGAGGAGTGCGACTCGGCCCGGGCGAGCTGCCAGTCCTCGACGTCCTCGGACATCGACTGCTGCGGCTGGCGCTGCTTCTTGCGGTAGGTGTTGATGAACGTGTTCGTCAGGATCCGGTAGAGCCAGGCCTTGAGGTTCGTGCCGGGCCGGAACTGGTGGAACGAGGAGTACGCCTTCGCGAACGTCTCCTGCACCAGGTCCTCGGCGTCGGCCGGGTTCCGGGTCATCCGCATCGCGGCGGAGTAGAGCTGGTCGATGAAGGGCATCGCGTCGCGTTCGAACCGTGCCGAACGGTCGGCATCGGTCTCGGTGGCGACGTCGACTTCTTCTACGACGTCGGGCGTGGTGTCTTCAGGGTCAGTCATCGCGTCCCAGCGTAGCCCTGTGGTGGGCCTTTCGAGCACGGCAAGCATGTGGGTAGAACGCGTCAGGCCGGCAGGCCATTCCCTGCGCCTCCGGCACCGGCGACCTCACGGTTGATCCACTCCAGCGTCGCCTCGACGATGATCGCCATCGCCTCCGCCGCGGTCACCCCCCCACGGGCGGGCGTCTTGAACGCGTGGTCGGCCGTCGGGACGACCGAGAGGTCGACGTGGTCGGGGAACTCGTCGGGCGAGCCCATCGTGTCCCGCTCCCCCTGGATGACCAGGGTCGGCAACCCGGCGCCGAGCAGCTCGTCGAGCCGCGACTTCTCCGGCTTGCCGGGTGGGTGCAGCGGGAAGGCCAGCGCCAGGCAGCCGACCGCCCCGAGCCTGCTCGCGCAGCGGGCCGCCGACCGCGCGCCCGCCGAGCGTCCGCCGACGACCAGCGGCGTCCGCGTCCGGAGCTGGTTGGCGGCGGCGACCAGGGCGGCGTCCAGGGTCTGGGGCGGGGTGGCCACCTTGCGTCCCGCGACCCGCCAGGGCTGCTCCAGCCGGACGACCGTGATGCCGTGGCGGGGCAGGTGGTGGGCGAGCGCCTCGAGGTCGCGGCTGTCGATGCCGCCGCCGGCGCCGTGCCCGAGCAGCAGGGTGGCGTAGGGGCTCCGGGCCCGGTCGGTGACCAGCCGGGCGGGGCCGTACGGCGTCTCGACCGTGCGCTCGCTGCGGCTCACTCGACGACCTCTTCCAGCGGGAGCGGCTCGAGCAGCTCGGGTCCGTTGTTCTTGACGTTGCCGACCAGCGTCGAGACCGGGTACGCCTCGAGCCTCCCGGGCGCGGCCGGCACGAGCAGGTCGAGCAGCTGGTCCTGGGGGGCTGTCGGGTCGAGCCAGTCGGCCCACCGGTCCCGTTCCACCATCAGCGGCATCCGGTCGTGGATGTGGCCGAGGTCGTCCTCGGCGTCGGTGGTGATCACCGTGCAGGTCCAGCGGAACCGGTCGTCGGCGTCGTCGGCCTTCGTCGGGTCGCGCCAGATCTCGTAGAGCCCGGCCATCGCCAGCACCCCGTGGTCCTGCGGCCGGATGAAGAAGGGCTGCTTGCGCGGCTTGCCCGCCGCGGTCAGCTGCTCCGTGGGGTACCACTCGTAGTAGCCGTCGGCCGGCAGCAGGCAGCGCCGCTTCGCGAACGCGCGCTTGTACGCCGGCTTCTCCGCCACCGTCTCCATGCGGGCGTTGATCATCCGGTTGCCGATCGAGGGGTCCTTCGCCCACGACGGGACCAGCCCCCAGGTCAGCACCCGGAGCTGGCGCTGAGCGGGCTCGTCGCTCTCCTTGGACGGCGGCCGCTCGACGACCGCGTAGACCTCCTTGGTGGGGGCGACGTTGTAGTCGGCCTCCAGCGGAGCGGGCACGCGGAGCTCGGCGATGTCGAACTCCTCGACGAGGTCCTCGGGGCGACGGCTCGACGCGTAGCGACCGCACATGCGGTCACTCTAGAGGGAGTGGTCAGACGCGGGTGAGCTCGTCGAGCAGCGACCCGGCGCCGGCGTCGTCGTCCGGGAGCCCCTCGATCCAGACCCGGGCCCGGGCGACGGCGCTGTCGTCGAGCATCCGGCGGAGCAGGCCGACCCGGCGGCCGATCCGGTCGCGGCCGGCGAGCACGACGACGCGGCCGGGCGCGACGTGGCTGATGGTCTCGGTGCCGGAGAAGACGGTGCGCGCGGTGTCGCCGAGCTGGGCGACCCGCATCGCCCGGGTCAGCGTGTCGTCGCGACCCGAGGCCGCGTCCGGCCACGGCGGCGCGGCGACGACCACGAGAGCATGGGTGTCGCGGACGCCGCCGGCCGCAACGCCTCGGTAGAGGTCGGAGACCCTGCTGCGCAGGTGGGCCAGGCTGGCGAGCCCGGTGAGCGGGTCCTCGCACGAGAGGCCGTTGAGATAGCCGAGCATCGCGTCGCTCCAGGCGACCGACAGGGCACGGATCTCGCCGAAGTCCGGGTCGGTGCCACGGACCAGGCGAGACGTGGTGGCGAGAGCGTCCAGGGACTCCGCCAGCGTCAGACCGTCGCGAGCGAGCGAGGCCCCCACGACCTCGCACGCCGCGACCGAGACCGACCCCGAAGCAAGGGCCTCCCCGACTGCCTCGAAGCGCGGCGGCAGTGCCGCTCGCAGCTCCGGGGACAGCTCCCCCCTTGCTTCAGGGCCGTCCGTGGTCAGTCGGCGCGTGCGCGTCGTGAACCTTCCCACGGTTGCTCCCTCAGTTGGTCTCGGCGAGGAAACGGGCCCCGGGGAGGTCCATGACGCGGAAATGCGAGAAATTCCGTGATCTTTTCCCGACTGGCGCGTTGTAGGTACGTGGCCGGCCACATCTCCACCCTCGAAGGCCCCAGCGACGGAGAGCTGATCTCCGCCGTCCGGGGCGGCGACGTCGACGCCTACGGCGAGCTGTTCGCCCGCCACGTCGAGGCCGCCCGCCGTCTCGCCCGCCAGCTCGTCTCCGCCGGTGACGCCGAGGACCTGGTCTCCGAGGCGTTCGCCAAGGTGCTCGTCGTCCTCCAGCGCGGAGGCGGCCCCGACCTCGCCTTCCGCGCCTACCTCCTGACCGCCGTACGCCGGCTCCAGGTGGACCGGATCCGCTCCACGGCCCGCCTACAGACGACCGGTGACCTGACGCCGTTCGACCCGGGCGTGCCGTTCCGCGACACCGCCGTCGAGGGTTTCGAGAGCGCCGCGGCCGCCCGCGCCTTCGCGTCGCTGCCGGAGCGCTGGCAGCTGGTGCTCTGGCACACCGAGGTCGAGGGGCAGAAGCCGGCCGAGGTCGCGCTGCTGCTCGGGATGACCGCCAACTCCGTCTCCGCCCTCGCCTACCGGGCCCGCGAGGGCCTCCGCCAGGCGTACCTCTCCATGCACGCCCAGGACGTCGACAAGGACGCCTGCGCCCGGACCCGCGCCAGCCTCGGCGCCTACGTCCGCGGCGGGCTGTCCCGCCGCGACAGCGCCCGGGTCGAGCAGCACCTCGAGGAGTGCCGGGCCTGCGCCGCCATCTACCTCGAGCTCACCGAGGTGAACTCTCGTCTCGGCGCCCTGCTGGCCCCGCTGCTGCTCGGCGGTGTCGCCGCGGCGTACGTCGGCGCCGCCTCGGGCGGTGGGGTGGCCGCCGCGACCGGCACCGTGTCCGTGCTGTTCGGGCGGGTGCGCGACGTCGTCGCCGCCCACGCCCCGACCGCCGCCGTGGCCGGGGTGGCCGCCTCCGCGGTGATGGCCGGGCTGTTCGTCACCATCCAGCGCAGCCCCGACCTGCCGATGGCCGAAGACCTCCCCTCCACGAGCACCAGCGCGCCCGACGCGTCACCCACCGCGTCGCCGTCCACGGACCCGAGCCGGCGCTCCCGGACGCCCGCCGCGACGTCGCGCGGCGTCGAGCCCGCCGTCGCCGTGCCGACCACGGATCCCACCTCGGGCCCGACCGCGCCGACCCCCGACCCCACGACCGGCCCGACCACGGACCCGACGACC
>JAOPXG010000319.1 GCA_025965275.1 Nocardioides sp.
TCGCGAGGCCGAGGAGGCCGAGGAAGAGCGGGACGAGGATCGTGGCCAGGATGCCGACCACGAAGCTGCCGATCCGCGGTGCCGGGCCGATCAGGACGACGCCGTCGGACGCCGTGCAGGTCACCTCGAGGTCGCCCGAGCCCGGGTCGAAGCGTGCGAACCCGGACCAGTCGCCGGAGGGGTCGGACCTGGTGTACTCCGCCGAGACCCGGTGCAGGGGGATCTCCTCGCCCGAGTGCAGGTCGACGATCGTGCACTGCTGGCCGGAGCTGTCCTCGAGCCACAGCATCCGCTCGCCGTCGGTGCCGACGTTCACCCGGTGGGGGTTGCCGTCGGCGTCGATCGAGGCGTCGGTGTCGAGGAAGCCCGACAGGGTCCAGATGAACAGCCCGACCGCCGCGGCCACGGCCGCGACGATCAGCGCGCCGCCCACCACGAACCACCAGCCGCTGGGTCGCTTCTTCGGCGGCAGCGGGGGCTGGCCCGGCGGGTAGCCTGACGGCACGGGGTACGACGGTGGCGGCTGGCTCATGCCCCGACTCTGCCCGATTTCCACACCGGACGGTGCCTCTGGCAGACTTACCGGCTGAGTCCTGTGCGCCCGGACCCTCTCACCCGGACGCAGCAGAGCCCATCGAAGGACCCGACCCGGTGCTTTCCCCACCTGGTGACGGATCCTTCAACCACACACATATTCCTGAGGAGACACCACAACCGTGGCCGTCAAGATCCGTTTGAAGCGCCTGGGCAAGGTCCGGGTGCCGCAGTACCGCATCGTCGTCGTCGACTCGCGCAAGAAGCGTGACGGTCGCGTGATCGAGGAGATCGGCAAGTACCACCCCAAGGAGGACCCGTCGTACATCGACGTCGTCTCCGACCGGGCCCAGTACTGGCTCGGTGTCGGCGCGCAGCCGTCCGAGGCCGTCGCCAAGATCCTCAAGATCACCGGTGACTTCCAGAAGTTCAAGGGCGTGTCGGGCAGCGAGGGCACCCTGAAGGTCAAGGAGCCCAAGCGCGACAAGCTGGAGATCTTCAACGAGGCCCTCAAGGAGGCCGCGAGCGAGCCCAAGGGCGACGCCGTGACCAAGAAGGCCGCGTCGAAGAAGAAGGCCGAGCCCAAGGCCGAGGAGGCGCCCGTCGAGGCCGCCGCCGAGGAGACCCCGGCCCCGGTTCCCGCTGACGAGACCCCGGAGGGCGCGGCCGAGACGGCCGAGGCCGCCGAGACCGTCACCGCTGAGGACGCCGGCAAGAGCGAGGCCTGAGCATGCTGGCCGATGCTCTCGAGCACCTGGTGCGTGGCGTCGTCGACAACCCCGACGACGTCAGCGTGCGCGACAAGCAGCTGCGCCGCGGCTCGATCCTCGAGGTCCGGGTGCACCCCGACGACCTCGGCAAGGTGATCGGGAGGGGCGGCCGTACGGCGAGCGCCTTCCGCACCGTGATCTCCGCCCTGGCGGGTCGCGGTGGCGCCCGGATCGACTTCGTCGACGTCGACCGTCGTCGATAGCGCACAACCGCTTGAATGGGTGTCGCCCTCCGGGGCGGCACCCGTTCTGCATTTGCCTGTGACCTGCTGAGAGGAAGCGCGTGGAGACCATCGACGTCGTCGTGGGCCGGATCGGCAAGGCCCACGGCCTGCGCGGTGACGTGACGATCAACGTCCGCACCGACGAGCCCGACCGGCGCTTCGCGCCCGGCTCGGTGCTGGTCGTCGAGGCTCCTCCGGGCTCGGCGTCGACGCTGCGGACCGTGACGGTGGCGAGCGCCCGTTGGCACTCCTCGGTGCTGCTGGTCCGCTTCGAGGAGGTCCCCGACCGCACCGCGGCCGAGGCCGCGCGCGGCCTCACCCTCCTCGCGACGGTCCCGGTCGACGCGTCGCCGGACGACCCCGACGAGTTCTACGACCACCAGCTGGTCGGGATGACGGCGTACGACGTCGACGGCACCCCGCTCGGCGAGGTCACCGGGTTGGTCCACGGCGCCCAGGACCTGCTCGCGATCCGCGCCACCGACGGCCGCGACACCCTGGTGCCGTTCGTCGAGGCGCTCGTCCCCGAGGTCGACGTCGCCGGCCGTCGGGTCGTCATCGCCGACCGTCCCGGCCTCGTCGCGCCGCTGGAGGACGACTGAGTCATGCGCATCGACGTCGTCACGATCTTCCCCGACTACCTCGCCCCGCTCGAGCTCTCGCTGGCGGGCAAGGCGCGCGACAAGGGCCTGATCGACGTCCGGGTGCACGACCTGCGGGCCTGGACCCACGACAGGCACCACACCGTCGACGACACGCCGTACGGCGGCGGCGCGGGGATGGTCATGAAGCCCGAGCCGTGGGGCGAGGCGCTCGACTCGCTGATCGGCGACGACCGGCCGACGGTCGTCTTCACCACCCCGTCCGGGCAGCCGTTCACCCAGGCCGTCGCGCGTGAGCTGGCGACCCACGACCGCATCGTCTTCGCCTGCGGGCGCTACGAGGGCATCGACCAGCGGGTGCTCGACGACGTCGCGACCCGCGCCGAGGTGCGCGAGATCTCGCTCGGCGACTACGTGCTCAACGGGGGAGAGGTGGCCGCGCTCGCGATCACCGAGGCCGTCGTCCGGCTGGTGCCGGGCTTCATGGGCAACGCCGCGTCGCTGGTCGAGGAGTCCCACACCCTGTCCGATTCGGGGGCGAGCCTGCTGGAGTACCCCGTCTACACCAAGCCCGCCTCGTGGCGCGGCCACGACGTACCCCCCGTGCTGCTGTCCGGGGACCACGCGGCGATCGCCGCCTGGCGCCGAGAGCAGTCCGTGCGACGCACCGCCGAGCGCCGGCCCGAC
The DNA here is from genome assembly GCA_025965275.1 of Nocardioides sp. GTDB lineage: Bacteria > Actinomycetota > Actinomycetes > Propionibacteriales > Nocardioidaceae > Nocardioides. Next base: position 2,818 of record JAOPXG010000319.1, read on the forward strand.
CTCGCCCACCCGTCGGTGCTGCTCGACGACGTCGAGATCCGCCTGGTCGAGCCGTCCGACGCCGGCGAGCTCTTCGTGCTCCAGCGCGCCTGCTGGGTGCAGGAGGAGCAGGACAACCCCGGCGTCCGGATCCCGGCGCTGCACGAGACGTACGACGACCTCCGCACCTGGATCGCCCGCGACACGGTGCTCGTCGCCCGGTCGGGCGGACGCCTGGTCGGGGCCGTGCGGGCCTCGCTCCACGACGAGCAGACCTGGGACATCGGCCGGCTGATGGTCGCCCCCGACCTGGCCGGCCGCGGCCTGGGCCGCACGCTGCTCGAGCGCATCGAGGCGGCCGCGCCGCCGGGCGTCACGATGTACTCCCTCTTCACCGGCGCCGGCAGCCTGCGCAACCAGCGGATCTACAAGAAGGCGGGCTACCGGCTGCGCGGCGAGGTCGAGCCCGGCGTGGTCCGGATGACCAAGCGCTCCTGATTTATGGCGGACGTCGCGCCTGTGGCAGACTTGCTCCTCGGCTCAGTCGGCCAAACAAGGATCGCCCCGCGGACCCGTCCGCGGAGGGTCCGCACCAGTCCCTGCCACAGGGGGGACATGGCGCCGCCGGCCAGCACCTGCTGGGCCTCCACCTGAAAGATCCCCGTACCGCGCCTGACCTGTGGCACTCGCGAGGAGAAATATCATGAGCAACGTCATCGCCGATCTCGGCACCGCGCTCAAGCGCGACGACGTCCCGGCCTTCCGCGCCGGCGACACCATCAAGGTCCACGTGAAGGTCGTCGAGGGCAGCCGCTCCCGTGTCCAGATCTTCCAGGGCGTGGTCATCCGCGTGCAGGGCTCCGGCATCGGCCGCAGCTTCACCGTCCGCAAGGTCTCCTTCGGCGTCGGTGTCGAGCGCACCTTCCCGCTGCACTCCCCGATCTTCGAGCAGATCGAGATCGTGACCCGCGGTGACGTCCGCCGCGCGAAGCTCTACTACCTGCGCAACCTCCGCGGCAAGGCCGCGAAGATCAAGGAGCGCCGCGAGGCCTGAGGGTTTTCTCAGGCATCGTCGTTACTCTCTGCGCGTGACTTCCGAAGACCGCGACCCGACCGTCGTCGCTGAACCAGACGGGCCGGTGTCGCGGTCTTCGCACGCCGAGACCACCGTGGGCGAGCCCAAGAAGAAGCACCTGCCGATCTGGCAGGAGACCGCCCTGCTGCTGGGCATCGCCTTGGTGCTGGCGATCGTGATCAAGGCGCTGTTCGTCCAGGCCTTCTACATCCCGTCGCAGTCGATGGAGCCCGGACTGGTCAAGAACGACCGGATCCTGGTGCAGAAGATGTCGTACTGGTTCGGCGGCAGTCCCGAACGCGGCGACGTCGTGGTCTTCAAGGACCCCGGCGGCTGGCTGAGCGCCGAGGAGTCGGCCGGCCCGACCAACGGCGTCGCGAAGGTCCTCTCCAAGGTCGGCCTCTACCCGTCGGGCGGCCACCTCGTGAAGCGCGTGATCGGCGTCGCCGGCGACACCATCAAGTGCTGCGACAGCCAGGGCCGGATCTCCGTCAACGGCCAGCCGCTCAACGAGAAGGAATACGCGCGCCTCGGCGGCGCCGAGTGCTACGGCCCGATGGTCGCGAACTGCAACTGGCAGGTCGGCCCGGTGCCCGACGGGCACATCTTCGTGATGGGCGACAACCGCAACAACTCCGCGGACTCCACGGTGCACATGTGCCTGAAGACCGACAAGGACTGCACCAAGAACCCGTACGTCGACGTCGACGACGTGGTCGGCAAGGTCTTCGTGCTGCTCTGGCCGAGCGACCACTTCAAGTTCGTGCACCGTCCGGACACCTTCGCGGACGTGCCCGACGCTCACTAGTGTCGACGCTGTGAGTGCCCTTCCGCGTGGATCGACCGTGCGCCGCGACGCCGGCCTCTACGGCTACGAGCGCGCGCTGCGACGTGAGGGCATCGACCTGATCGCCGGCGTCGACGAGGCCGGCCGGGGCGCCTGCGCCGGTCCGCTGGTCGCGGGTGCGGCGATCCTGCCCGCGGGCAGGGCCGGCATCGTCCCGGGCCTCGCCGACTCCAAGCTGCTGACCGAGAAGGCGCGCGAACGCTGCTACGACCAGGTCGTGAAGCGGGCGCTGGCGTGGTCGGTGGTGTCGATCTCCCACGAGGAGTGCGACCGGCTCGGCATGCACGTCGCCAACGTCGAGGCGCTGCGCCGGGCGGTCGCGCTGCTGGACCTGCCCCCGTCGTACGTCCTGACCGACGGGTTCCCGGTCGACGGGCTGGGCGTGCCCGGGCTCGCCGTCTGGAAGGGCGACCGGGTCGCCGCGTGCATCGCCGCCGCGTCGGTGCTGGCCAAGGTCACCCGCGACCGGATGATGACCGAGCTCGACCGCGAGTGGCCGGCGTACGACTTCAAGACCCACAAGGGCTACATCACCGACGTGCACGCCGCCGCGCTCACCGAGCACGGCCCGTCGCCGGTCCACCGGATGCGCTTCGTGAATGTACGGCGGGCCGCGGGGCTAGAGCCGCTCGGGGAGCCCGAAGACGGTGCGCACGCCGCTCGAGAAGAGCACCGACTCGGGGGGTGACCCGGTCAGCTCGGGGAGACCGGCCGCCGTCATCAGCGTGTCCTCGACGACCGTCGCCCGGGCGGTCCGCAACGGCCAGGGGCCGTGCGTGTTCGGCACCCAGAGGGTCCGACCCGCGACCGAGGTGTGCAGCCCGAAGCGGGCCGTGAGGAAGAGCTCGAGCGGTCCCGGGTCGTCGAGCGGGGCACCGACCTCGACGTCGATGCGGCCGCCCGCCCCGGAGCGACCACGCCGCCGGGAGCGGTAGGAGATCGTCCGGCCCTCCGGCTCCGGGCCCAGCTCCAGCGGATCGACCGTCATCCTCGCCCACTGGTAGGGCACCCCGAAGGTCAGCCGCGCGGCCGCGACCACCGGCAGGCGGTCGGCCTCGAGCGACCGGAAGACCACCCCGTGGCGCCCGGCCGGGTCGACGGAGTAGAGGCGCACGTTGGTCTCGAAGAACGTCCCCATCCGGGGGACCGGCCCGCCCCGGCCGAGGCCGCCGTCGACCATGCGGAACGGGATCAGCCCGACCCAGCTGCTGCCGTCGTGGACGTCGGGGTCCACGCCGCGCGGGAGCAGCGGAGCCACCACGTCGGGGTCGACGCGCCAGTGCAGGAACGAGATGTCGCGCCACCACTGGCTCATCACCTGGCGGGTGGGCAGCGGTGGTCCCTGGGCGATCACGCGGGGCGCCCCAGGGCGACCGCGACGGCGTGCGCCGTCCGGGCGCCGGACACCAGGGCCCCCTGGATCGATCCGGTGTCGCGGTGATCGCCCGCCACGAACAGGCCACCGCCGAGGTCGACCGGCCGGCGTACGTCGAGCGGTGCGGGTTGGCGGGGGAGCGCCCGGTCCACGTCGTGCACGGTCACCAGGCCCCAGGGGCCGGTGTCGACAGACCACAGCTCCGCGAGCTGGCGCCGTACGGCGTGCTCGTCGCGGGCACCGGTCATCAACGTCGTCGCCTGGACCAGGTGCTGCCCCCGCGGGGCATAGCCGGGCGCCACCGCCGTGAGCACCGCGGTGTTGACCACCGGACCGGCCTGCGGCCCGCGCCCGTCGACCCGGAGGAACGTCGCCTGGGCAGGGCTGTGGTCGGCCGCGAACCACCAGGTGCGCAGGCCCTTCATCGAGGGAGTCGCGATCGCCAGCAGGTCTCCGGCGTCGACGGCGTCGGTGGCGACGACGACCGCCCGGGCGCGGAGGGTGCCCGCGTCGGTGACCACCTCGCTGCCCGGACGAACCTCCGTAGCCCGGGTGCAGAGCCGGACGTCGACGCCCTCGGCGAGCTGGTCCGCGAGGGCCTGCATGCCGAGCGCCGGGACACCCGGGGTGGCGCGCACGAAGCTGCGCAGGAGCAGGCGCACGAAGGTCACCGAGGTCGAGCCGTCGTCCTCGGCGAGCACGCCGGCGAGGAACGGCTCCAGCACCTCGCGCCGCAGGTGTCCGGTGACCCGGCCGGCGTCGAGCGACTCGGCGCGGCTCCGGTCGGGGCCGGCCAGCAGCCTGGGCACCGGTCCGAGGGCGGGGGCGAGCCAGGCGCCGAGCCGGGCCAGCTCGGTCGGCCGCACGTAGCCGCTCCGTAGCGTCGCCGCGAGCAGCGTCGGGTGCCGGAGCGGATCGGCGACCACCGCCTGGCCGCCCTCCCGGGCCACCACCACGCCGCGGCCGAAGCGCCTGAGGTCGAGGGCCGCCACATCGACGTGGCGGTGGACCGCGGGATAGGCGGGGTTGAGGAGCTGGAAGCCGCGGTCGCAGCGGAAGCCGTCCACCAGGTCGGTCCGCACCCGGCCGCCGGGCCGGTCGCCCGACTCGACGACGACCGCGTGGATCCCGCGGTCGCGCAGGCTGCGTGCGCACTGGAGGCCGGCGAGCCCGGCACCCACCACGACCACGTCCGCCTCGTCGACCACCTCCCCACGATGACAGCAGGTGGATAGTCGCCGACCCGCGGGGCTCGGCGCCGTGGACCTGCCGGTCACGGAGATAGAGTCGGCGTCGTGAGCGCCGAGGACCTCGAGAAGTACGAGACCGAGATGGAGCTGACGCTCTACCGCGAGTACCGCGACGTGGTCGGCATCTTCAAGTACGTCGTCGAGACCGACCGCCGCTTCTACCTGTGCAACCAGGTCGACGTGAAGGCCCGCAGCGAGGCCGGCGAGGTCTTCTTCGAGGTCTCGATGACCGACGCGTGGGTCTGGGACATGTACCGCCCCGCGCGCTTCGCGAAGACGGTCAAGGTGCTGACGTTCAAGGACGTGAACGTCGAGGAGCTCGCCCAGCCCGACATAGACCCGCCGAAGCCTTAGTAGGCATCCTGCGTCCGGCGTCTCCCGACGGTCCGGACGGGTCCCCGGGTACTAGCCCGACTGGGCCATTTGACCCGTGAAATGCCCGCTGGGGCATAACTTTCCCCCCTAGGCTTCGTGTCGGCGTTGGGTGGCGCCTTCTTGGGGGAGCACAGGAAAGCTGGCAAGACGATGTTCTCTGGAGGGGTTCACCGGCGCAGGGGGCAGCGAGGGGCTGCCGCGCTCGAGTTCG
>JAOPXG010000392.1 GCA_025965275.1 Nocardioides sp.
GACACGCCGTGGCTGGCGTGCGAGCTGGGTCGCCTGGTCGCTGAGCACACCGACGTCCCGGCCGGGGTCTTCAACGTGGTCAGCCCGCTGTCCAACGAGGTGGCCGCGGTGCTGACCACCGATCCGCGGGTCGACATGGTGTCGTTCACCGGTTCGACCGCGACCGGCCGGGCGATCATGACGGCCGCCGCGCCCACCCTCAAGCGGGTCTTCCTCGAGCTGGGCGGCAAGTCCGCCGCGATCGCGCTCGACGACGCCGACATCGCCGCGGTCGCCGCTGCCACGGCGTTCACGGCCTGCATCCACGCGGGGCAGGGGTGCGCGATCACGACGCGGCTGGTCGTGCCCCGCGAGAAGTACGACGAGGCCGTCCAGGTCGCCGCGTCCACGATGGAGTCGATCGGGGCCAAGGACCCGGCCGACCCCGGCGCGATCTGCGGCCCGGTCATCTCCCAGGTCCAGCGCGACCGGGTCGCGGAGTACCTCAGGCTCGCCGTCGAGGAGGGCGGCACGTTCGCCACCGGCGGTCACGTGATCGACCAGGACGGCTTCTGGATCGAGCCGACCGTCATCTCCGGGCTCGACAACTCGTCGCGGCTCGCGCAGGAGGAGATCTTCGGCCCGGTGTTGGTCGTCATCCCGCACGACGGCGACGACGACGCGGTCCGGATCGCCAACGACTCGGCGTACGGCCTCTCCGGATCGGTCGACGCCGGCGACCTCGAGCGCGCCAAGGCCGTGGCCGCGCGCATCCGCACCGGCACGGTCGCCGTCAACGGCGGCGTGTGGTTCAGCCCCGACGCACCGTTCGGCGGTTACAAGCAGTCCGGCATCGGCCGGGAGATGGGTGTCGCGGGCTTCGAGGAGTACCTGGAGACCAAGACCGTGGCGGAGCCCGCATGAGGTGGTTTCGAGGATCGGGCCTGGCGGCCCTCACACCTCAACCACCGTCAACCTAGGAGACACATGAGCAAGCGATTCGAAGGCAAGGTCGCGATCGTCACGGGCGCGGCGCAGGGCATCGGCGAGGCGTACGCCACGGCGCTGGCCGAGCAGGGCGCCGCGGTCGTGGTCGCCGACGTCAACACCGAGTCCGGCGAGCGGGTGGCCAAGGAGATCGAGGCGGCCGGCGGGCGCGCTATCTTCGTGCACACCGACGTCTCGTCGGCCGAGTCGGCGGACGCGATGGCCGCCCGCGCGGTCGAGGAGCTGGGCGGGATCGACCTGCTGGTCAACAACGCCGCGATCTACGGGGACATGAAGTTCGACCTGCTGATCAGCGTCGACTGGGACTACTACAAGAAGTTCATGTCCGTGAACATGGACGGCGCCCTCGTGGTGACCCGCGCGGTCTACCCGTACATGCAGCAGCGTGGCGGCGGCTCGATCGTCAACCAGTCGAGCACCGCGGCGTACCTCTACTCCGGCTTCTACGGTCTGGCCAAGGTCGGGGTGAACGGCCTCACCCAGCAGCTCGCGCACGAGCTCGGCGGCATGAAGATCCGCGTCAACGCGATCGCGCCCGGCCCCACCGACACCGAGGCGACGCGCACCCAGGCAGGAGGCACGGCCAAGGAGCTGGTCAAGGGCATGGCGCTCAAGCGGATGGGCCAGGTCGGCGACATGGTCGGCGCGTGCCTCTTCCTGCTCTCCGACGAGTCGGCCTGGATCACCGGTCAGATCATCGCCGTCGACGGCGGACAGACCTTCCGTGCCTAGCACCAGGGTGGGGTTCGTAGGACTCGGCAACATCGGCAAGCCGATGGCGCTGCGGCTCGCGGCGTCCGACGGCATCGACCTGGTCGTGTACGACGTCGCGCCCGACCCGGTGGCCGAGCTGGAGAAGGCCGGAGCCCGGGTGGCGACCAGCGTCGCGGCGCTGGCCGCGAAGGTCGAGATCATCTGCGTGATGGTGCGTGACGACGACCAGGTGCGCGACGTGCTGGGGGAGATCCTGGGTGTCGCCGGCGACGGTCAGACGGTCGTCATCCACTCGACCGTCTCACCCGACACGCCGGCCCAGCTCGAGGACACGGCCGCCCGCCACGGCATCAAGGTCGTCGACGCCCCGGTCAGCGGGGGCGCGATGGGCGCCGCCGACGGCACCCTCGCGATCATGGTCGGCGGCACCGACGAGGCGTTCGCCGCCGCACGCCCGGCGCTCGACGCCATGGCGTCGCTGGTCACCCACGCCGGCCCCATCGGCGCCGGCACGAAGTTCAAGCTGGCCCGCAACCTGATGCACTTCGTGGCCTTCACCGCCGCAACCGAGGCGCAGCGCCTCGCCGAGGCCGCCGGCCTCGACCTGGTCGAGCTCGGCAAGGTGGTCCGGCACACCGACGCGATCACCGGGGGACCGGGCGCGATCATGCACCGGGCGACGACCGCGCCGCTCCAGGAGGACGACTTCTGGTACGGCGTGTTCGACCACGTCCGCGCGCTGGGAGAGAAGGATCTGACCTTCGCGATCGCACTGGCGGACGAGCTCGACGTCGACGTACCGATGGCACACGAGGCGCTGAACAGACTCGGAAGGGGACTGGGGCTATGAACAAGTTCGACGATCTCCCGGAGCAGCGCCGGCGCGGCCTCGAGAAGATGGAGGAGGTCTACGGCTTCGACATGACCGACGGCGACGGCGACTTCTTCGGCATCACCGCCGACCACCTCTTCGCCGACATCTGGAACCGCCCTGGCCTCTCGGACCGCGACCGTCGCCTGCTGCTGATCGGGCTGCTGGCCGGCACCGGCGGGCACGACGTGCTCACCATCCAGATCCCGGCCGCCTACAAGAACGGCGAGCTCGACGACGAGCAGCTGCGCGAGATCGTGATCTTCCTGAGCCACTACGCCGGCTGGCCGAACGGCGCGCGGATCAACTCGATCGTCGAGGACACGATCGCCAAGGCCGCACGAGCCGCGAGGACCGACGGCGGTTCGTAGGCGTTCACGATCCGGCCGCAGGCCGCCACGATCGCGGCTGGTGGTGGACCGCGGCACCGTCACCGCCATCTCGACCTAGAGCTGAGCGTAGGGTCTTCGCGTGAGCGACGACTGGCAGAGCGCAACGGTCGAGAGGCTGCGGTCCCTGATCCTGGGTGCCGAGCCGGAGATGGTCGAGGAAGCCAAGTGGCGCAAGGCCTCCAATCCCGACGGGGTCCCGGCCTTCTCCTGCGGTGGCCTCGTCTGCACGGTCGAGACCTACCGGGACAAGGTGAAGCTCACCTTCGCCCGCGGTGCCTCGCTGGACGACCCGGCCGGCCTGTTCAACGCGAGCCTGGACGCCGGAACCCGCCGTGCGATCGACATCCGCGAGGACGAGGCGATCGACGACGACGCGTTCGTCGCCCTGATCCAGGAAGCGGTCGCCCACAACCGGTCCTGAGCCGACCGATCCGCTCGTGGCCCGTCATGAGCGAGGCTCGTCGCTCGCACCGGGAAGGGCCAACAGCCACTGCGCGATGCGGTCGCTCACGACATCGGCCTGGTAGATGGTCTGGTGATCGGCCCCCGGGACCATCTGCACGGTGGTGCGATGCCCGGCATCCTCCAGGGCCTGCGCGAACTGCGACGTGAAGGCGGGTGCCACGGGGTTCGCGCTCGCCCAGGCGACCGAGTCGTCGTCCGGGCTGGAGCCCAGGAGGGACGCTGCGATGTCGGGGATCTGGCGACTCATCCCCGAGGCGATCGTGGGTACGGACACCGGAGAAGTGCTGTCGACGCGGAAGGAGTCGTGACATGCCGAAGGCGTGGAGTGAGAAGCGGGAACGTCAGTACGAGCACATCAAGGAAGGCCTCGAGGAGCGCGGGCGCTCGGAGGACACCGCCGAGGAGATCGCTGCCCGCACGGTGAACAAGGAGCGGGCTCGCGCCGGGGAGGCCGCGGAGAGCAGCCGGACCTCGACGGACGACATCTCTTCAGGCCGGCGCGGGGGTCTCCGGTCGCACAGCGGTCCGGGCGGCCGTACCAAGGCCCAGCTCTACGAGGAGGCGCGGCGTCAGGGCGTCAAGGGTCGCTCGAAGATGGACAAGGCGGCGCTGGAGAAGGCGGTCGGACGCTGACGGATCCCCGGCTCGTCAAACGTGGTGAGCGCCCCGGTCCTCAGGCCACGTGCGCGGCGGTCGGCTCCCCGAGCCGCGCACGCATCTTCTGGAGGATGCGGCTCAGCAGCCGGGAGACCTGCATCTGGGTCACCCCGATCTCGGCACCGATCTCGGCCTGGGTGCGACCTTCGACGAAGCGCAGGTAGAGGATGAGGCGTTCGCGCGGTGAGAGCTCTTTCGTCAGGTTGCGCAGGATGACCCTGGCCTCGACCGCCGCGTGCTCATCGAACTGATCGTCGACGAGCAGCTCACTGAAGGGTGTCTCCCCGTCGGACTGCGGCGCGTCGAGCGAGTTGGGGGTGAAGCAGCCCTGGGCCCGCAGCGCGTCGTTGACGTCCTCGACGTCCAGGCCGAGCTCGTGGGCCGCCAGCTGCGGGTCGATGTTCCCGGACCCGGACCGAGCCGCGTCCGACTGCGCGAGCTGCCCCTGCACCTCCTGGATCCGGCGTGGTGGGCGGATGCTCCAGGCGTGGTCGCGGAAATAACGCTTGACCTCGCCGCGGATCGTCGGAACCGCATAGCTGAGGAAGTCGTCGGCCTTGTCCGGGTCATACCGGTTCGCCGCACCCACGAGCGCAAGACACGCGACCTGTTCCAGGTCCTCGAGTGCGACCCCACGGTTGCGGTAGCGGCCTGCGACGGACCTCGCCACCGGCAGCATGTGCACCACGGCTTGGTCCAGCAGCTCTCGTCGCCGCGAGCCTGCCGCGTGCTGGGCGTCGGCGAGAAGCTGGTTGACCACTGAGTTCCGAGAGGAACGCGCAGGTGCCGGGTCCTCGAGTCCGAGACTGGTCATGTCGACCACGTCCCCCACTGTCCGACCCGTCAAACTCCGCGGGCTCACCCCTATGGGTGCTTTTCCCGCCCGGTTCGCGGGCCGGTGGTGTCTCCTCCTCGACGACACGGTGCGGCGCCGACCGGTCGAGCGGGAACCTGTTCGCTGACGCTTCGCCCGAGTGTGCGACGGGGGAAGGGGTACAGGGGTCTCGGTCTGACAACGACTCACGGAGGCATGACCATGAACAGGTTCGAGATCGATCCGGCGCGGGCCGCGGCGCTCGGCGCACCGGTCGAGGACGTCGCGCAGGAGGCCCTCGACGCGACGACCACGGCGTACGCCAACGATCCCGGGATCCACGTGGAGCGACATCTCCACGACCAGCTGGCGAGCCGCGGACTGCGGGCCGATGACGAGCTGATCAGCGAGCTGGCGAACGAGATCCGCTCCGGATCCCGTGTCGACGTGGGGCGGCCGGACGGGACCGTCGACGACGGGTTCGGCGGCTAGTCGCTTCGAAGGTCAGCCCGCTGTCAGTCGTCGTGGGGCCGGTCGGCGTCCGGGACCGGCCGCTCGGGTCGCGGGTCGTTCAGGTTGGTCTGCTTCTCCGGATCCAGGTCCACCCGCTCGCCGACGTCCGCCGTGTTCATGCTCTCCTCGGAGGGCACTCCCTCGGCCTTGACCGGACGGTGGTTCTCCACGGACTTCTTGATGTGTGCTGACATGCCCGGCCGGTACCCAGCCGAGGGCGCGACATGACCCCTGAGGCGGAAGGGGTGGTGCTGGCCGCAGTGGGTACCGGGCGCGCATGGAGGCACACATCACGCTGTCCGTCGACGGCACCGAGCGCTCGATCGACGTCGACACCCGCACGACCCTTCTCGAC